>NZ_JAUQTA010000001.1:1312241-1640302 GCF_030580915.1 Nocardioides jiangxiensis
CCCGCGGCGCGTGCCGCGCCCGTCCTCCCCTTCACGGGGCGCGAGCCTAGCCGTGATCACCGGCCCCGGCCCCACGCTCACCCGTGGACCAGGTGCCTGACGACCGTCACGGCGTCGGCCACGGTCAGCAGGAGCGGCACGATCGCGAGCAGGGCCACCGTCTCGATCCGGTCGATCGCCAGCACCAGACGCGGGTCCTGGTCGCCCTCGCCCGCCATGTCGCCGCCGGCGACGACCGCCAGCCCGAGGCCGAGCACGACAGCGATCACCCCCAGGCCACCCGCCGCCTGCGGACGGGTGACCACGACGACACCGGCGGCGAGCAGCATCATGGCTGCTCCCACGGCGAGACCGGTGACGACCTCCACGGCGCCGTGGTGCCGGGACCCCAGGCACACGACATGGAGCGCTACCGCGCCGACGAGACCGGCGCCTGCTACGCCGTGCGCGGCCGTGGGCACGGTCAGCACCAGCATCACCACCGCGACAGCCGCCATGAGCGCACGCATGAGCTCGCGTGCCACTGCTGTGTCACCACGTGCGGAGGCGAGGGCGGCTCGGGGAAGCCCCACGGACGCGAGCCCGACGCCCACCAGACCGAGCGCAGCGAGCAGTCCCGGATCGACCTGAGACCAGGTGGCCAGCGCCGTGAGGCCGGCGAGGACGACAGCCGCGACAGCCGCGGGCACGAGAAGGAGTCCCACGCCCCGCACGACCCGGGCGAGCAGGACGGCGGCAGCAGCCGCAGACCCGCAGGCCGCAACGGAACCGGCGTACTGGCCGCCGGCCACCGCGGCGAAGCCGACCGCGGCCCATCCGAGGGCCGCTGCCATCAGCCGGTCGTGGCGCCGGCGCACGGCGACCACGGCTGCGCCGCCGAGGCCCACGGCGGCAGCCGCCGCGACACTCCCCGACCAGCCCGGGCCGGTGGCGAGAGCCCAACCAGCCAGCGCCAGGAAGAGCCCGCAGCCGAGCCGTGCGACCGGAGCGACCAGGCGGGGGTGCCAGCCCAGGACGCCGGACCGCACGACGGCAGCGACCGCCTCGGCCGGGTCCTCGGAGGGAACATCCACCGGCGCCGGCCCCACGAGGGCCAGCACGGCGCCGTCGGCGATGCCCTGGTCGCGGAGCCCCACGTCCGGACGGACCTCGTGGCCGGTCACGGTCACGAGCCGCGCCGCACCCGGGGCGCCGAGCAGCCGGACCAGCTCGGGCAGCATCTCGGCGACCGCGACCCGGTCCGGCACCGCGAGGTCCGTCGCGTCGCCCGACTCCGGCACCACCGAGATCCGGCACAGGCCAGCCACCGCTCAGCCGCCGAACCTGCGGGCGTTCGCGGCCTCGGCGTGCCGGTACTCGTCGTTGGCTGCCGCGACAGCGACACCCATCGCGTGCAGGACCTCCTGCATGTCTCGCATGGCGGTGTCCCACCGCAGGCGCGCGCGCTCGAAGGCCTCGGAGGCCGCGCCCGTCCACTCCGGCGAGCGCGACCTGAGCCGTCGGGTGAGGTCGTCGAGCGTGCCCTCGATCCGGGAGGCGCCTGACCGCAGGCCGGTCGCCGCGTCGTCGAGTGCTGCGTGGCCCACTCTCAGCATGCCGCTCATCGGGCCCACCTCAGCCCCGGGCCGCGAAGCGGCCCAGCGCGGCTGCCACCTGCGACTCGGCCTCGTCGTAGGTCGACTCCGTGGCGCGCAGCTGTGCCTCGAAGTCGTCGAGGCTGTGCACGATCCGGTCGGCGGTGGACTGCCAGGCCGCGATCGCGTTGACGAACGCCGCGTGTCCCCTGCCCTCCCACTGGCCCGACAGGTGATCGAGCTGGCTGCGCAGCGCCGCCAGATCACCGTCCAGCCGCGCCCTCGTCTCCCCCACGTCCGCTGCTGCGGCGAGGACCACCCCGTCCGCCTTGCCGATCCCGGCCCCGGCACCTGTCGTCATCGCTTCTCTCCTTCGTCCGGCCACCACACGTGGCGTCATGGATGGATGCCCGCAGCGGCGCACCTCGATCCCGGCCCGCCCACAGGCCGGTCCCGGGCGCTCCTCCTCCACAGGCCCATCGGACGACCGGGCACGAGCCCGTCGGCCGACCTAGCGTCGTCGCCATGACCATCACCGGGACGCGAACCACGCTGCGCCTGCCGGCAGCGCCGCCGCAACGGCCCCCCGAGGGCGGCGGCCTCCTCATGCTCCTGCCCGCCCTGGGCGGTCTCGGGTCCGTCGCGCTGGTGGCCGGCAACGGGCTGGGCAGTGGCGGTCCGATGCGGTTGCGGAGCCTGCTCGCAGCCGGCCTCTTCCTGCTCGTCACGGTCGCGTTCGTGGTCCTCCAGGTCGAGAGGCAGGTCCGCCGACGCCGCGCCCACGCGGGGCAGAGCCGGGACGACCACCGACACCACCTGGCCCGCGCGCGCCAGTCCGTGGTCCGCGCGGCCGACCTGCAGCGGGCCGAGGCACTGGACCGTCACCCCGCACCGGCCACGGTCGTGGCCCACAGCCCCGACCCGGGCGAGCATCTGACGGTCCGCATCGGGGTGGGGACCGGCAGGCTCGGCCTCGACCTGGAGCTGCCCGAGCCGATCCCCGGCCAGCCATCCGACCTCGCCGCCCAGCTGGCCCTCGAGCGCTTCGTCGAGCACCACCGTCACGTGCGCGACCTGCCCGTCGCCGTCGACCTGGCAGAGACCGGCGACCTCGTCATCGACGGACCGGGCGAGGCTGCACGCGCGGTCGCGCGCGCGTGGGTGTGCTCCGCGGCGCGCATCGACCCGGCGCGGCTGCGCATCGCCGTGCTCGCCGACGACGCGGAGGCGTTCGCCGCGTGGGAGTGGCTGAAGTGGCTTCCTCACCACGGGTCGCCCACCGACCGCGACGACGTCGGCCCGGCCCGGCTCCGGGCAACGTCGCTTCAGGATCTGCTCCCGGCAGCCGGCACGCACCACCTGCTCGTGATCGACGAGCGGCGACCGGCCCCCACCAGCCCGACCTCCGGCCCGGCCACCACGATCCGGCCCGCCGGTGGCCCCGTCGCCGGAGCCACGACCGTGTCGACAGGGCCCGCTGCACGCGTGCGACGCGGCGGAGCCGACGTGACGCCGGCCGACTTCCGGCCCGACACCTGCGACCTCGCCACAGCCACTGCCTCCGCGCGACGACGCGCGGCGCTGGTCCCGCCCTCCGGTCCCGGTGACCTGGCCGCACTCCTGCGCGGGTCGCCCCGCATGCACCTCCGCGTGCCGATCGGCACCGGCATCGAGGGCGCGCCGGTCCATCTGGACCTGCGCGAGACGGCAGAGGGCGGCCACGGCCCGCACGGTCTGGTCATCGGCGCCACGGGCAGCGGCAAGTCCGAGCTGCTGCGCACCCTCGTCACCGGGCTCGCGATGACCCACTCCCCCGAGGAGCTCAACCTCGTGCTGGTCGACTTCAAGGGCGGAGCGACCTTCAGCTCCCTCGGCGCGCTGCCTCACACGGCCGCCCTGATCACCAACCTCGAGGACGACCTCACCCTGGTCGACCGCATGCACGACGCCGTGGCCGGCGAGCTCGTCCGACGCCAGGAGGTGCTGCGCGACGCGGGCGACGTCGCACGTGTCACCGATCTTCCTCGCGGTGGACAAGCGGTCCCGTCACTGCTCGTCGTCGTCGACGAGTTCACGGAGCTGCTGGTCACCCGGCCCGACCTCGCCGAGCTGTTCGCCAGCATCGGGCGGGTCGGCCGTTCCCTCGGGGTCCACCTGCTGCTCGCCTCCCAGCGCCTCGACGAGGGGCGCCTGCGCGGGCTGGAGTCGCACCTCGGTTTCCGGATCGCGCTCCGGACGCACACGGCGGCCGAGTCGCGGGCGGTGATCGGCTCGGCCGACGCCCACGAGCTGCCGCCCCGTCCCGGAGCAGGGCTCCTCGCGACCGGCCCCGGTGCGGTGACGCGGTTCCAGACCCTGCTCGTCTCCGCCCCTGAGCCGCGCCGCACAGTCGGTCGGACCGTCCTGCCCTTCACCTCCGCCCCGGTCAGGGACCCGAGCAGCAACGAGCACGTCGAGCCGGCCCTCCTGGAGCGCGTGGTCGCGGAGGCCCGGCACCGCGCCCACGACGGCCGGGCCGCCCGCCGCATCTGGTTGCCGCCCCTGCGCGAGGCGCCCGAGCTCCCCCGGCTCCTCGCGAGCGTCCCGGACCCCGGGGTACGACGGCTGCCGGTCGGCCTCGTCGACCTCCCACGCGCCCAGCGCCACGCACCGCTGCTGCTCGACCTCGCGGGGGCGGGCGGTCACGTCGCGATCGTGGGCGCGCCCCGGTCGGGCCGGACGACGCTGCTCCGCACGATCGGCGAGGCGCTGGCCGCCAGCGCACCGACGCGTACCCGCCTGGCGTTGGTCGACCTCGGCGGAGGCCTCACGCGACTGGCCCGGCTTCCGCAGGTGTCGTCGTGCGTCGGCCGCGGTGAGCCGGAGGAGCTGCGCCGCCTGGCAGACGACCTCATGGCCGAGGCCGCCCGGCGTCGCAGGGATCGTGCGAACGATCCCGACCTGTTCGTCCTCGTGGACGGGTGGGCGGCGCTGCGGGAGGGCTGGCCCGACGTGGAGGCCGCGCTCGCCGGCCTCGCCCAGGAGTCGCTGTCGTTCGGCATCCACCTGGTTCTCACCGCGACCCGGTGGGCAGACCTCCGGCTGCCTCTGCGCGACGTGATCGGCACCCGGCTCGAACTGCGCCTCGGCGACCCGGTGGACTCCGGACACGGCAGGGCTCGTGCCGCCGCGGTCCCGACGATGCCGGGCCACGGACTCACCCCGGACGGCCACCCGTTCCTGGCGGCCGTCCCGGGCGAGGCGGTCAGCGACGGAAGACGCCCTTGAGGATGTTGGTCACCTGGCGCGCGAGCTGCTTCTTGCCCCGCGGTGCCAGCGCGGCGGCGATGTCGTCGGCACTGTTCCACGCCGCGTCCGCGATCGCCCCGCTGCGCTTCGACTTCGCCGGCTTGGGAGCCGCCTTCTCCTGCTTCGCGGCGGTTGCCTGCTCGGCCGCGTCCTGCGACGCCTTCGCGGTGGCCCCCTCCTGGGCGCCGAGCTTGTCGGCGGCCGACTCGGTGTCCTGGACGGCGGAGTACTTCGCGAACAGCGCGCTGCCCTTCACGGCTGCCTCCATGCCCGCGGCAGGGGCGGCCGCCATCAGCGACTCCGGCGCGCGGAGACGGGTCCACGCGACGGGCGTCGGCGCACCTCGCTCGTTCATGACGGTGATGACCGCCTCACCGATGCCGAGCGACGTGATCACCTCACCCAGGTCGGCGTACTGGCTGTCGGGGTAGGTGTTGACGGTCGCCTTGAGCGCCTTGGCGTCGTTGGGCGTGTGTGCCCGCAGCTGGTGCTGGACCCGGGAGCCCAGCTGCGCCAGCACGTCGTCCGGAACGTCGGTCGGCGACTGGGTCACGAAGAAGACACCGACACCCTTCGAGCGGATCAGGCGGACCGTCTGGGTGATCAGCGCCAGGAAGTCCTTCGACGCGTCCGCGAAGAGCAGGTGCGCCTCGTCGAAGAAGAAGACCAGCTTGGGCTTGTCGACGTCGCCGACCTCGGGCAGCGAGCGGAAGAGCGCCGCGAGCAGCCACATCAGGAACGTCGAGAAGACGGCCGGCCGGTCCTGGAGGTTGGGCAGCTCCATGAGCGAGACGACGCCCTTGCCGTCGCGCAGCTGGAGGAAGTCGGCCACGTCGAACTGCGGTTGGCCGAAGAACTGGTCGGCACCCTGGTCGGAGAAGGCGATGAGCTCACGCAGGATGACGCCGGCGGTCGCCGACGACAGTCCGCCGAGGTCCTCCAGCGCAGGCTTGCCCGCGTCGCTGGTCAGGAACTTCACGACAGCGCGGAGGTCCGCGAGGTCGACCAGCTCGAGACCCGCCTGCTCGGCATAGTGGAAGACCAGGCCGAGGCTCGACTCCTGGGTTGCGTTGAGCCCGAGCACCTTCGCGAGCAGGGTCGGGCCGAACTCCTTCATGGTGACGCGCACGGGGATGCCGGTGCCCTGGCCCCCGAGCGCGAAGAACTCGGTCGGGAACGCCGTCGCCGTCCAGGACTGTCCCACCGAGGCGGCACGCGCGGTGATCTTCTCCCCGCCTTCGCCCGGCTGCGAGATGCCCGAGAGGTCGCCCTTGATGTCGGCAGCAAAGACGGGCACGCCGTTGGCGCTGAGCTGCTCGGCGAGCAGCTGCAGCGTCTTGGTCTTGCCGGTGCCGGTCGCGCCGGCGACGAGCCCGTGCCGGTTGAGCATGCCGAGCGGGATCCGGATGTGGACGTCGGTCAGCGTGGTCGCATCCGCCATCAGGCCACCGAGCTCGAGCGCAGCGCCGTCGAAGGCGTAGCCGGGCCGGATCGCGTCCGCGATCGCGTTGCCGGCCGTCGGCGCAGCTGCCGGAGCGGCTGCTGGGGCGGCTGCTGGGGCGGGAGCGGGCACCTCGGCTGACGGTGCGGCCGGTGCGGCCGGTGCCTCCGTCGGGGCAGGTGCGGGGGCCTCGGCCGCCGGGGCGACAGGCTGCTCGGAGATGGGCTGCTCGGCCGGCGTCGCGGCAGGCGTCTCGGTCATGGCGCGAAGCCTAGATCGGGCGACCCCGACAATCCACGGATCCGGGGCCGCGCCGCTCCGGGTCGGCCGGGCAGCCCGTGAGCGCCGTCAGTGCGAGCCGGCGCCGGTGGTCGCGAGGGTGGCGCCGAGGCCGATCATCATCACGCCGCCGGCGGCGCCCATGCGGTCCAGGCGCTCCGGCTTGCGGGCGAACCAGTCGCGAGCCCGTGAGGCGACCAGCACCCAGACGGAGTCGGAGGCGACGGCCATCACCGAGAAGACGCTGCCCAGAAGCAGCAGCTGTGGTGCAGCAGGCGCCGACTCGTTGACGAACTGCGGCAGGAAGGCAGCGAAGAAGACGATCGTCTTCGGGTTGGTGGCGCCGACCACGAGACCGGTGCGCACCGACGCAGCGGCGGAGGTACGCCGCGGCACCGCACCGGCGGCGACCAGCGCCGCCCGCGCGTCCCCGCGGTGGCGGATCGCCTGGATGCCCAGCCACACGACGTACACGGCGCCGACGAGCTTCAGCACGGTGAACGCCGCGGCCGACGCGGCGACGAGCGCCCCGAGGCCGAGCGTCACGCCGAGCACCTGCACGACCAGGCCGAGCGCGTTGCCGACGACCGACCACAGCGCGTCTGCCCGACCCACGGTCAGCGCCCGCCCGATGGTGAAGAGCAGCGACGGCCCGGGCACCTGGATGAAGAGGATCGAGGCGACGAGGAACGTGGTCAGTGGGCCGAGCTCGGGCATGCACCGATTGTCGGCGCCGGTCCCCTGCCCGGCAATCGGATTAGGATCGCGCTCGTGATCTTCAAGCGCGTCGGCGACGGTCGGCCCTATCCGGAGCACGGGACCACGTCCCAGGCCTGGAGCACGGTGCCGCCGCGTCAGGTGCGCCTCGACCACCTGGTCACCACGAAGGACACGCTGCGGCTCAACTCCCTCCTCGACGAGGACTCCACGTTCTACGGGGACCTCTTCGCGCACGTCGTGAAGTGGCAGGGCGAGCTCTACCTGGAGGACGGCCTGCACCGTGCTCTCCGGGCCGCGTTGCAGCAGCGCCACGTCGTCCACGCCCGGGTCCTCGAGCTCGGGGACTGATCAGGAGCAATGATGGAAACCCGCGAGACGTCCGGCCCCACGCTTGCCTTCCTGGTCGGCACGACGCTGCTGATGCTGGTGGTCGGCTTCATCTGGGCGACGAGGCCGTTCCCGTCGCTGTCGTCGTACAGCGACTCCTCGCGCTGCGTGGACACGCAGGTGGCCGCCGGGCAGAAGGTGCATCCGAGCGAGGTGCTGGTCAGCGTCTTCAACGCGGGGCGGAAGTCGGGCGGCGCGGGCACGGCGATGAAGAAGCTCATGCGCCGCGGCTTCGCGCCGGGTGACACCGGCAACGCCGGCACGGCAAGTGTGCGCAAGGTGGAGATCTGGGCCGACCCCTCGAGCCCCGCAGCCCAGCTCGTGGCGGCGCAGTTCGGCTCGGGGACGCCGATCGTGTCGGGCAAGCCGGTGCTCGGCGACGGCATCGTCGTCGTCGTCGGCGACGGCCTGCGCGCCTGGCACCCGAAGGTCGCCGCCGTCACTGCGGAGGCCGACACCTACATCTGCGGCCCGAAGGTCCCCTAGCCCCCGGTCACCCGGGGCCGGCCATCCGCGCTCAGTCCCCGGGCTCGGTCCCGAGCCATTGCGCGAGGCGACCACCCCTGGCGACGAGGCGCAGCCTCTCCTCGGTGGCGTGCCGCTGCTTGCGCGGGGTGACGACGAGCAGCTCGTCGCCGTGACGCAGCACCATGCGGAGCGGCGGCACCAGCAGCTCGCCGTCGCGGATGACGAGGGAGACCGAGGCACCGTGGGGCAGGCGGAGCTCGCCCACCTCGACGCCGTGCATCCGCGAGCGGCTGCTGATCCGGACCTGGAGGAGGTCCGCGGCGATGCGCTCGAGGGGCGCGGCCTCGATCGCGACCTCACGGGGCTCGGAGCGCTTCGCGACCCGCAGCACCTTCGCCACCCACGGCAGGGTCGGCCCGGTGAGCAGGGTGAAGACGACGACCATCACGAAGACGATGTCGAAGAGCCGCGGGGCACCGGGCACGCCCTCGGCGAGCGGGATCGTGGTGAAGACGATCGGCACCGCGCCACGCAGGCCCGCCCACGACAGGAAGACCTTCTCGCGGCGTTCCAGGCGTGACCCGAGCGCCGAGACGAAGACGGAGACCGGACGGGCCACCAGGGTGAGGAGCACCCCCGCGGCGAGCGCGAGGGCGACGGTCGACACCGTGATGCGCCCGGGCGACAGCAGCAGGCCGAGCATGACGAAGAGCCCGATCTGCGCCATCCAGGCGATGCCCTCGGCGAAAGACTTGGTGGTCGCTCGGTGCGGCAGCTCGGCGTTGCCCAGCACCAGCGCAGCGACGTAGACCGCGGCGAAGCCGGAGGCATGGAGGGCGGCACCGGTGCCGTAGGCGAGGATGCAGAACGAGAGCACGGCGAGCGGGTAGAGACCGGAGGCCGGAAGAGCCGCGCGGCCCATCACCCATCCGCCGAGCCAGCCCACGACGAGTCCCAGCAGGACACCTGCTGCGAGCTCGTACAGGACGAGTCCGAGCATCGCCAGGATCCCGTGCTCGCTCGCGGCCCCGGACGACACGAGCACCACGAGGACGACGACGGGCGCGTCGTTCAGGCCGGACTCGGCCTCGAGGGCACCGGTCAGCCGGCGCGGCAGCGGGACCGTGCGCAGCACGCTGAAGACGGCCGCGGCGTCCGTGGCCGACGTGGCGGCACCCAGCAGGAGCGCGAGGCGCCAGTCGAGCCCGAGGAGGAAGTGTCCGGAGAGCGCCATGAGTCCGACCGACACGGCGACACCCACGGTCGCCAGCGACACCCCGAGCTTCATCGTCGGTCTGATCGACTCCCACGACGTGGTCAGACCACCTTCGGCGAGGATCAGGACGAGTGCTCCGAAGCCGAGCGCGTGCGCGACCTGCGCATCGCTGAACTCGATGCCGATCACGGACTCGCCGAGCACGACGCCCATGAGCAGGTAGAGCAGCAGGGACGGCAGGCCGAAGCCGGCGGAGAGACGCACCGCGAGGATCGCCAGCAGGGTGATGACCGAGCCCGCCAGCAGCACGTTGTCGAGCTGGTGGGCGTCGAAGGTCAAGAGGTCACCTCGGCGTCGTGGTCGGCGGGATCGCAGTCTAGCCGGGCAGCGTTCATCGAGGCGCGGCGCGCGCGTCACCCACGACCGCTTGCATGCAGCACATGACCCTGCGCATCTCGGGCGCCGTCGCCGCCCTCGTCACGCCACTCGCCCTGACCACCCTCGTCCCCGTGTCGGCGCACGCGTCACCGGGCGCAGCACCGACCGGCACAGCCGCCACGACGACCCCGGTGGTGATCGGCCACCGCGGCGCGTCCGGCTACCGCCCCGAGCACACGCTCGCCTCCTACCGGCTGGCGATCCGGATGGGCGCCGACTACATCGAGCCCGACCTGGTCTCGACGAAGGACCACGTCCTCGTCGCGCGGCACGAGAACGAGATCGGTGGCACCACCGACGTCGCCGACCACCCCGAGTTCGCGGACCGCAGGACGACGAAGACGATCGAAGGCCAGCGGGTCACCGGCTGGTTCACCGAGGACTTCACGCTGGCGGAGCTGAAGACGCTGCGCGCCAAGGAGCGCCTGCCGCAGGTGCGCCCGGCCAACACGGCGTACGACGGGAGGTTCGAGGTGCCGACCTTCCAGGAGGTGCTCAACCTGGCCCGCGCGGAGTCGCGCCGCTACGGCCGCACGATCGGGGTCTACCCGGAGACCAAGCACCCCTCCTACTTCGACTCGATCGGGCTGAGCCTCGAGGAGCCGCTGGTGGCGCTGCTGCACAAGTACGACCTCGACGACGCCGACGACAAGGTCGTGATCCAGTCCTTCGAGACCGGCAACCTGCGGGAGCTGGACCGCCTGGTCGACACCCCGATCGTCCAGCTGGTCGACGCCTCGGGCGCGCCGTACGATCTCCAGGCAGCCGGCGACCCGCGCACGTACGCCGATCTGGTCACCCCCGCGGGCCTGGCCGACATCGCGACCTACGCCGACGGCATCGGGGCCAACAAGAACCTGGTGATGCCGCGCACCTCGGGCGCGATCACGTCGCCGTCAGGGCTCGTCGCCGACGCGCACGCCGACGGCCTCCTCGTGCACGTGTGGACGATGCGGGCGGAGAACCAGTTCCTCCCCACGAACCTCCGGGTCGGCACGGACCCGAACGCCCACGGCGACCTGGCCAGCGAGGTCACTGCGTTCCTCGACGCGGGCGTGGACGGGGTCTTCTCCGACCAGCCCGACATCGCGGTCGCAGCACGCGATGCCTGGCTGGGCTGACGGCGGACCGGGCTGACCGCGCATCACAGGATGTCGTGCACGAACTCCGAGAGCTGGGTCAGGTTGCGGCACTCGACCATGGGGACGACGTCGTTGTAGCGCGTGGCGACGGAGTCGCCGGTGTCCCAGTTCCGGCGCACCTCGGGGTTGAGCCACCACTGCTTGCGCGTGCCCTCGACGATGGTCTTCAGCGCGTCCAGCTTGAGGTCGGAGTAGTTGGACCGGGCGTCGCCGAGGACCAGGAACGACGTCTTCGGGCCGAGCGCGTCGGGGTACTTCTCGAGGAACCGCGTGAAGGCCCGGCCGTAGTTCGTCCGGCCGAAGCGGGCCGTGTGGGCGGACTGCTCCACGAGCCCGGTCATGATGTCCACCAGGTCGCCGCCGGGCACGAACTGGTCGGTCACCTCGGTGACGTCGTCGACGAAGGTGAAGGCGCGGACCTTGCCGAACTGCTCGCGCAGCGCGAAGACCAGCAGCAGCGTGAACGAGGCGAAGTTGGCCACGGACCCGGAGACGTCGCAGAGCACGACCAGCTCGGTCTTGTGCGGCCGCTTCGGCTTGTGGTGCGTCTCCAGCGGGACGCCGCCGGTGGCGATCGAGGCCCGGACGGTACGCCGGAAGTCCAGCGGTCCGCGCCGGCGCGCGTGGTGCTCCTGGGTCAGCCGGGTCGCCAGCCGCCGCGCGAGCGGGTAGATCTGGCGGCGCAGCTCCTCGACGTCGGCCCGCCGCATCGAGAGGAAGTCGAGCCGGTCGAGCGTGGGGCGGACCACGATCTCCTGGATCTGCTCGACGCCCTTCTCCTGCGCGATGCGCCGGTTGGCGTCGGCCTCGGCGAGGCCGACGAAGGTGCCGATCCGGCGGGTGGCGACGGCACGCGCCTCCTCCTCGCCGAAGCCCTGGCCCTCGAGCCCCTGCATGATCCGGAAGGCCAGGTCCTCGGGGCGGATCCGCTTCATAGCGGTGTAGGAGCTCCACGTCGACCGGCCCGGTCCCTGGCCCGGGAGAGCTCCGAACTGACCCACGCCGAAGATCGCCAGCTCGGCCATCCGCTGCCGGTCGTCGGACTCGAGGGCTGCGCCCAGCTCGGTGCGGAAGTCCTCGAGGCTCTGCGGACCGTCGTCGCGCATCTCCTGGGCGAGCTCGTTGTCGCCCTCCTTGGTGGCCAGCTCGTAGCCCTCGGTCGCGCCTGCGGCGATGCCCGCGCCCATGCGGCCGTCCCCCACGAGCGCGGGGAACCAGAGGTCGAAGAGGGCGTCGAAGCCGGGCCGGTGCCCTTCCCGCTTGCAGAGGGTGGCGGCGTACACCGCCCGGACCGTCTCGCGGTCGTCGAGCGCGACGTGGCCGAGCGCGCGGGCGGCGTCGATGTCCTCGGCCAGGCTCACCGTCAGGCCGGCCGCGCGCAGCGCCTCGACGAAGCCGATGTGCCGGTCGAGGAGCATGGTCAGCGACCCAGCTTGAGCTCGCGGACCGCGCGCTCCTGGTCGGAGCGGTGCTTGAGCACCACACCGAGCGTGCGGGTGATCGCGGCGTCGTCGAGCTTGCCGATCTGCAGCGCGACCAGCGTGCGGGCCCAGTCGACGGACTCGGCGATCGAGGGCGACTTCTTCAGCTCGAGGTCACGCAGGCGGCCGATGGTGTCGACGAGCTGGCCGGCGAGCCGGTCGGAGACACCGGGGACCTGCGAGAGGACGATCTCCTTCTCGCGCTTCGACTCGGGGTAGTCGAGGTGGAGGTAGAGGCAGCGGCGCTTGACCGCCTCCGACAGCTCGCGCGAGGCGTTGGAGGTGAGGATGACGAACGGCTTGCGCACCGCCGACACGGTGCCGAGCTCGGGGATCGTCACCTGGAAGTCGGAGAGGATCTCGAGGAGCAGGCCCTCCACCTCGACGTCGGTCTTGTCGACCTCGTCGATGAGCAGCACGGTCGGCTCGCTGCGCCGGATCGCGGTCAGCAGCGGCCGGGTCAGCAGGAACTCGTCGGTGAAGATGTCGTCGTGGGTCTGCTCCCAGTCCTGCGAGGTGTCGGTCGCCTGGATGCGCAGCAGCTGCTTCTTGTAGTTCCACTCGTAGAGCGCGCGGGCCTCGTCGAGGCCCTCGTAGCACTGCAGCCGGATCAGCTCCGCGCCCGTCGCCCGGGCGACCGCCTTGGCCAGCTCGGTCTTGCCGACACCGGCCGGACCCTCGAGCAGCAGCGGCTTCTCCAGCGCACCGGTCAGGTACGCCGTCGTGGCGGTGGGGATGTCGGTCAGGTAGCCCACCGCATCGAGCCGCTTGGCGGCGTCGTCGGGGCTCTGGAACCAGGCGTTCGTGCTCACCTTCGGGATCCTAGGGGCGTCGTCGCCCGTCGTGACCGGTCCGTGATGGGCATCGCAGTAGCCAAATGCCTCGCGGCGCGTTGACCCAGCGTGATCCTCCGTGGCCAGCGCTCCCTCGCGCAGTCGATGACCTTCGCCGTGGCGAAGGCCGTCGTCGTGACCTTCGCCTTCCTGGCCGGCCACGTCACGCTCTCGGTCGCGACCGACCTGTACGGCTTCGCCGCCCCGACGCCGGCGCCACCGACGCAGGTGGTCGAGGTCCAGCAGACCGATCTCGTCACCGCTCCCTGACCGGCGTCACTGGTTCTCGACCCGGTCGAGGTAGCGACGGCGTACGGCGTCGTCGACGCGGTTGATCGCCGCGTCGTCGTGCACCAGCTTGCGGAACGCCCGGAAGACTCCTTCGGGCACGAAGGGCACGGTCTTCGTCGCGAGCCCGACGTACGACGGCACCGCGATCTCGGGCGCCCGCGAGCGGACCGAGCCGACGATGGCATCGGCGATGTCCTCGGGGTCCACTGTCGGCAGCAGGCCGAGGTCGATGCCGGAGCTGAGCTCGGTCCGCACCGCGCTCGGCAGCACGCAGGTGACGCTGACACCCGTGTCGGCGGTCTCCAGGCGCACGGCGGCAGTGAGGCCGACGGCGGCGAACTTCGTGGCGTTGTAGACCGCGAGGCCCTGGAGGGGGAACTTGCCGGCGAGCGAGGCGACGTTGACGACGTGGCCGTGGCCCCGTTCGATCATGGCGGGCAGGACGATGCGCATGCCGTGGATCGGACCGTGGACGTTGACGTCGAACTGCAGGCGGTCGATGCGCTCGCTGCCCTCGAGGAACGCCCCGTTGGGCATGATGCCCGCGTTGTTGACCAGGATGTCGACCGGGCGACCGTGGGCCTCCTCGGCTGCGACGACGAACGCCCGGAACGACTCCTTGTCGGCCACGTCGAGCGCATGCGCGGTGACGCCCGCCCCCAGCTCGCGCGCCGCCTCGGCGGCCAGCGCGGCGTCGAGGTCGCCGATGGCGACCCGGGCGCCCTTCGCGACGAACGCCTTCGCGGTGGCGAGACCGATGCCCCGGGCGCCTCCGGTGATCAGGACGAGCGCACCGGAGAGATCGATGCGGGGGTAGCGGCTCATGCGAGGGCCCTCTCGATGGTGACGGGTACGGCGGCGCGCGCGGCCGCCAGGGTGGCCGGGACCCGGCGCAGGTCCATGAAGTTCGGGCCCATGGCAGCCAGCTCGGTCGCGCCGGGCTCGATCCGGATGACCCGCGTGCCCTGCTGCTCGAGCAGCGCGACCTCGCGGTCGAGCACCTTCGTCATGGGCGAGCGGAGCAGCCGTTCGGCGCGGGCCAGGCCACGGGCCGGCAGCCCGCCGGCGGTCGTCATCGGGGCGATGACGACGACCTCGTCGAGACCGAGCCGGGCGAGGAGGTCGGCGGACCCGGTCGAGACCGCACCGCCGTCGAGGTAGCGCCGTCCCGCGATCGGGACCGGCGGGAACCAGCCGGGGATGCCCCAGCTGGCCGCGATCGCCTCGCCGAGCGTCGCCGTCGGAGCACCGGGCGACCCGAAGGCGACCCGCTCCCCCGTGCCGGCGTCGGCCGCGACCAGCCAGGTGGCCGGGTGCGCGACCCAGCCGTCCGGACCGGCGAGCGCGTCACCGAAGTCGCGCAGCCAGGTCGCGTCACCCCGCCCGCGGGGAGCCAGTCCGGCCAGCGCCGCGAGAGGGTCACCGCGCCGCACACCTGCCGCGACCGCGCGCGGGCGGGGCAGTGCCGGCGCCGGGACCGGCGGGACCATGCCCGGGTGGATCGCCAGGTGGGCGGCGAGCACCGGTTCGGCCCCCGGCTCGCCGTCGAGGGCGGCCAGCACCTGCGCGGTGCTCCTCCCCGAGCCGAGGGCGGCCGCCATCTCGGCGCCGGCGGACGTGCCGACCAGGACCTCGGCGGTACGGACGTCCCAGTCCAGGGTCTGCTCGAGCCCGGCGAGGGCGACGGCGCTCCACGCGAAGCCGAGCGTGCCGCCGCAGCCGAGGACGACGCCACGCCGCGGCGTACCCGGCTCAGGCATAGGTGTAGTCGGTCAGGGGGAAGCGCCCGGCCTCGCGGAAGGCGCCGAGCGTCGACGTGGGACGCAGCAGCGTCGCCTCGCCGTGCTGGTTGAAGTAGTAGCTGTTGGCCGAGGCGCACGAGCCCAGCCGGAAGACCGAGTCCTCGAGGTTGCGCGTCATCCGGTCGAGGAAGCGGTCGTTGGCCTCCTGCGTGACCTCGAAGACCGTCGCGCCCTTCTTCTGCATCTCGGTGACGAGCCGGTCCATGTGCTTCATCTGCGACTCGATCGTCGTGAAGTAGGACAGGCCGCTGTACGAGTACGGGCTGTTGAGGGAGAAGAGGTTCGGGAAGCCCGGCATGGTGATGCCCTCGTAGGCCTGGAAGCGGGTGTCACGCCACCACTTGCCCAGGTTCTTGCCGTCGCGGCCGATGATCTCGATGGCGGGGAAGTTGACGTCCCAGAGGTTGAACCCGGTCGCCAGCACCAGCACGTCGAGGTCGGTGCGGTTGCCGTCGGAGGTCACGATCCCGGTCTCGTCGATCGAGGCGATCGAGGTCGTCTCCAGGTGCACGTGCGGCTTGTTGAAGGTCGGGTAGAAGGTGTTGGAGAAGGTGGGGCGCTTGCAGCCGAAGGTGTAGTCCGGCGTGAGCTTCGCGCGCGTCTCCGGGTCCTTCACCTGGCGGCGCAGGTGGGCCTTGGCAACCGCCTCCGCGACCTTGCCGAAGGGGCGGAACTCCTTGTACTTCAGCACGCCCGCGACCATCAGCACCTCGAGGATCGAGGAGCCGCCGAAGCGCGCGACCTTCTGCGTCAGCGGCAGCCGCGCGAACAGCGTCTGCACGGCCTTCGGCACGTCGAAGTCGGGCTTCGCGGTGACCCAGATCGGCGTGCGCTGGTAGACGGTGAGGTCGGCGACCTCCTTGGCCAGCTCCGGGATCAGCTGGACCGCGGTGGCACCGGTGCCGATGATCGCGGCGCGCTTGCCGGCGAGGTCGTAGGAGTCGTCCCACGCGGTGGTGTGGATGACCTTGCCGGCGAACGTCTCGATGCCCGGGATGTCGGGCATCTTCGGCTGCGAGAGGAAGCCGGTCGCGGTCAGCAGGTAGACCGCCGACACCGTCTCCCCACCGGCGAGGCTGACCCGCCAGAGCTGGGCTTCCTCGTCCCAGCGGGCACCCTCGACGACCGTGCCGAACCGCATGTGGCGGCGCAGGTCGTAGGTGTCCGCCACGTGCTCGGCGTACTTCTTCAGCTCGGCGCCGGGCGCGTAGAGGCGCGACCAGTACGGGTTCGGCTCGAAGGAGTAGGAGTACGTCGCCGACGGGATGTCGACCGCAAGGCCCGGGTAGCGGTTCACGTGCCACGTGCCGCCGAGGTCGGACTCGCGCTCGAGGATGACCAGGTCGTCGTAGCCCAGGCGCCTGAGCTGGATGGCGGCACCCATGCCGCCGAAACCCGCGCCGACGATGATCGCGTCGTGATGGCTGCGCATGGGGGGTCTCCTCAAGAACGGAATGAAACGTCAGTGCCGGAACGGTATGTCATTTTCCGGGCGTCGGCAATAGACTCACCTGCCATGACCGCCGAGGAGATCGCCCCGCTGAGCCGCGTCGAGCGACGCAAGGCCGAGCTGCGCCGCGAGATCATCGACGCGGCGTTCGACTGCTTCGCCGAGGCGGGCTACCACGCGACGGGCATCGCCGACATCGCCGCGCGACTGGGCATCGGCCACGGCACCTTCTACCGCTACTTCGCCAACAAGCGGGACATCGTCGAGCACGTCATCACCGACCTCACCGAGCGCGTCATCGGGGCCCTCACCGCCGAGAACGCGCCGACGGCTCCGCACTCCCTGGAGGAGTACCGCGCGCAGACGGTCCGGATCGGCGACGCCCTGGCCGACGTCTTCGGCGAGGACCCGCGCGTGCCCCGCATGCTGCTCCTCGAGGCCCCGGGCATCGACAAGGAGATGGGCGAGCGGATCCTCGACTTCTTCGCCCTGGCGACCACGCTCACGGCCGCCTACGTGCAGCACGGCGTGGACGAGGGGTACCTGCCCGGCGACCTCGACGTGGACAACACCGCGCGCGCCATCAACGGCATGATCCTGGCCTCGGTCCTCGCCGCCCTGCACGACCCGACGCTGGACCACCAGCGGCTCCGCGCAGCCATCCAGCGGGTCATGTACGACGGCATCGCCGGCCGTCGCTGACCCTCGACCGCGCTGTGATCGGCGCGTGACATGCACGTTCCTGCATTGCAGAAACGTGCATGCCGGATTCCCTTCCAGCAGCCAGCGGCCGTTCCTACGGTGACGGCACCTGCCACCGCAGGCACCGACACTGGAGGACCACATGAGCCTTACCCGGAAGTGGAAGCTGACCCTCGCCGCCACCCTCGGCACCACCGCGATCGCGGGCACGGCGTACGCCGCCGACGTGCCGAGCTGGCAGCAGTTCGAGGCCGCGACCTACACGGACCCGACGGGGGTCCGTGTCGTCAACGGCGACGAGGCGATGGCGACCACCGGAGACCTGCACAAGTTCTACGACGAGCTCACCAGCACGCCGAAGAAGGGCCTCGACGACGGCCTCATCGTCAACACCGTCAACGGCGCCGACGACAAGTGGTCGGCGAGCCAGGTCGGCAACCTGACCTACTGCGTCAGCGACAAGTTCGGAGCCGACAAGGCCGGCATCGTCGCCGCGATGAACGGCGGCGCCGCACTGTGGGAGAGCGCCTCCTCCGCGATCGACTTCGTCTACGTGCCCTCCCAGGACGCCAGCTGCACGACGCGCAACACCAGCGTCCTGTTCTCGGTCGAGCCGGTGCAGACGTCGCAGTACATCGCCCGGTCGTTCTTCCCCTCGACCCCGAAGCGCTCGCGCAACGTCCTCGTCGACGACTCGATCTGGAGCTCCGGCTCCTGGACGCCGTCCAACATCCTGGGCCACGAGCTGGGCCACGTGCTCGGCTTCCGCCACGAGCACACCCGCCCGGAGGCCGGCACCTGCTTCGAGGACAACAACTGGCGTCCGCTGACGCCGTACGACTCGGTGTCGATCATGCACTACCCGCAGTGCAACGGCGGGTCCACGAACCTGCAGTTCAGCAGCCTCGACGCCCAGGGCGTGGCGGCGCTGTACGGCAACTAGGTCAGGCCCACCCCGGTCTGAGACCCGCAACCCCTCCCCCGCGGGCGAGGCCCGTCCGGCACTGCCGGACGGGCCTCATGGGCGTCTAATATGAGGTTTTCCTCATCTTACCGATCGGTTCAGTTATCCTCACGCCCATGACCGACCTCCTCGAGCCCCGCCGTCGCCCCACGCAGGAGCGGTCCCGGCTGAAGTTCGACGCGCTGCTCCGGGTCTCCCGCGAGCTCCTGCTCGAGGTCGGCTTCGAGGCGTTCACCTGCGAGGAGGTCGCCCGGCGGGCCGGTGTGCCCATCGGCACGCTCTACCAGTTCTTCGCCAACAAGTACGTCATCGTGTGCGAGCTCGACCGCCAGCAGGCCGTCGCGGTGCACGAGGAGCTGGCCGAGCTCGCCGCGCAGATCCCGTCGCTGGACTGGCTCTCGGTGATGAACCGGCTGCTCGACCACATGGCCACCCTCTGGCGGGAGGACCCCTCCCGCCGCGCGGTGTGGCATGCCGTGCAGTCGACCCCGTCGACGCGCGCGACCGCCGCGGTGACCGAGCGCGAGTTCGCCGCCGAGGTCGCCCGGGTGCTCGCGCCGCTGACCCCCAACACCCCGCGCGAACGCCGTCGCGTGGTGGCCGAGGTCGTCGTCCACGTCGTCTACTCGATGCTCAACTTCTCCGTCCGCGACGGCCAGGAGCACGCCGAGGCGGTCATCGAGCTCAAGCGCCTGCTGTCGGCCTACCTGCTGGCGGCCGAGAGCACCACGTAGGCGACCGCGTAGTCGCCGTCGTGCGAGAGGGAGAGGTCGGCACGGCACTCCCCCAGGTACGCCGCGACGTCGCCACCGAGCAGCAGCCGCGGCCGGCCCCACGCATCGCATGCGACCTCGATCTGGCGCAGCGCCTCGTCACCGAGCAGCGGCGGCTCGCCGTAGACCAGCTGCGACCAGGCCTTCACCAGCGCCTCCCTCGCCGCCCAGCGGGCGGCGAAGTGGCGGGCGTGCCCGCCCCGGGCGGCGACGTCGCGCCGCTCGCCCGGGGTGAAGACCTCCGCGAAGCGCGAGCCGGGCTGGGCCAGCTGCTCGGCGAAGGAGGGGACGTGGACCAGGTCCACGCCCACCCCCTGCACCGGCAGGCCGGTGGCCGGGAGGTCCCGGAAGAGCTCCTTGAGGACGGCCAGGTCCGCGTCGCTGGTCATCGGCACTCGAACCTTCCCGCCTCGGAGAGCCGCGCATCCTGGTCGAGCAGCAGCGCAGCCTCGCGCTCCTTGCGGCCGGCCCCGTGGTCGGTGTCGGCACCGAGGCGGCGGTCGGAGGTCTTCACGAAGCCCGGCTCGCCGAGCATCGTGCGGGTGATCCGGAGCCGCCCCTCGACCTCGCGCTGCCGCGCCCGGGCGACGTACTCCTCGCGGTCCCCGGCCGGCAGGGCCTGGACGAAGACCGCGGGGTGGGCGATCGCCAGCAGGCCGGCCACGTGGCCGAAGCCGAGGCTCGTGACCAGCCCCGCCTTGAGGGGACCGGTCGCCAGCGGCTGGCGCAGCCACACCAGGTGCGGGTGCTTCTCCAGCTCGGGGTCGACGCAGTCGAGGCTGCGGTTGGGCGGGAGGACGCCGGCCCGCAGCGTCTGGCACAGGCCGATCACCTGGAACGCCGCGGCGCCACCCTTCGCGTGACCGGTCAGGCTCTTCTGGCTGACCACGTAGAGCGGGTTGCCCTCGCTGCGACCCAGCGCTGCGGCGAGCCGCTCGTGCAGGTCCGACTCGTTGGGGTCGTTGGCGTTGGTCGAGGTGTCGTGCTTGCTCACCACGGCCACGTCGTCGGCGGTCAGGCCCAGCTGCCCGAGCGCCTTCGCGAGCGGCGACTGTTCCCGGCCGAGGCCGGCGGCGAGGGCACCGATGCCGGGCGCCGGGATGGAGGTGTGGATGCCGTCGGCGAAGCTCGCCGCGTACGCGACGACACCGAGCACCGGCAGGCCCATGCGGGCCGCGACATCACCGCGGGCGAGCAGGATCGTGCCGCCACCCTGCGACTCCACGAAGCCGCCACGACGACGGTCGTTGGCCCGCGAGAGGTGCCGGACGTCGATGCCCTGCGCCTCCATGGCCGCGGTGTCCGCGGTGGCGGACATCGCCGCGAAGCCCTGGACACCCTCCGTGCCGAGGTCGTCGAAGCCACCGGCGACGACGAAGTCGGCCTTGCCGAGGCGGATCTTGTCGACACCCTCCTCGATGCTCACCGCGGTCGTCGCGCAGGCGGCGACCGGGTGGATCATCGCGCCGTACGAGCCGACGTACGACTGGACGACGTGGGCGGCGACGACGTTCGGCAGCGCCTCCTGGAGCAGGTCGTTGGCGACCGGCTCACCCAGGAAGTTGTCGAGGTAGAGCGACTGCATGGAGGTCATGCCACCCATGCCGGTGCCCTGGGTGTTGGCGACGCGCGCCGGGTGCACCCACCGCATCAGCTCCGCCGGCGTGAAGCCGCTGGCGAGGAAGGCGTCGACGGTGCAGACCAGGTTCCACAGCGCCAGGCGGTCGACGGACTCGATCATCTCGGCCGGGACGCCCCAGACCGCCGGGTCGAAGCCGGTCGGCACCTGGCCGCCGGCCGTGCGGGTCATCTGCACCCGGCGCGGCACGCGGATCTCGGTGCCCGCGGTGCGGGTGACCTGCCAGCCGCCGTCCGGCAGCGACGCGATCCGGGTGTGGGCCGGGTCGGCGTCGAGGAAGGCACGCGCCTCGCCCTCGCCGTCGACGCGGAAGGTCATGTCCTGGTCGAGGAAGACCTGCGCCATCAGCGGTGCCGTGTGGTCGACCATCGTGCCGTCGTCCTCGTAGGAACGGATGCCGCAGCGCTCGACGACCGCGTCGTGGAAGCGCTCCCGGATCTCGTGCTCCTCGACCGACTCGTCCGAGGCCGTGTCGACCCAGGCGCCGGCGGCCGCGTCCCAGCGGACCAGGCCGGTCAGCCAGGCAAGCTCGAGCACGCCGGCGGCCGACAGGCCGTCGACCTCCACCTCGTGACGGGTGCGGGCCGAGCCCCACGGGCCGAGCTCGCCGGCACCGACGATGACGACCAGGTCCTCGGGCGCGGCCGGGACCTCGCCCACCTCCGGGGCGGCGTACGACGGCAGCTGGGCGGGCGAGGCGGGCAGCGCCTCGATCGTGGCGACCGTCTCCGTGACGTCCGCGGCGGAAGCGCTCGTGTTGCGTTGCGCCTCGGCGGCGATCGCCTTCAGGTCGATGCCCTCGAGGCCGGCGGCGAGGTCGAGGTGGAGCGGCGCTCCCAGGGCCTGCTCGCGTGCCTCGGCAGTGCACAGGTCGAGCAGCGCGCGGGCCATGAGCTCGGGGCTCCAGACCATGACGCCGGCCTTCTTGACCGCCTCGACCATGGCGTCGTTGCCGCCCATGAGACCGGTACCGGCCACCCAGCCGATGATCGCGTGGGCCAGCGTGACCCGCGAGGACCAGCCGGACTCGGCCTTCCACTTGGTGACGAGGGCGTCGAGCGCGGCCTTGGCCTCGCCGTAGGCGCCGTCACCGCCGAAGAGGCCGCGGTTGGGCGAGCCGGGCAGGACGACGTGGACCCGCTGCGGTCCCCAGTCGGCACCGACCAGGCGCTCGACGGACCAGAGCAGGATGCGGGCCTGCACCTCGGTGCCGCCGTCGACGTCCTCGAGGCCACCGCGGGCCGGGCCGGCCGCGAACGGGAAGAGGAGCGTCGGACGGAGCGCCGGCTTCACGACCTCGGTGGTGGGGCCGAGGCGGCGTACCTGCTCGGTGGTGACCCACGCGACCAGGTCGTCGACGTCGGCGTACGACGCCATGTTGGCGGGCACCAGCCAGAGGGCCGCACCGACCGTGGCGCGGCTGCGGTAGAGCTCCTTGAAGAAGGCCAGGCGCTTGCCGTCGAGGTTGGACGTCGTGGCGATGACGGTGGCGCCACCGGCCAGCAGGTCGCCGACGACAGCGGCGGCGATCGAGCCGTTGCTCGCGCCGGTGACGACCGCCACCTCGTCGGCCCAGGCCCCGGCCGGAGCCGACTCGGCGGCAGCCGCGGCGTCCTCGAGGCCGTACCAGCGGGCCTGGGCGGCGACGACCGGACCGGCACCGGTGAGGTCCACGTCGAGGTCGTCGCCGATGGCGATCCGGGCGAGGTCCTCGCGGGCCGAGGCCCAGCGGTCGTCGAGCAGCACCGCACGGCGGGCGTCGAAGGCGGGGGCGGTCGCGCCGAGCCAGTCGGACCCGAGCTCGGCCTCGACCTGGTCGAGCTGCGCCCGCAGCGCCACTGCGTCGTCCGTGGCGACCTCCGCCGCGGCGGCGTCGTCGAGCTGGGCGATCAGGTGCCGCGCGGTCGAGACCAGCGCGTCCGTGATCCCGCCGGTGATGCCGGCCAGCGCAGCGGCGTCGACGGTGAGCTCACCACCACCGGAGGACGGAAGGGAGACCTGGACGCCGGCCCGCGCCGCGACCGCGGCGACCGCGGCGTCGATGAGGGCGTCGAGGTCGGCGGCGGCCTTCGGCAGCGGCAGGGTGGCCAGGTCGCCGCCGCGGACGCTGGCGCCCTCACGGGTGCCGGCCGCCACCTCGGCGGTGACGTGGTGGGCCCAGCCGGGGCCGAGCTGCCACACGCCGGTGACGCGGTCCGCGATCGCCGCCGGGCGCGCACCGACCGGGCCGAGCACCTTGCGCAGGTGGTCGGAGACCGCGGCGGAGAGGACCGGACCGAGCGGCTTGTAGCCACGGGCCAGGCCGTTGACCTGGGCGGTCAGCGAGGCGAGGTCGGCCTCGGCCGCGCCGTCGATGGCACCCAGGCCGAGCTCGGCACCGAGGTCGACGAGGAGCTGGTTGCGGCGCGACGAGGCACCGTCGGTGAGCGACTCGATGGAGTCGGCCGCGCCGAGCTGGTCGGGACGGACCTTGGTCCACCAGGTCAGCAGCAGGCGGGTCGCGTCTGCGCCGGAGAACGGGAGATCCTCCGGACGCGGCCCGCCTGCTGCCTGGTTCGTGGAGGGCGCGGAGGCGGCTGCCCGAGGGGAGGGAGCAGCGGCCTCGACAGCGGTCTCGGCCGAGGACTCGCCGGCATCGGGGTCTGCCGGGGCAGGGTCCTCGTCGCGGCCGAAGACGACGGCTGCGTCGCGTTCCACGTTCTGCACCTCGACGGGGCCGCCGAGGGTGCGTCGCACCTCGGGCAGCTTCAGCGTGGCCGAGGCGAGGTTGGCGACCGTCGGGGCACGGCCGACGCCGACCTCGACGATCCGCTCGACACCGAGGCCACCGTCGGCACGGTCGGCGACGAGCAGGTCCTGGGTCTCGATCCAGCGGACCGGGCTGGCGAACTGCCAGGCCAGCAGCTCGATCAGGACGAGGCGGCACAGCGCCTCGGGCTGCTGCTCCCACGCCGTCCAGTCCGCGAGGACCGCCTGGACGCGGACCGACGGCGCGACCTCGAGGATCGAGGCGACGAACTCCTTGTCGAGGGAGAACGGCCGGGCCACCAGGTTGGGGACGTAGCGACCCACCAGCGGAGCTGCGTCGATCCTCTGGGGGAGCAGGTCGTTGAGCTTGGCGCGGAAGTCGTCCACACCGCCCCGCAGGACGCCCGAGTGGAAGGGGACGTCGACGCCGGGGACGAGGATGTAGGAGGCCTTGCCGCCGAACGCCGCACGGCGGCGCTCGATCTCGGACTCGAGGGCCTCGAGCCCGGCGACGGTGCCGGCGATGGCGTACTGCGAGCCGCGGAGGTTGTAGTTGGCGACCTCGAGGAACTCACCGGTCTCCGCCGCGACCTGCTCGACGAAGCCCCGCACGTCGGCGTCGGCGAGGCCGAACTGCGCGGGACGGATCGCCGCCAGGCGGTAGTTGCTGCGGCCCTTCTCGTCACGCGGGACCAGCGTGTGCATGACCGAGCCGCGCTGGAAGACGACCTCGACGACCGCCTCGAGCGAGAGCACGTCGGAGCAGGCAGCGAGCGCGTTGTACTCACCGACGGAGTGGCCGGCGATGACGGAGCCCTCGACGAACACGCCCTCCTCACGGAGCTCGGCGACCTGGGCGGCCGCGAGGACGGCCATGGCCACCTGCGTGAACTGGGTCAGGAAGAGGACGCCCTCGGGGTGGTGGTGCAGGGTGCCGTTGGCCTCGAGGTCGGTCGGGTTGTCCCGGACCACCTCGAGGACGGAGAAGCCGAGGACGGCGCGGGTGTGCGCGTCGGCGCGGTCCCAGATCGCCTTCGCCGCCTTGCTGCGGCGGTAGCCCTCCATGCCCATGCCGGCGTGCTGGATGCCCTGCCCCGGGAAGACGTACGCCGTGCGGGCGGCACCCAGGCGGGCCGTCGCGCTGAGGACCGGGGTGCCACCGACGCGGGCGGTGACGTCGATGACCTCGTCGCCGTCGACCACGCCCACGCGGTGCGCGGCGACCTCGACCACGTCGCCCGGGCGCACCGGGGCGAGGAAGCGGGCGGTCCAGCCGAGCAGTGGACGACGCGTGTCCTCGACCAGGACGCGCTGGGCGACGGCGGAGAGCCACATGCCGTGGACGATCGGGCCGCCGAGGCCGGCGAGCTGCGCCGCGGCATCGCTGGTGTGGATCGGGTTGTGGTCACCGGTGACCTGGGCGAACGGGCGAAGGTCGAGCGGGGAGGTTACCTTCCGCGCCGCGCGGGTACGCCGGGTGGTGGCCCGCTCCGTTCCATCCAGTCCCCCGGCACGGAGCGGGTCCTCCAGCGCCGCGGCGCCGGTGCGGCCACGGATCGCGAACCGCTCGACGAGCGTCGCGACGGTCGCGCCGGCGTCCGTGGTGAGGGAGACGTCGACGGTGACGACCCGGCCCACCTCGGTGTCCTCGACGTCGCGGACGACCGCGTCGACCGTGAGGTCCGTGGCGTCGGCGGGCACGGTGCCCTGCAGCGCGTGGTCGAGGTGGACCAGGTCGAGCATGCCCTCGACGACGTCCTCGCGCTGGGAGAGGGCGCCGAAGACGGCCGGCCAGGCCAGGCCGACGAGCGCGTCCGGGACGCCGTCGGCGGCGGGGGCGCCGGCGGCCGTGACGGCCGCGTGGGCCGATCCCTGCGCGGGCTCCCAGCGGGTGATGTCGGCGGTGCCGGCGGCGAGGGCGAGGAGGACCCGCATCTGCTGCGACGGCTCCAGCACCGTCGGCGCTGCGCCGCTGGCGACGTCGGCGCCGGCGGCGATGCGGAAGCGGAGCTCCGCCGCACCCACGGGGACGACGAGGAGGGCGACGTCGTCGCTCTCCGCGGTCAGCACGGCGCCGGTGGCGCTGTGCTCGGCACGGTGCGGGTCGACGGCGATCCAGCCGCTCGTTCCGACCAGGCGGACGACCGGGTTGACGACGGTGCGCCCTGCCCAGACGGCGTCCGGCGCACCGAGGACGAGCGAGACGGCGCCCGTGGTGTCGGCCGCCCGGCGCAGGCCGGGGACGACGGCCGGCGAGGCGCACTCGATGGCGTCCAGGATGCCGCGCTCGAAGCGGGCCAGGAGCTCGGCGACCGGCTCGTCGACGCGGGTGATGCCGGCGACGGACACCGGTCCGGGGATCACCGAGACGGCGTCGGCCGGGAAGCGCGGGTCGTGCGACTGCCACAGCGAGTCCGAGCGCCACCAGCGGCGGACGTCGGCGTCGATCACGGGGACGAACGGCACCGGCTTGCCCGGGCGCTTGCAGACCTGGACGAAGAAGGCGTGGTCGGCGGGGTGCAGCACCACCGTGGCGGCGTCGGGGTAGGCCGCGACCAGGCGCTCGAGGGCGGCCAGGCCGTCCTCGACGTCGGCCGGCTCGGCGAAGAGGGTCGGGACCGGACCGTGGTCGGCGGCCGCCAGGCGGGCCTCGGCACGCTGCAGCATCGACTGGAAGCGGTCGCGCAGGGTCACGTCGAGCCAGGCCGGGTCACCGGCGAGCTCGACGAAGCGGCGCAGCCACCCGGCGTAGGTCATCGGCGCGAGGTCGCCGAAGTACGGCTTCGCGGTCTGGTCAATGAGGGCGAGGATCTCGTCGCGCCGCCTGGCGACGGCCTTGGCGTCGCCGGCGACCTCGTCGAGGAGGCGGCCGAGGCGGGCCGAGGTGTTCTCGACCTCGTAGAGCGCCGCACCGAGCTGGCTCTTGCCGGAGGTCATGCCGCCGTCGACGGCGCCGTCCTTGAGCCAGGCGTCGGAGCCCGGCGTCTCGACGAGGAGCTGCTTCACGGCCGGCGAGGTGGTCGCCTCGAGGCATGCCATCGCGGCGGTGCCGACGAGGACGCCGTCGAGCGGCATCGCCGGGCGGCCGTGGACGGTCGCCCACTCACCGGTGACGTAGTCGGCCGCGGCCTCAGGCGTGCCGATGCCGCCACCGACGCAGACGACGACGTTGTCCCGGCGGCGCAGGTCGGCGTACGTCGCGAGGAGGAGGTCGTCGAGGTCCTCCCAGCTGTGGTGGCCACCGGCCTTGCCGCCCTCGACCTGGACGATCAGCGGGGTGGGGGCGACAGCGTCGGCGATCGCCAGCACCTGCTTGATCTGGTTGACCGTGCCGGGCTTGAAGACGACGTGGGCGATGCCGGCCTCGCGCAGCTCCTCGACGAGCGCGACGGCGTCGTCGAGCTCCGGGACGCCGGCGGTCACGATGACCGCGTCGATCGCGGCACCGGCCGCACGGGCGCGCTGGACCAGGCGCTTGCCGCCGATCTGGAGGCGCCAGAGGTACGGGTCGAGCAGGAGCGTGTTGAACGCAGCGGTGCGACCCGGCTCGAGCAGCTCGCCGAGGCGACCGATGTTGGCGGCGAAGATCTCCTCGGAGACCTGGCCGCCGCCGGCGAGCTCAGCCCAGAACCCGGCGTTCGCGGCGGCGGCGACGATGGCCGGGTCGACCGTGGTGGGCGTCATGCCGGCGAGGAGGACGGGCGAGCGGCCCGTGAGGCGCGTGAACCGGGTCTCGACGCGGCGGGTGCCGTCGGGGAGGGCGACGACCTCGGGCGCGTGGGCCGACCACGGCAGCGACTTCCTGGGCGCGGCGCCGGCGACGGTGAGCTCGCGGAGGCCACGCGAGGTGGTCGGCGCGACGACGCCGATGCCGTGGGCACGGAGGGCGTCGGCGGAGATCTGCGCGGCGAGGTTGACGGGGCCGAGGTCGAGGAGCCAGCGGGCGTCCGCCTCGGCGACCTCGGCGAGCGCGGCCGGCCAGTCGATCGGGGCGACGAGGCAGCGGTGCGCGAGGTCGCGCGCCCACGCCTCGTCGAGGCCGCACTGCACGGCCCAGGCAGTGGCCAGCTCGACGGCCTCGGCCAGCTCCGGGTGGTGGAAAGCCGCGCGGGCCAGCACCGCGTCGGGCTCGACGTCGTCGCCGAGCGCGGTGCGCAGGCGCTCGAGGCCGACGACGGGGCCGGAGACGACGGTCGCGGAGACGCCGTTGACGATGCCGGCGGCGAGGCGGCTGGAGGCGGGCAGCGCGTCGATCGCCTCGGTGACGGCGGCGTGCGGGAGCGAGAGGGAGACCATGCAGTCGCCGAGGAGGCCGCGGCGCGTGCCGACGACCTCGGTGGCGGCGCCGATGAGGCGCGAGAGGGCCAGGACGTCGGCCTCGTCGGCGCCGGTCAGCACCTCGATCGGGAGGCAGCCCTGGGAGTGACCGATCCGCGCGACCGCACCGCGCGGGTCGAGGCCCAGTCCGGCGAGCGCCCGGAGGCCTGCGAGCTGGGCGAGGGTGATGCCGGGGAGCGAGCGGCTCGGCGCGAGCAGTCGCTCGACGTCGGGGACCTCGGGGAGGTCGTCGGACTCCGCCGAGTGCGAGGTGACGACGGCGTCGAGCCACGCCAGCGGTGCGAACTCCGCGTCGGCGGCGAGCAGCTCGCCGGTGACGGGCGCGAGCCGGGCGTCGGCCTCGCGGACCAGGCTGCCGAGCTCGAGGGAGTGCACGCGCACGAGCTCGGCGAGCGGCTCGAGCCAGGCGACGCCCTGGCCGCCGAACGCGAGGGCGAACGGCGTGCCGGCAGCCAGCTGGTCGAGCAGGCGACGAGGCGAAGCGGGCGCTGCAGAGGTGCGGGTCTGGTGGGGGGCGCGGGCCGGAGTCTCGATGGTCACGAGATCCATGAGACCAGAAACATGAGGCTCTTCTCAAGTTTTTCTTGAGTATTTCCTCATGTTTTTGCAATGATCGTCGTGCTCCCCCGTTCGCCGCCCAGCGACGGCCCTCTCTGCCCTTTCGACGCGCCACCAGGGCGCCCACCCCGGAGGTACTGGTGTTCTCCCGAATCGCGATCGTGAACCGCGGCGAGTCGGCCATGCGGCTGATCCACGCCGTCCGCGACCTCACGGCGGCCGGTCAGGACCTGACCACCATCGCCCTCTTCACCGACGTCGAGCGGCACGCGATGTTCGTCCGCGAGGCCGACGAGCCCTACGGGCTCGGCCCCGCGTCGGCACGCCCCTACCTGGACCTCGCCGTCCTCGAGCGCGCCCTGACCGAGACCCGGGCGGACGCGGTCTGGGTCGGCTGGGGCTTCGTCGCCGAGGACCCCGCCTTCGTCGACCTGTGCGACCGGCTCGGCATCACCTTCATCGGCCCCAGCGCTGCCGCCATGCGCCAGCTCGGCGACAAGATCGGCTCCAAGCGGATCGCCGAGCAGGTCGGCGTGCCCGTGGCGCCGTGGAGCAACGGACCGGTCGACACCCTCGAGGACGCGCTCGCCGAGGCGGAGCGGATCGGCTACCCGATGATGCTCAAGGCCACGGCAGGTGGCGGCGGCCGGGGCATCCGCAAGGTGGGCACGCCCGCGGAGCTCACCGACGCCTACCAGCGCACCCGCGACGAGGCGGAGCGCGCCTTCGGCAGCGGCGTCGTCTTCCTCGAGCGCGTCGTCACCGGCGCCCGCCACGTCGAGGTCCAGCTGATCGCCGACGCCCACGGCACCGCCTGGGCCCTCGGCGTACGCGACTGCTCGGTGCAGCGCCGCAACCAGAAGGTGATCGAGGAGTCGGCCTCCCCGCTGCTCGCTCCCGAGCAGGTGGCGCTGCTCAAGGAGTCGGCCGAGCGACTGGCCCTCGCCGTCGGCTACGTCGGCGCCGGCACGGTCGAGTTCCTCTACCAGCCGGAGGAGCGCTCCTTCGCGTTCCTCGAGGTCAACACCCGCCTGCAGGTCGAGCACCCGATCACCGAGGTCACGACCTCCGTCGACCTGGTGAAGGCGCAGGTCCACGTCGCCCGCGGCGGACGCCTCGCGGACCTCACCGGCTCCGGTCAGTCGGTCGAGCGACCGGCGGAATCCGGCCACGCCGTGGAGGCGCGGCTCAACGCCGAGGACCCCGACCGTGACTTCGCCCCGGCCCCCGGCCGCGTGGCCCTGCTCCGCCTGCCGAGCGGTCCCGGCGTGCGCGTCGACACCGGTCTCGGCGAGGGCGACGTCATCCCCGCCGACTTCGACTCGATGATCGCGAAGGTCATCGCCTACGGCCGCGACCGCGACGAGGCACTCGCGCGCCTGCGCCGCGCCATGGCCGACACGACCGTGGTGATCGAGGGCGGCACGACCAACAAGGGCTTCATCCTCGACCTCCTCGACCAGCCGGAGGTCACCGTCGGCGAGCCGGCCTGGGCCGACACGGCCTGGATCGACCGCGCCCGCGCCGAGGGCCGTCTGGCCACCGACGCCCATCGCGAGGCCGCCCTCCTCGTCGCCGCCATCGCGGCGTACGACGAGCAGGTCGCCGTCGAGCGGGCCCGCCTCCTCGAGACCGCCCACGGCGGTCGTCCGCAGGCCCAGCACAAGGTCGGCGAGCCCGTGGAGGTGAAGCTCCGCGGCACGACGTACCGGCTGACGGCGCTGCAGCTGGCTCCCGGCCGCTACCGGATCACCCTCGACGCCGGCGCGGGCAGCGCGACGGCCGACGTCGCCATCGAGTGGCTCGACTCCTTCCACGCCCACCTGGCCGTCGGGGGCCGTCGGCACCGCGTGGTCTCGGCCGTCCACGGCCCGGTTCACCTGGTCGAGGTCGACGGCGTCACCCACCGGATCAGCCGCGACGAGGGCGGCGTCGTCCGCTCCCCCGCCCCCGCGCTGGTCGTGGCGACCCCTGCTGCCGTCGGCGACATCGTCCCCGCGGGTGCACCCCTGCTCGTGCTGGAGAGCATGAAGATGGAGACGGTGATCCCCGCGCCGTTCGAGGCCCGGGTCCGCGACCTGCAGGTGACCACCGGCAGCCAGGTCGAGACCGGCGCCCCGCTGCTGCGCGTCGAACCGGTCTCCGGCGACGTCGCGACAGCGGCCGCCGCCACGGACGGGCCGGCGATCGACCTCCCCGGCAGCTCCGAGCCGGCCACCCTCGAGGAGCGGGTCGAGCGGGCCTGCGCGACGCTCACCGCGCTCCTTCTCGGCTACGACGTGCCACGCGGCGACCGCAGCGCGGCGCTCAAGGAGTACCTCAGCGCCCGCGACGAGCTCCGCGCTGCCGGTGGCGGCGTCCTCGCCACCGACTCGGCCCTGGTCGACCTCTTCACCGACGTCGCCGACCTCCACCGCGACCGCCCGGCAGAGGAGGAACGCCGCACCGAGCTGCGCGTCCACAGCTCACGCGAGCACTTCCACACCTACCTGCGCAGCCTCGACGCCGACCGTGGCGGCCTGCCGGACGCGTTCCGCGAGCGCCTCTGTCGCGTGCTCCGCCACTACGGCGTGACCGGGCTGGACCGCACGCCGACCCTCGAGGACGCTGTCTTCCGCATGTTCCTCGCCCAGCAGGGTCCCGCCGCCGACGCCGACCTCGTGGTCGCCGTGCTCCAGCGCTGGATCGACGAGCCGGCACCGTCGGGTGCGGAGGCGTCGGAGGTCCGCGACCGGCTCGAGCGCCTCAAGGGCGCCAGCCAGCGTCGCTTCCCCGTGGTCGGCGACCTGGCGCGCAGCATCCGGTTCCGGTGGTTCGACCAGCCGTTGGTCGACGCCGAGCGCGCGGCGGTCGTGGCCGGCGTCCGCGACGAGGTGGCGGCCCTGGCCGCCTCGCCCTCCGCACCGGACCGGACCGCCCGGGTCGAGGCCCTCGCCGCCATCCCCGAGAAGATCGTCAGCTTCCTCGGCGAACGCATCGCCGCCGGCGCGGGCGCGCCCGAGCCCATGCTCGAGGTGATGACCCGCCGCCACTACCGCGAGGCCCTCGGCGAGCTCACCGCCGCGGCGCGGGACGGCCGGGAGATCCTCCACGCCGGCTACCAGCTCGACGGCCAGGACCGCCTGCTCCTCACCACGACCGGCACGTGGTCCGAGCTGGCGACGCCGGGCTCTGCGCTGGTCCGCGACCTCGACGTCGCGCTGACGACGGCCTCGGCCGGCCCGGACGTCGCGATCGACCTCTTCCTGCACTGGGCGGAGGCCCCGTCGACGTCCGCCGAGACCGCCGATCGCCTGCGCGACGCGCTCGCGGCGACCGGGCTGGTCGCCCGTACCCGACGGGTCACGGTCGCGGTGTGCCCGCCGGATGCCGGTCGCGTCGACTACTTCACCTTCCGGCCCGGGGCCGACGGCGTGGTCGTCGAGGACGACCTGGTCCACGGCGTCCACCCGATGGTGGCCCGCCGTCTCGACCTCTGGCGACTCCGCGACTTCCGGATCACCCGTCTCGACGCACCCGAGGACGTGCTCCTCTACGAGTGCGTCGCCCGGGAGAACGCCGACGACCGCCGCCTCGTCGCCCTCGCCCAGGTCCGCCAGCTCGCCGTCGTCCGGGACGAGGACGGGCGCGTGAGCGGCGTGCCGCACGCCGAGCGGGCGATCGAGAACTGCCTCGAGGCCGTGCGCCGGGCCCGCACCGCGCGGGGGGCCACCGGCGTCAGGCTCGACCTCAACCACGTGTGGGTCCACGTCTGGCCCGTCGTCGACGCCGACGTCGACCAGCTCACCGCCCTGCAGCGGAAGATCACCCCGCTGACCGATGCAGCCGGCATCGACGAGGTCGCGGTCAGCGGCCGGCTCGCCGGCCCCGACGGGTCGGCCCACCCGGCCTGCATCCGCTTCTCGCGGGGCCCGGGCGGCCGGGTCGTCGCCGCCGTCGAGGCCCCGCCGACCGAGCCCCTCAAGCCCCTCGACGAGTACGACGGCAAGGTGCTGCGCGCCCGCCGCCGCGGCCTGGTGTACCCCTACGAGCTGCTCCCGCTGCTGACCGGCGCGACCGGCTCGTTCATCGAGCACGACCTCGACGACTCCGGCGCCCTGGTGCCCGTCGACCGACCGCGCGGCCTCAACCAGGCCGGCATCATCGCCGGCCTCGTCTCCACCCCGACCACGCTGCACCCCGAGGGCGTGCAGCGCGTGGTCCTGTGCGGCGACCCGACCAAGGCACTCGGCGCGGTGTCGGAAGCGGAGTGCACCCGCGTCATCGCCGCGATCGACCTCGCCGAGCGTCTCGGCGTACCGCTGGAGTGGTACGCGCTCTCCGCCGGTGCCCGCATCTCGATGGAGTCCGGCACCGAGAACATGGACTGGGTGGCAGCCGGCCTGCGCCGGATCATCGAGTTCACCCAGGCGGGAGGCGAGATCAACGTGGTCGTGGCCGGCATCAACGTCGGCGCCCAGCCCTACTGGAACGCCGAGGCCACGATGCTCATGCACACCCGCGGCATCCTGGTGATGACCCCGGACAGCGCGATGGTGCTGACCGGCAAGCAGTCGCTCGACTTCTCCGGCGGCGTCTCGGCCGAGGACAACTTCGGCATCGGCGGCTACGACCGCGTGATGGGCGCCAACGGCCAGGCGCAGTACTGGGCGGCCGACCTGCCGGGCGCCTTCGACGTCCTGATGGCACACTACGAGCACACCTACGTCGCCCCGGGCGAGGCCGGTCCGCGCGCAGCACCGACCACCGACCCGGTCGACCGCGACGTGCGGCCGTTCCCGCACAGCGACCCGTCGAGCGACTTCACCACGGTCGGCCAGATCTTCTCGCGGGAGCACAACCCCGACCGCAAGAAGCCCTTCGACATCCGTACGGTCATGCGGGCTGTGGCCGACCAGGACCACGCGACGCTCGAGCGCTGGGCGGGCATGGCCGATGCCGACACGGCGGTCGTCCTCGACGCGCACCTGGGCGGCCAGCCGGTCTGCCTGCTCGGCATCGAGTCCAAGCCCGTGCCGCGTCGCGGCTTCCCGCCCGCCGACGGTCCGGACGTCTACACCGGCGGCACGCTCTTCCCGCGGTCGTCGAAGAAGGCGGCGCGCGCGATCAACGCCGCCAGCGGCAACCGTCCGCTGGTCGTGCTGGCCAACCTCTCCGGCTTCGACGGCTCGCCCGACTCGATGCGCAACCTCCAGCTCGAATACGGCGCCGAGATCGGCCGCGCGATCACGAACTTCGACGGCCCGATCGTCTTCGTCGTGATCTCCCGCTACCACGGTGGCGCGTTCGTGGTCTTCTCCAAGGCCCTCAACCCGCGGATGACGGTGCTCGCCCTGGAGGGCTCGTTCGCCTCCGTCATCGGCGGCGCCCCGGCAGCCGCGGTCGTCTTCTCGGCGGACGTCGACAAGCGCACCGCCTCCGACCCGCAGGTGGCCGAGCTGGAGCAGGCGGTCGCCGACGCGGCGCCTGCCGAGCGAGGCCGGCTGGCGGTGGAGCTGACCCGGCTGCGCTCGGCGGTCCGGGCCGAGAAGCTGGGTGAGGTCGCAGCCGAGTTCGACGGCGTGCACGACATCCACCGCGCCGTCCGCGTCGGGTCGGTCGACGCGGTCATCTCGGCCGAGCGGCTCCGTCCGGAGATCATCGCCGCGCTGGCGCGCGGCCTGGAGGGCTGAGGCCGCTCACGCCTCGCGTGCGAGGCCCGGCACCGGGCCGGCTTCGACCCGTGCCATCGCGGCGTCGAAGCCGGTCCGCCCCTGGCGCCGGTACGCGGCCCGTGCGCGCGGCAGCAGCCGCACGCGCTCCGGGACGTGCGGCCAGACCACCCGCATCGACGTCATGAACGCTGCGTGCGAGGCGGCCTGGGCGGGGTTCCACCCGAAGCCGCAGCGCTCGCGCAGGACCGGCGGGAGGCAGCCGGCCGCGATGTCGCGGGCCGGCAGCCCGCCGAGACGGGAGCCGAGCTGCCAGAGCGGACCCGGCAGCCAGGGCTGTTCCATGCGCCACGGCTCGTTGAGGAAGTCGATCAGCCCCTGGGCGGCCGGCGTCACCTCGAGCACGTTCTCCACGTGGTGGTCCCAGTACTCGAGGAAGTCGCCGTAGGTCCGCGGCACGACGCGCATCGTCATCCCGTACATCCGCCACCAGTCGACGGTCTCGGCGTAGTACGCCTCGCGGACGGTGCGCGACATCCGTCGCCGGACCAGGTCGTCGACCCGGAACGCGACGTCGACGAAGGTCGCGTGAGCCCAGAAGAACGTCTCGGGATCGAGTGCGTGGTAACGCTCGCCGCCCGGCATCGTCCCCTTGATGTCACGGTGGAAGTCGCGCACCCCGTGCGCCTGCTCGCCTGCGCGGTCCCCGTCGAAGATCATCCCGAGGATCTGGGGCACGGACCGGACCAGCCGGGCGAAGGGCTCGTCGTAGAAGGCCGAGTGCTCCTCGACGCCCTTGCCCAGTGCCGGGTACATCAGCTGCATCAGACCGGTGGCCGGGGCGAACACGAAGCCCGCGCGGTCGCCGTACGACTCGTAGAGCAGCGACCCGGGTCCGAAGCCCATCTCAGGCCCCTTCCCCGACGGCCTGCGCTGCGCCCGCGTCCCGGGACCGCTGCAGCGCCGCGCCGTGCGGCACGGGGCAGCCGGGTGCGAAGGTGCCCATCTCCTCCACGACGTAGCCGTCGGGGTAGCTGCGGATCCGCCGCATGTCGGCGACGTGCTGCGGCCGGCGCCGCGGCGGCAGCAGGGCGACGAAGCGCGCCCGCAGGCGCAGCGCCAGCCTGGCCAGGCGGCGCGCGACCCGTCCGGGCTCGGCCAGCCCGAACGCGGCCAGCAGCTCCGGCTCCATGAGCGACCGGCTGACGACGTCGACGAGGGGACGCAGGGGTCGGGGGTAGAAGGTGCGGAGGAGCGCAAGCGTCGAGGCGGCGACCCGCGCGGCACCCTCGTCGTAGGCGAAGTGGGCCGCCTCGTAGTCGTCCATGAGCCGAGCGAAGTCGTCGTACGTCGTCGGGACGTCGCGGATCCCCAGGTGGCGCCCGAGCTCGCGGTAGTAGCGGACGACCGCACGGACCTCGAGGTCGGTCAGGTCACGCCAGCCGAAGTCCGCGATCCACCGGCGCGGTACGACGACGAAGGTGGCGAGCACGTAGCGCATGTCGTCGTTGCCGATGTCGTACATGTGGTGCATCTGGTTGATCCGGCGGATCGCGGCCCTGCCCCGCGGGGTGTCGAAGCCCTCGATGAGCGGCACCTCGAGCAGGATCCCCGTGTCGTCGTAGCGCTTCTGCGTCGCGCCCATGAAGGCGCCGGTGCGGTCCAGCAGCCCACCGATCGCGGGCACCGCGTAGGTGCGGAAGAGCGCGAGGCTCAGCGACTGCAGGGTGTCCCACGGGAACTCGTACAGGGACAGGTTGCGGGCGATCTCGACGAAGTCGACGTCCGGGTCCAGGCCGACACTGCGGCTGCGCTTCGCCATGGTCCAAGGAAACGCCTGACAACGCCCGTAGTCAATGCCTGGGAAGGACTTTCCCGGGCTGCGCGGGGGCGCCGGCGGTCAGTCGGCGAGGGCGCGGACGGCGATCGCCGCAGCGTCGTCGACCACGGAGGCCAGGGCGGAGACGTCGCCGCCCTGACGGATGTGCCGGCTGAGGAGGTGCTCGAACCCGGCCACGAGGGCGACCCCGACGTCTTCCGGGACCCCGCCACGGTCGCCGTCGCCGAACCGCGCCGCGAGCAGCCGCTCCCCGATCGCCTCCATCAGGCGGTCGTGCTGGGCCCGCACCTCGTCGGTGGCGCGCACCATCTCGATGTGCAGCGCCCGGGTCGCGCCCGGCGTGACCTCGAGCAGCTGCAGGTAGTAGCGGAGGAAGCGGCGCACGCGCGCCTCGAAGTCGATCTCGCCTGCCGGGTCGGGCTCGTCCAGGGCCGCCGTCAGCAGGTCGAAGCCCGCATCGACCGCCGCCATGAAGCAGGCCTCGAGCCCGCCGAAGAGCTCGTAGAAGGTACGCCGCGAGACAGCCGCCGCCGCGACGACGTCGGCGATCCGGGTCTCGCTCCAGCCGCGCTCGCCGACGACCTGGATGACGGCACGCATCAGGCGCTGGCGCTGGGAGGCGGCGACGACCTCGGCGTCGATGCCGTGCCGCCCGCGCGGGAGGCGGGCGGGTGAGACGTGGGGCACAGACACGCGGAAACCCTATCCGGAGAGGGGTGGTTGGACCTATCTTGGTACTACAGCGTACCCAAAGACGTCCTCACCCGCCTCCCCGACCCTTGACGGGCTCCCAGCAGAACGGCAGCGTGCACCCATGTCCGATTACTTCGTCACCGGCGCCACCGGCTTCATCGGCCGCTTCCTCGTCCGCGAGCTCCTCGCCAACCGCGAGGGCACCATCCACGTCCTCTGCCGCGCTGGTTCGCTCAAGCGCCTCGATGCGCTGATCGCCGAGTGGACCGCCGGGGGCAACGAGGGCCGCGTCGTCCCCGTCGTCGGCGACCTCTCCTCCCCCGGCCTCGGCGTCGACTCCGCCTGGATCGCCAGCAACACGGGGAAGATCGGCCACTTCTTCCACCTCGCCGCGATCTACGACATGACCGCCGACGACGCGACCAACGACGCGATGAACATCGACGGCACCCGCAACGCCCTCGTCCTCGCGGGTGCGCTCGGCGTCGGGACGTTCCACCAGGTCTCCTCCGTCGCCGCGGCCGGCGACTACAAGGGCGTCTTCACCGAGGACATGTTCGACGAGGGGCAGCCGCTGCCCTCGCCGTACCACCGCACGAAGTTCGAGTCGGAGCGCATCGTGCGCGAGGAGTCGCCGGTGCCGTGGCGCGTCTACCGTCCGGCGATCGTGGTCGGCGACTCGCAGACCGGCCAGATGGACAAGGTGGACGGCCCCTACTACTTCTTCCCGCTGATCAAGCGCCTGCGCGACACCCTGCCGGGCTGGATCCCGCTGCTCGGCCTCGACCTGCGCGACACCAACGTCGTGCCGGTCGACTACGTCGCCAAGGCGATGGACCACATCGGCCACGTGCCCGGCCAGGACGGCCAGGCTTTCTTCCTCACCAACCCGGAGCCGCAGGGCGCGATCGAGATGATCAACCTCTTCTGCAAGGCGGCGCGGGCACCGAAGTTCGCCATCCCGCTGGACCGCCGGGTCTCCGACTCGCGCGCCATCCAGGCGCTCCCTGCCGGCCTCCGCCCCGCGTCCCTCTTTGCAGCTGCGGTCCACTCCAGGCCGGCCACGCTCATCTTCGACCAGACCATCGGCCGCCTCGGCATCCCCTCGGAGGTGCTCGGCCACGTCAACTTCACCGCGGTCTTCGACTCCTCCAAGGCCCAGGCCCTGCTCGAGGGCTCGGGCATCTCCGTGCCGCCGCTGGAGTCCTACGCGGAGCTGCTGTGGAACTACTGGGAGGAGAACCTCGACCAGACCACGGCACACGACAAGAAGGCGCGCAAGGCCCTCGAGGGCAAGTACGTCGTCATCACCGGCGCCTCCTCCGGCATCGGCGAGGTCACCGCGAAGAAGGTCGCCCAGGCCGGCGGCATCCCGGTGCTCGTCGCCCGCGGTGCCGAGAAGCTCCAGGCGCTGCAGCGCACGATCCAGATGCGCGGCGGCCAGGCCTACGTCTACCCGTGCGACCTCTCCGACTACGAGGCCATCGACGCGCTGACCGCGAAGCTCTCCGCGGACCTCCCGCGGATCGACTTCGTGGTCAACAACGCCGGCCGCTCGATCCGCCGCTCGGTGAAGCTCTCGCTCGAGCGCTTCCACGACTTCGAGCGCACCATGCAGCTCAACTACTTCGGCGCGATCCGCCTGGTCATGGGCCTGATCCCGAAGATGGCGGAGACCGGCGGCGGCCACGTCGTGAACCTCTCCTCGATCGCCGTGCTCACCAAGATCCCGCGCTTCTCGGCGTACGCCGCGTCGAAGGCCGCCCTCGACTCCTGGTCGAACGTCGTCGGCAGCGAGCTGCACGGCGACGGCATCTCGTTCACGACGATCCGCATGCCACTCGTCCGGACGCCGATGATCGCCCCGACCAAGATGTACGAGAAGTTCCCGACCATCTCCCCGGCCCAGGCCGGCGACATCGTCATCCGCGCGCTCGTCGAGAAGCCCGAGGCGATCAACACCCTCTCGGGCCAGATGGGCGCCGCGATGCACGTCGCCGCCCCGAAGACCGCCCACAAGGTGCTCAACCTGGCCTACAACGCGTTCCCGGACTCGGCCGCCGCGCGTGCGCACGCCGAGTCGTCGGACGCCGCGCACTCGGGCACCGAGACCAGCTCGCAGAAGGAGATGGTCGCCCGCCTGCTGAAGGGGCTCCGCTGGGGTCGCTGAGCTAGCGCGCCGCACTCGGGTGCAGGAGCATCTCGCTGCGCGGCCGCGCGAACGTCAGCACCGCGGCGCCGTACGTCGGCGGCTCGATCGGGAGGCGGAGCCGGGCTGCTCGCCGGAAGTCGACGGTGACGACGGTGCTGTCGACGTTGACCACACCGTCGTCACCGGGCGACACGGGCGCGGGGCTGCTCGGGGCGACGCCACCGTGCACCCGCTGCGCGAGGACGTGAGCGAGGCGGAGAGGACCCCGTCGAGTGGTGCCCATGAGCGTTCTCCCGTCGCCGTCGTGTCGTGGAGACCACTCAACCGCGCGCAGGTTTCGGGGGCGTCACACAGGGTTGACGACCTGGTGACCCGGCCCGGTCGGCTCACCGTCGAGGACCTCGCGCCGCGGGACCAGGGGGAGGGCGACCGCCGTGATCGCGGCGAGGAGCAGGAACGCCGCGGCAGGGGCGTCCAGCCAGAGCCCCGTCACGCCGGTGACGACCAGCGCGCCCGACTGCCCGGCGAGCCAGACCAGCCCGGCAGCGGAGCCGGCCACGAGCGGCGCCGCGCGCTCGCTCAGCTCGAGCACGATCGGGAGCGACGGCAGCAGGAGGGCGCCGACGGCCAGCAGGCCCACCATCCCGACCGGGAACGAGGGCCGCACCGCGAGCGCGACACAGGCCAGGACCGCCACGACCACCCCGACGAGCAGCGTCACGCGGCGACGTCCGTGGGCCGCAGCCCAGACCGGCAGGACCGCGCAGGCCACGACGCCTGCCACGACGTTCGCCATCAGCATCAGGCCGGTCTGGTCGGCCGTGACCCCCGCGGGTGAGAGCAGCGGCTCGGCCCAGGTGGTCAGGGCGGTGAACGTGCCGAAGGGCACCGGCACGAGCAGGCACATCCGGCGTACGACGGGACTCCCCCAGGCCGCACGGAAGTCGGCGAGGGCAGTGGCCGGACGGGGCGCCTCGACGGCTGCCGGCTCGGCGCGGAACGCGACGGCGAGGAGGCCGGCGGCGAGCAGCGCCACCACTGCCTCGATCCCCAGCAGCGGACCGAGGTCGACGGTGGTGGCGAGCACGAAGGCGGCGATCATGCCGGCGAAGGTGCTCGCGGTGGCCAGCGCGATCGCCTTCGGCCGCTCCGCCTCCGGCAGGTAGCGTGCCGCGACCGGCGTGATGGCGGTGACGACGAGCGGCTGGGCGATCGCCGTCAGCGTCTGCCCGGCGAAGGCCCAGCCGTAGCCGTCGCCCAGCCGGACCAGGCACCCAGCCGCCAGGACGAGTGCGCCGACCAGGACGGTCCCGCGCAGCCACCGGTCGAGGGCCACCCCGACGGGCACGGCCAGCAGGACGTACCAGAGCGGGAAGATGTTGGCGAGCCACCCGATCGCCGAGGTCGAGACCTCGTAGTGGCCGGCGGCCTCGTCGGTGATCGGGGCGTAGGTCAGCCAGACGAGCTGGGTGACCGCACCCACGAGCGAGAAGGCACCGACGACGCCCCAGGCGCCGCGGGTGGTGACGTAGCCGGGCATGCGCCCACGGTGCCGCGTCCGGACTCACACGTGAAGCGCCTGTTTCGACCGGGATTCACAGCCGACGGTTGTGGATCCCCGTCCAGGAACGGATCAGGGCGGGCCCCGGAGGACCCGCCCTGACCAACCGCGGTGTCGGAGGGATTTGAACCCTCGGTGGAGTCACCCCCACAAACGCTTTCGAGGCGTTCTCCTTAGGCCGCTCGGACACGACACCGTGGGGAACCTTACCGGAGCAGCGCCGCCGGTCGAAAATCGGGTCCGGACTCAGCCGCGGTGCGTGCGGAAGAAGTCGTCGAGCAGGCTGGACGCCTCGCGGGCGAGCACACCCGCCACTACCTCGGGACGGTGGTTGAGGCGACGGTCACGCACGACGTCCCAGAGCGAGCCGACCGCGCCGGCCTTGTCGTCGTACGCCGCGAAGACGAGGCGCGACAGCCGCGAGAGGACGATCGCGCCGGCGCACATCGTGCAGGGCTCGAGGGTGACCAGCAGGGTGCAGCCGGACAGCCGCCACTCCCCGACCGCTCCCGCGGCCTCGCGAATCGCCACGACCTCCGCGTGTCCGGTCGGGTCCCCGGTGGCCTCGCGCGTGTTGCGGCCACGGCCGATGACCTCACCGGTCGGCGACAGGACGACGGCGCCGATCGGCACGTCCTCGGTCGCGAGCGCGGCGCGGGCCTCGTCGAGGGCGAGCCGCATCGGGGCCACCCACTGCTGGTGCGGGATCACGCGTTCGTCAGCCCGACCAGGTCGTCGAAGTCGTCGCCGAAGCCGAGCCGGTCGGCGATGTCGGAGAGCATCTCGTCAGGGTAGAGGTCGAAGTCGTCGATCAGCTCACCCATGTCACCGGCGCGCACGCCGAGGTCGGACAGGATCGCGAGGTCTCCGGCCGGCGCCGGCTCGTCGTCCTCCTCCGGGTAGGGCAGGCCGAGGTGCTCGATCACCTCGCGGGCGAGGTCGTAGATGTCGGCGGCGGTGACGTCGGAGAGCAGCAGGCGCACCTGCGGTCCCGCCACCCGGACGACGAGGAAGACGTCCTCGTCGAGCGCCAGCAGGCCGATCGCGCCCCCGTCGCCGGGGAAGCGGCGCAGGCCCGAGATGACCGCGTCGAGGCTCGTGAGCACCGGGTCCGCCAGCTCCTGGAGCTGCCAGACCCCCTCCTCGCGGTACGCCGCCAGCGCGATGTCGACGTCGTCAGGACTCGCCATGCGCCCAGCGTGACAGGTTCGTGACCTCGCTCCAACCCCGTTCGTGTTGCCGTCATGCAAAAGTTCCCTGCATGCAGACCGTCGTCGTCGACCACCCGCTCGTCGCCCACAAGCTGACCACCCTCCGCGATGTCGGCACCGACTCGCCGACCTTCCGTCGCCTCGCCGACGAGCTGGTCACCCTGCTCGCCTACGAGGCGACCCGCTCGGTGCGCGTCGAGCCGCGGGCGATCTCGACTCCGGTCGCCGACACCGTGGGCACCGCCCTCGCCTCCCCGAAGCCGCTCGTCGTCCCGATCCTGCGGGCGGGCCTCGGCATGCTCGACGGCATGATGCGCCTCCTCCCGACCGCGGAGGTCGGCTTCCTGGGCATGGTGCGCGACGAGGCGACGCTCGAGGCGGCGACGTACGCCGAGCGCCTGCCCGCCGACCTGTCAGGTCGCCAGGTCTACGTGCTCGATCCGATGCTCGCCACCGGCGGCACGCTCGCGGCGGCGATCCGCTTCCTCGTCGACCGCGGCGCCGACGACATCACCTGTGTCGTCCTGCTGGCGGCGCCGGAGGGCTGCGCCAACCTCGAGGCCGGCCTCGAGGGAGTCGACGTCCCGGTCACCGTCGTGACCGCTGCGATGGACGAGCGCCTCAACGAGAACGGCTACATCGTCCCCGGCCTGGGCGACGCGGGCGACCGGCTCTACGGCGTGGCCCACTGACCGAGCCGCCCGCTCGCCTGCGGAGGTGAGCTCCTCCGGCGTCAGGAGACGACGGAGAGGAGCTGCGTCGCGCGGGTGAGCACGACGTAGAGCGTGGCCTTGCCGGTCGACGCCTCGTCCTCGATCTCCTGGGGGCGGACGACGACGATGCCGTCGAACTCGAGGCCCTTGGTGTCGAGGCCGGTGAGCACCACGATGCGGTCCGCACTGGTGTCGCGTCCCGTGGCGGCGTTGGGGGCCTCCGCGGCGACCTCGTTCCACGAGGCGAGCCAGCGCTCGACCTCGGCGCGCCGCGCCACCGGCACGACGATGCCGACCGTGCCCTCGACCTCGCCGGCCAGGCGCACGACCTCCGAGCGGACGCCCGCCTCGAGGTCGTCCACGCGCATCTGCACGGGGTCGACGCCGGTCGAGCGGACCGCCGTCGGGAGGTCCGCGTCGAGGCCGACCCGGGCGGCGTACGCGGCGGCGTAGGCGTAGATCTCCGACGAGTTGCGGTAGTTGGTCGACAGGTGGAACTCGTGCAGGTCCTTGCCTGCGAGCGCCTCGGCGCGCGCAGCGTCGGCCTCGGCGCGGACCGGCCAGGAGGACTGCGCCGGGTCGCCGACGATGGTCCACGAGGCCGTGCGGCCACGGCGTCCGACCATGCGCCACTGCATCGGGGTCAGGTCCTGGCACTCGTCGATGAGCACGTGGGCGAACGGGTCGTCCTCGATGCGGTGCGTCGGCGGGGTCCAGGCACGCGACGAGCGGAACTCGCGGTCCCCCGCGGTCGACAGCTCCTGGATGTCGGAGCCGACGAAGTCGCCGAAGCCCGAGTCCTCGTCGGTCTTCAGCGGCACGTCACCGATGGCGTAGCGCAGCTCGTCGAGCAGCGGGACGTCCTCGATGGAGAGGTCGTCGGCGACCGCCCAGGACTTCAGCAGCAGCGCCTGCTCGTCGTGGCTGAGGATGCCGTCGGAGACGCGGGCCAGGAAGTCGGGGTCGCGCAGCCAGGTGAGCACCTCGCGGGCCTCGAGCGGCGGCCACCACTCGGCCGCGAAGTCGAGGAAGTCGTGGTTGTCGAGCAGGTCGTCCTGGAACGCCTGGCGACCGCGCTCCCTGCCGCGCTCGGACTTCACCTGGCGCCACAGGGCGTCGAGCAGAGTCGAGGCGACGCGCGGGATCTGCTTGTTGCGGCGGCCCTGGCCCAGCAGCTGGCGACGCAGCTGGCCGAGCAGCCGGTTGTCGAGCAGCAGCACGTTGTCGCGGTAGAAGAGCCGGAACTCGCGGGGCGCACCCGGCACGGCCTGGCGCGCGGCGCGGCGGAGCACCTCGGCCATGCGCGCGCTGCCCTTGACGTCGGCGAACGCCGGGTCGTCGTGGCGCGAGGCCTTCACGCCGTCGACGACCTCGCCGAGGCTGCGCAGCGCGATGGCGGTCTCGCCCAGCGACGGGAGCACCCGCTCGATGTAGCGCATGAAGACGCCGGACGGGCCGACGATGAGGACGCCACCGGTCTCGTAGCGCCGACGGTCGGTGTAGAGCAGGTACGCCGCGCGGTGCAGTGCGACGACGGTCTTGCCGACGCCGGGACCACCCGAGATCGACGTGACGCCCTTGCCGGGAGCGCGGATCGCCTTGTCCTGCTCGGCCTGGATGGTCGCCACGATCGAGTGCATGCGGCGGTCGCGGGCCCGCGAGAGCTGCGCCATGAGGGCGCCCTCGCCGACGATCGGCAGCTCCTGGGCGCGCGGGTCCGACGCGTCGATCAGCTCGTCCTCGACACCGAGGACGGTGGTGCCCTTCGACCGCAGCACGCGGCGGCGTACGACGCCGTGGGGGTCGGCCGCGGTGGCCTGGTAGAAGACCGCGGCGGCCGGGGCGCGCCAGTCGATCAGCAGCGAGTCACGGTTCTCGTCGCGGAGGCCGATCCGGCCGACGTAGCGCGGCTCGGGGTCGAGGTCGGCGGACAGGTCGAGCCGGCCGAAGACCAGGCCCTCGGCGGCGGCGTCGAGCTGCGCGATGCGCTTCGCGGCCTGGTAGACCATCGCGTCGCGCTCGACGAGGCCGCCCTCGTGGCCGAGCTGGCCACGGCCGCGCCCCTCGCGCGCCAGCTCGGCAGCCTGCTGCTGCGAGGCGGTGAGCTGCGCGTGGACGCGGTCGACGAAGGCCTGCTCCGCCGCGACCTCGCGGGCGGCGATGTCCTCGGCACTGGTGTCAGTCGACACGGGATCCCCTGGGTGACTCGAAAAACGGAAGCGTCCAAGCCTACGGGATCACCCGACCGCTTACGTGCTGCGGGTGAGGAACGCCATCATCGCCTCGCGTGCCTCGTCGGTGGCGAAGAGCCGGGCCGAGAGCTGGGCGAGCTCCTCGCCCCGGGCGTCGATGCCCGCCAGCACCTCACGGTTGAGCAGCTTCTTCGTCTCTCGCAGGCCTTGCGGGTGGCCGGTCGCGAGGCTCGCGCAGACCTCGGCGACACGGTCCGCGACGCGTTCGGCCGGGACCGCCTCCGTCACCAGCCCGTACGCCGCGGCCTCGGCCGCCGAGAACTTCTCGCCGCCGAGGAAGGTCAGCGCCGCTCCGCGCGAGGACATCTTGGGGAGGATCGTCAGCGAGATGATCGCCGGCGTCACCCCGAGCTTGACCTCGGTGAGCGCGAAGTGGGCGTCCTCGGAGGCGATGCAGACGTCGGCGGCGGCCACGATGCCCGTGCCGCCCGCGCGCACGGGACCGTCGAGCTGCACGACGACCGGCTTCTCCGAGGCCACGATGCGCCGCTGGAGCTCCACGATCGCCCGGGTGCCCTCCTCCATCGGCGTGGTCGCCGCCTCGGAGAGGTCCGCGCCCGAGCAGAAGACCCGGTCGGCCGAGCGCAGCAGGATCACGCGGACGGCTGCGTCGGCCTCGGCTGCGGTCAGTCCCTCGAAGAGCTCGGTCACCAGCTTGCGCGAGAGCGCGTTGCGGTTGTGCGGGGAGTCGAGGGTCAGCGTCGCGACGGCACCGTCGACGGCGTACTGGACGAAGGGCGTCTCGGTCATGGCGCCACTCTGCCGGGTACAGCCCGTTCCCGGAAGGGGGCGCGCGGGAGCGGCAGCGGAGGTCAGGCGGCCCTGACCATCATCAGGTTCGTCCTGCCGGCGTGCTCGAGCTCGCCGACCTGCCGGTAGCCGCGCAGGCGATGGAACTCCAGTGACGGCTCGTTGGTGTCGTAGACCTCCAGGGCGACAGGGAGGTCGGCCTCCACCGCGTCGTAGAGCCGGCGCGCCACACCCTTGCGACGGTGCGCGCGGGCCACCACGATCCGGTCGAGGTAGACGTAGTCGTCGAGCCGCGCCTCGAACCAGTCGTAGCGGCTGGAGTCGTAGACCGCCCCGGGCGGCAGGGTGATAACGAAGCCCGCGATGTCGCCGTCGTCCTCGAGGACCAGGGCGTGGTCGGACTGCTTCACGAGCAGTGCCAGCCCCTCGTGGTCGAGCCGGCCGGGCCGTACGCCGGGCGTACGCGTCGCGGGTCCCATCCGGAACGCGGCCCGCGACGAACTCCCTCCATGGAGCCCTCATCCCGGACGTCGTACGCCGCAGCCGGCCTGCTCTCGACCGGGGCCGGTGTCGCAGCCGGCCACCTCGTCGCTGCCCTGACCGATCCCGCCGCCTCGCCCGTGCTGGCGGTCGGCTCGACCGTGATCGACCTGACCCCGACCCCCGTCAAGGAGTGGGCGGTGCGCGAGCTCGGCACTGCCGACAAGCCCGTGCTGCTGGCCTCGGTCGCGCTCGGCACGCTCGCCCTCGCGGGTGGCGCCGGCCTCCTCGCGCGGCGCTCGGCGCGACTCGGCGCACTGGTCCTCCTCGGCCTGGTGGCGCTGGCGGGTGTCCTCGCGATGCGTCGCCCGGCGGCGACCGCGGTCGATGTCCTGCCGGCGCTGGTCGCGGCCGTCGTCGGGCTCGCCGTGTTCGCGCTCGCCGTGCAGGCCCTGCGCCGGGCCGGCGACGCGCGCACGACCGACGCCCTCGAGCCGGGCTCGGCCGAGGCGGTCGTGGCGGCCCGTGCCAGCCGCCGCGGCCTCCTCCTCGGCGCCGGCACCGTGGCCGCACTCAGCGCCGCGGCCGCCGCCACCGGCCAGTGGGTGATCCGGACCGGCACGCAGATCGGCGACATCGTCCTGCCACGTGCCGCGAAGCCGCTGCCTCCGCTCCCGACCGGCCTCGAGGAGGCCCACGACGGCATCTCGCCGCTGCGCACCACCAACGCGCGCTTCTACCGCGTCGACACCAACCTCGTCGTTCCCCGCGTGGACGTCGACAGCTGGCGGCTCCGGATCGACGGTGACGTCCGGCAGGAGCTCACCCTCACCTACGACGACCTGCGGAGCATGCCGCTCGTCGAGCGCGACATCACCCTCACCTGCGTCTCCAACGAGGTCGGCGGCAAGTACGTGGGCGCCGCCCGCTGGCTCGGCGTACCGCTGAAGGACCTGCTGGACCAGGCCGGTGTCGGGACGAAGGCCGACCAGCTGCTGAGCACCGCCGTGGACGGGTTCACCATCAGCACCCCGCTCGACGTCGTACGCGACGGGCGCGACGTGCTGGTCGCGATCGGCATGAACGGCGAGCCCCTGCCCGCGGACCACGGCTTCCCCGCACGTCTGGTCACACCCGGCGTGTACGGCTTCGTCGGCGCGACCAAGTGGCTGACCCGGCTGACGCTGACCACCTACGCCGCGAAGCGCGCCTACTGGACCAAGCGGGGCTGGGCCACCGACGCCCCGATCAAGGTCTCCGCGCGCATCGACACCCCGCGCCCGCTCTCCACCATCAAGGCAGGCAGGACCGTCATCGGCGGGGTCGCCTGGGCCCAGCACCGCGGCATCCGACGGGTCGAGGTGCGCATCGACGGTGGTGCCTGGCAGACGGCGCGACTCGGCCCCGACGTCGGCGTCGACTACTGGCGCCAGTGGTACCTGCCGTGGGACGCCCCCAGCGGTCGGCACCTGGTGGCCGTCCGCGCCGTGACCCTCGACGGCGACGTCCAGACGGCGGTGCGGCGCACGCCGTTCCCCGACGGGTCGAGCGGGATCCAGGAAGTCGTGGTCACGGTCGCCTGACCTGACGGCGGCCCTGACGGCGGCCCGGAAAAAAACTGCACGGATCTCCCATCCGCCCGGGGCTCCGCTCCGAATTCCCATCACAGTCCCACCCGACCGAAAGGCAGCACCATGAACCTCCGTCGCACCGGCTCCGCACTCCTCGTGATCGGCGCCCTCTCGCTCTCCGCCACCGCCTGTGGCTCCGACGACAGCAACGACATGAAGGCCGAGCCGAAGGCCTCCGCCTCCGACACGATGAACGCCGGCGCCCAGACGTTCGGCCCCGGCTGCGCGGGCGTCCCGAAGACCGGCGCCGGCTCCTTCAACGGCATGGCCACCGCCCCGGTCGCCACCGCCGCGAGCGCCAACCCGCTGCTCAAGACCCTCGTCGCCGCTGTCGGCGCCGCGGACCTCGGTGACACCCTGAACAGCGCCGACGGCATCACCGTCTTCGCGCCCACCGACGACGCCTTCGCGAAGATCCCGAAGAAGACCCTCGACGGCGTCCTCGCGGACAAGGCCACGCTGACCAAGATCCTCACCCACCACGTCGTGGCCGGCCAGCTCTCCCCCGACGAGCTCGCGGGCACCCACAAGACGCTCGAGGGCGACAGCATCACGGTCAAGGGCTCCGGCGAGAACTTCACCGTCGGCAAGGAGAACGCTGCGGTCCTCTGCGGCAACATCCCCACCGCCAACGCGACCGTCTACGTCATCGACACTGTCCTGATGCCCTGATTCCCGCAAGGATGAACGACATGACAGGCCTTCGTGCCGTCCCCTCCGGCGATCCGTCGCCGGAGGGGGCGGCCTCCCCCTCGGCAGCGCCCGACCTCGCGGCGCTGCTGCGCCGCTCCTCACGGGGCGACGAGACGGCCTTCGCCGCGCTGTACGACGCGATGGCGTCGCGCGTCTACGGCCTCCTGCTCCGCGTGGTGCGCGACCCCGCCCAGGCGGAGGAGGTGACCCAGGAGACCTTCCTGGAGATCTGGCGCACCGCGTCCCGGTTCGACCCGGCTCGTGGCAGCGCGGTGGCCTGGATGCTGACCATCACGCACCGCAAGGGCGTCGACCGGGTCCGCTCGGCCGAGGCCGCGACGCGGCGCGACACGACGTACCACCGCGAGACGCAGCCCGTCGAGCACGACGTCACCGCCGAGGAGGCGACCGCCTCCCTCGAGGCCGGACGCGTCCGCCAGGCACTTCAGACCCTCACCCCCACCCAGCGCGAAGCCGTGGAGCTCGCCTATCTCGGTGGGTACACCCACACGGAGGTGGCCACCATGCTGGACCTGCCTCTCGGGACCGCAAAGACACGCATACGCGACGGGCTGATCCGTCTGCGCGACACGATGGGAGTCGGACAATGAGCGAGATCCACGCCCTGTCCGGGGCCTACGCGATCGACGCACTGGACGAGCACGAGCGCGCGCTCTTCGAGCGCCACCTGGCCGAGTGCGCGGACTGCCGCGCCGAGGTCGACAGCCTGCGCGGCGCCGCCGCCTCGCTGGCCGAGACGACGATCGCGACGCCGCCGCCGGCCCTGCGCGCCGACGTCCTGGCCGCGATCTCCACCGTCCGCCCGCTTCCTCCGCTCCCGGCCCAGGAGAGCGGTGTCCACGCCGGTGGACGCCGGTTTCGCCACCTCCTCGTGGCAGCAGCGGCGGTGGCCGTGGTCGGCACCGGGGCCGCGGTGACGCACCCCTGGACCGATGACCGGGTGGACCCGGTGCAGCAGGTGATCGCCGCGTCCGACAGCGACCAGGCCACGGCGAAGGTCGACGGCGCGAAGCTGACCGTCTACCGCTCCGCCTCGCTCGGCAAGGCCGCCCTGGTCACCGACGAGCTGCCTGCTGCGGCGAAGGGCAAGGTCTACGAGCTCTGGCTGCAGGTCGACGGGGCGATGGTGCCGGCCGGCCTGCTGGAGGGTTCCGGCGACCAGGAGCTGCTGCTCACCGGCGACGCCTCGAAGGCCACCGCTGCCGGGATCACCGTCGAGCCCGACGGCGGCTCGCGGCAGCCGACCTCGACCCCGATCGCCCTCTTCGACCTCACCCAGGACACCTGATGACCAGCTCTGCACCGGCCCGGGAGACCCCGCGCCGGGTGGCTGTCGTCGGCTCCGGCGTCGCCGGGCTGACCGCCGCACACGTGATCGCGAAGTCGTCGAGGGTGACCCTGCTCGAGGCCGACGAGCGACTCGGCGGCCACGCCGACACCCACCGGGTGACGACTGCCGACGGGCGCGAGCTCGCCATCGACACCGGCTTCATCGTCCACAACGAGCGCACCTACCCCACCCTGCTCCGGCTCTTCCGCGAGCTGGGTGTGGAGACGCAGCCGTCGGAGATGTCGATGTCGGTGCGTGACGACACCACCGGCCTCGAGTACGCCGGAGCCCTCGGGCTGCAGGGCCTCTTCCCGACCCGGGCCAACCTGGGGCGGCGGAGGTACCTGCGCATGCTGGCCGAGATCCCGCGCTTCCACCGCGCGGCGCGCGCCCTGCTGGCAGCGCCGGAGGACGAGGACGAGCCGCTGGCTGCCTTCCTCGAGCGGCACGGCTTCTCGGCGTACTTCCAGCGGCACTTCATGGAGCCGATGGTCGCCGCGGTGTGGTCCTGCGACCCGGACACGGCCCTGGCCTACCCGGCGCGGTACCTGTTCACCTTCCTGCAGCACCACGGGATGCTCTCCGTCTGGGGCTCGCCGCAGTGGCGCACCGTGACCGGCGGCTCGCACGCGTACGTCGACCGGGTCGCCGCCGGCCTGCACGAGGTGCGGACCGGCACCAAGGTGACCTCGCTGCGCGAGCTCCCCGAGGGGGTCGAGGTGACCGACGGCAACGGCCGGACCGAGCTCTTCGACGCGGTCGTCGTGGCCACGCACCCGCACCAGGCGCTGGCCATGCTGGCCGAGCCGACGGCGACCCAGGCCGAGGTGCTGCGAGCGATGGAGTACTCCCCCAACACGGCCCAGCTGCACACCGACGCCTCGCTGCTGCCGCAGGCTCGGCGCGCGCACGCGTCGTGGAACTTCCGGCGCCGCAGCGAGGCCGCCGGGCGGGTGACGGTCACCTACGACCTCACACGGCTGCAGCGGCTCGACACCGACACCGCCTACCTGGTGACGCTCGGCGGCACCGACCTGGTCGACCCGGCCACGGTGATCGCGACGCGTGAGTACGAGCACCCGCTCTACACGCCGGAGTCGGTGGCCGCGCAGCGGCGCCTGCCGGCCTGCGACACCGACCGGATCGTCTTCGCCGGCGCGTACCACGGCTGGGGCTTCCACGAGGACGGCGCGCGGTCCGGGGCCCACGCCGCCGAGCGGCTCGGCTTCAGCTGGGACGCGCCGGCGGCACTGCCCCGGGGCGGCCGCGTCTACACGACGACCATCCGGCACAGCCGGCGTGCGCCGCGACGCACGTTCAGCTACCGGTCGCGGACGTGGCTGGTCGACCTCGACGACGTGCCTCCTGCGCGCCTGCACCGCGAGTTCCGGTCAGCCGACCACATCGGCGATCCGACGCGCTCGATCCGCGACAACGTCGTGGACTTCCTCGCGCGCCGGGAGATCACCGTCGACGGCCGGATCCTGATGCTGACGAACCCGCGTGCCTTCGGCTACTGCTTCAACCCGATCAGCGTCTTCTGGTGCCACCGCGCCTCGGGCGAGCTGGCCTGCGTGCTGATCGAGGTGCACAACACCTACGGCGACCGCCACGCCTACGTCGTCCACCCGGACGCCGACGGCCGTGCCACCGTGCCGAAGCAGATGTACGTGTCGCCGTTCCACGACACCTCCGGGGACTACCAGGTCAGCGTCCCCCGCCCCGACGAGCGGGTGGCGGTCGGGATCACCCTGCAACCGCAGGGCTTCGCCGCCACCCTCACCGGCACCGCCCTGCCGACCGGTCGGCGGGCCGCCCTCGGCACCGTCGTCCGCACCCCGTGGCCGGCGCTGCTCGGGCGCCTGCGCATCCAGTGGCAGGGCATCCGGCTCTGGCTGCGCCGTGTTCCCGTCCAGCCACGGCCCCACCACGATCCCCAGGAGGGAACCCGATGAGCGACACCTCCACGCTGCGTACCGCAGCGCCCCGGATCCGCCCGGACCTCGAGCTCTGGCCCGACCTGGCGCAGCTGCCCGAGGGCCCGCGGGCCCGGGTCTCGGCCCGGGTCGCCAACGGCATCCTGCGGGCCGTCTGCCGGCGCCTCGACATCCAGCTCGTCCACCCGGACGAGGCCCTGGACCCGACCCGCCCGGCGATCGTGCTGCACGACGAGGAGGAGTTCCTCCTCCGCGTCGGCAGCGACGGCCTGATCGGCTTCGGCGAGGCCTACCTCACCGGCGCCTGGGAGTCCCCCGACATCGCTGCCCTGATCGGCACCCTCGGTGCGAACATCGACCGGATCGTGCCCCGCTGGATGCAGCGGCTGCGCCGGGTCCACGTACGCCGCGAGCCCCGCCGCCACCAGAACACCATCGACGGCAGCCGGTCGAACATCTCGCACCACTACGACCTGTCCAACGACCTGTTCACGCTCTTCCTCGACCCGACGCTCTCCTACTCCTCGGCACTCTTCCCGTCCGAGGTGGTGCAGAACGACGGTCACCGGGTGGCCCTGGCGCCGGCCCCTCCCGCGGAGGACGCCAGCACCGCGCTGACCGCAGCCCAGCACCGCAAGATCGACCGCCTGCTGGACCAGGCCGGCGTCGGCGCCGGCACCCGCGTGCTCGAGATCGGCACCGGCTGGGGCGAGCTGGCCCTGCGGGCTGCTGCGCGGGGCGCGACCGTGCGCACCGTGACCCTGTCGCAGGAGCAGCTGGAGCTGGCCCGGGAGCGCGTCGCCGCTGCGGGCCTGGCCGACCGGGTGAGCATCGAGCTGCTCGACTACCGCCTCGTCGAGGGCGAGTACGACGCGGTGGTCTCGGTGGAGATGATCGAGGCCGTCGGCGACGAGTACTGGTCGACGTACTTCCGCAAGGTGGACGAGCTCCTCGCCCCGGGGGGCCGGTTCGCCCTCCAGGCGATCACCATGCCGCACGGCCGGATGCTCGCCACGCGCGACGACTTCACCTGGATCAAGAAGTACATCTTCCCCGGCGGGCTGCTCCCCTCGGTCGAGGCGATCGAGCGGATCACCGCCGCCGAGACCTCCCTCCGGGTCGCCGACCGGCTGTCGATGGGCGCCCACTACGCCGAGACCCTGCGGATCTGGGACCAGACCTTCTCCGCCGCCACCCCGCAGGTCCGGGCGCTCGGCTTCGACGTGACCTTCCTCCGGATGTGGCACTTCTACCTCGCCTACTGCCAGGGCGGCTTCGCCTCCGGCTACACCGACGTCCAGCAGATGACCTTCGTGAAGGAGTCCCGATGACCACCGCCCTGCGTGCCGTGAACAGCGCACCGGCCGACAGCGGCGTGGCCGCCGAGCTCGCCCGCGGCCTGCGCCCGTTCGTCGGCGGCGACCTCCCGGTCCGGCTCCGCGCGTGGGACGGCTCGGAGGCCGGCCCGGCCGACGGCCCTCTCGTCGAGATCCGTACGCCGGACGCCCTGCGCCGCCTCCTGTGGCGCCCCGGCGAGCTCGGGGCCGCCCAGGCCTACGTGACCGGCGAGATCGACGTCGAGGGTGACCTCGACGCCGCCCTGACCCATGTCTGGGACGTCGTCCGGCAGCGCGGCCTCGGTGGCCGCCCCGGCCCGGCGGCGTTCGCCGCGGCGATCGGCGCGGCCCTCCGCACGGGTGCCGTCGGGCGTCCGCCGGCGGCCCCGGCGAGCCAGGCGCGGGTGCACGGCCGGCTGCACAGCAAGCTGCGCGATCGGGCCGTGATCAGCCACCACTACGACCTGTCGAACGAGTTCTACGGCCGGATCCTCGACGAGACGATGGCCTACTCCTCGGCGTACTGGCGGAAGGCTCCGGGCACTCCGGGCTACACCCTCGCGGACGCCCAGCGCGACAAGCTCTCGCTGGTCTGCCGCAAGCTCGGCCTCGAGCCGGGCATGACGCTGCTCGACGTGGGCTGTGGCTGGGGCTCGCTCTCGCTGCACGCAGCGGAGCACTTCGGCGCGCAGGTCACCGGCGTCACCATCGCGGCCGAGCAGAAGGCCTACATCGACGAGCAGATCCGCCAGCGTGGACTGGAGGACCGGGTCACCATCCGCCTGCAGGACTACCGCGAGGTGGTCGGCCGCTGGGACGCCGTCGCCTCCATCGAGATGGGCGAGCACGTCGGCGAGGGCAACTACCCCGAGTACACCCGCGTCCTGGCCGGAACCGTCCGCCGCGGCGGCCGCGTGCTGGTCCAGCAGATGTCCCGTCGCGGACGGCACCCCGGCGGTGGCCCGTTCATCGAGTCGTTCATCGCACCCGACATGCACATGCGCCCGGTCGGCCGCACGGTGGACCTGATCGAGGACGCCGGCCTCGAGGTCCGTGACGTGCACGCCCTCCGCGAGCACTACGTGTGGACCGTCGACGCCTGGATGGAGAACTTCACCACCCACCGCGAGCACCTCACCGACCTGGTCGGCGAGGAGGTCATGCGGGTCTGGGAGCTCTACCTCGTAGGCGGCCGGATGGCCTTCCGCGACGGCCGCATGGGCGTCGACCAGATCCTGGCGGTCCGGCCCGGCGAGCCCCACACGCTGGCCCCCGAGCGAGGCTGGTGACATGACCGACCTGCTGCAGGTGCTCGCCGTCGAGGTCCTCGTCGTGGCCGCGGCGATGGCCCTGACGGCGTACGCCGCCCACCGCGCCGGGCGCTACTCCGTCGTCGACACCACGTGGGGCCTCGCCCTCGCGGCGGTCGCGCTGGTCGCGGCCCTCGGGGGAGCCTCCCTCGATGCGGGCGAGCCGTGGCGACGCTGGCTCCTGCTCGCGCTCGTCGCCGTCTGGGGCAGCCGGCTGTCGTGGCACATGCACCGTCGCAACAGCGGCCACGGCGAGGACCCGCGCTACGCCGCGATGCTCGCCGGGGCGACCCCGCTGCAGCGGGTGGTCAAGGTCTGGGTGACGCAGGGCGCTGCAGTCGTACTGGTGGGACTGCCGGTCACCGTCGCGGCGGTGACCACCGGCGGCTGGGCCTTCCTGGCTCCGGCCGGCGTGGCGCTCTGGCTGCTGGGCGTCTCCTTCGAAGCCGTCGGGGACGCCCAGCTGGCCCGGTTCAAGGCCGACCCCGCCAACCGCGGACGGATCATGGACCGCGGGCTGTGGTCGTGGACCCGGCACCCCAACTACTTCGGCGACGCCTGCGTGTGGTGGGGCATCTGGATGGTCTCGCTGACCACGCCGTGGTCGCTGCTGACCGTCGTCGCTCCCCTGGCGATGACCTACTTCCTGGTCTTCGCCACCGGCGCCCGCCTCCTCGACAAGCACATGGAGGGGCGCCCCGGCTGGGCGGAGTACGCCGCCCGGACCAGCATGTTCGTGCCCCTTCCGCCGCGACGTGCGCGGCGTGACCACCCGGAGGACTGATGACCACCCTCGCCGACTTCACCGCCAGCACCCTCGCCGGCGACGAGCAGCCCCTCGCGGCGTACGCCGGCCAGGTCGTGCTCGTCGTGAACACCGCCTCGCAGTGCGGCTTCACCCCCCAGCTCGCGGGCCTGCAGGAGCTGCACCAGACCTACGCCGACCGCGGCTTCACCGTGCTCGGCTTCCCGTGCAACCAGTTCGGCGGCCAGGAGCCCGGTTCGGCCGAGGAGATCGGCGCCTTCTGCCAGCGCAACTACGGGGTCGACTTCCCGATGTTCGCCAAGGTCGACGTGAACGGGAAGGCAGCCCACCCGCTCTTCCGCTGGCTGACGCACGAGCGCCCGGGTCGGCTGGGCCGCAAGATCCGCTGGAACTTCACCAAGTTCCTCGTCGACCGCGACGGCACGGTGCTGGCCCGCTACGGCAGCACGACGTCGCCGGCGTCCATCGCCCCGCGGATCGAGGCGGCGCTGGCCGAGCACCGGCTGGACTGAGGCACCGACCGGCGCATGCAGACCTTCCTCCCCTACCCCTCGTTCGCCGAGAGCGCGGCATCGCTCGACCGGCAGCGCCTGGGCAAGCAGCGCGTCGAGAACCTGCAGATCCTCCAGGTGCTCACCGGCTTCCGCCTGGTCACCTCGGAGCGGCCGCCGGGCTCGCCGCGGGCCGTGCCGCTGCCCCGCGAGCAGTGGCACCTCGTGCCACGGAAGGTGGGCGGCTGGTCGTTCCACCCCGCGGTGCTCATGTGGACCGGCCATCTCCCGGCGCTGGGCGCCTACCAGGAGGCGATCTGCGCGGAGTGGACCGCCCGTGGCTACCGGGACACGTGTGCGGAGAAGACGGCGGTCCTGCTCGAGGCGACCGGGCACGCGCAGGGCGACGCGGAGCTGCCGGCGTGGTTCGGCAGCGAACGCTTCCACGCCGCCCATCGCGGCACGCTGCTGGCGAAGGACCCCGACTGGTACGGCCGCTACGGCTGGACCGACGAGCCGGACCCGGACGGACTCTGGCCGGTCACCCGCGAGGGGTGACCGGCCAGGTCCTGGGTGCCCTCGGCTCTCAGTAGGACTTCGGCAGCCCGAGCGAGTGCATCGCGACGAAGTTGAGGATCATCTCGCGGCTGACCGGCGCGATCCGGCCCAGGCGCGAGGCGACCAGGAGGTTGGCCAGGCCGTACTCCTCGGTCATCCCGTTGCCGCCGTGGGTGTGGACCGCGACGTCGGTGGCGTTGCAGGAGACCTCGCCGCCGGCGTACTTGGCCATGTTCGCGTACTCGCCCGCGCCGAAGTCGTCCCCGGCGTCGTACAGCGCGGCCGCCTTCTGCCAGAGCAGGCGGGCCTGCTCGAGCTCGATCTTGATCTTCGCCAGCGGGTGCTGGATGCCCTGGTGGGCGCCGATCGGGACGTCCTTCCAGACCGACCGCTCCCTGGCGTAGTCGACCGCCTTCTCCAGCGCGTAGCGAGCCAGCCCGCACGACATCGCGGCGCCCATGATCCGCTCGGGGTTGAGGCCCGCGAAGAGCTGCCAGATGCCGCCGTCCTCGTCACCGACGAGCGCCTCGGCCGGCACGCGGACGTTGTCCAGGAAGAGCGTGAACTGCTTCTCCGGCGCCTTCCAGGCCATCGGGATCACCTGCCTGGAGAAGCCCGGCGCGTCGGTCGGCACCATGAACAGCGCCGGCTTCAGCTTGCCGGTCTTCGCGTCCTCGGTGCGGGAGACGATCAGGATCACCTGCGCCTCGTCGACACCGGAGATGAAGGTCTTCTGCCCGTTGAGCACCCACTCGTCGCCGTCCCGCGTGGCGGTGGTGGTGATGTTGTGGGCGTTGGAGCCGGCGTCCGCCTCGGTGATCCCGAACGCCGCGGTCACGCTTCCGTCGGCGATCTGCGGGATCCAGTGCTTCTTCTGCTCCTCGGTGCCGCAGCGCGCGATGATCGAGCCGACGATCGCCGGGCTGACCACCATCATCAGCAGCGGGGCACCGGCGGCGGAGGCCTCCTCGAGGACGGCCGCCAGGTCGGACATGCCGCCGCCCCCACCGCCGTACTCCTCGGGGAGGTTGACGCCGAGGAAGCCGTTGCGGCCCATCTCGAGCCACATCTCGGTCATCTTGCCGCCCTCGCGGGCCTGCTTCTCGACGAACTCGCGGCCGTACTTCGAGGCGAGCTTGCGGACGGCCTCGCGGAGCGCGACGCGCTCCTCCGGCTCGGTGAACATGGTGCTCATCAGCTCTCCTCGGAGTCGGTGCTGTCGGTGCTGTCGGTGTCGGGGGCGACGACGGCGAGCACGGCGCCCGCCTCGACCTGCTGCCCGACGGCGACGTCGAGCTCGGTGACCGTGCCGGCGTACGGCGCGGAGATGGTGTGCTGCATCTTCATGGCCTCCATGACCAGCAGCGGCTGGCCCTCGGCGACCGTGTCGCCCACCGCTGCGGAGACCGCGACGACCGAGCCCGGCATCGGGGCCAGCAGCGAGCCCGCAGCGACCTGCGTCGACGGGTCGACGAAGCGGGGCGCACGGATCAGCGCCACGTGGCCGAGCGAGGACTCGACGTCCACGTGGTCGCCGTCGACGTAGACCGTGAAGGTGCGCTGCACTCCGTCCTGCTCGAGGGTGACCTCGTCCGGCCCGGCTGCCAGGACGACGACACCGTCCAGGTCCGCGGAGCGGAAGCTGCGACCGCCGTACCAGCCGACGACGAGCTCCTCGTCGCCGCGGCGGAACACCGTGCGCTGCGGCTGCGAGACGACGTTGCGGAAGCCCGCCGGGATCCGGGACTGGTACGCCGAGGCGAGACGTGCCCGCTCGGCCAGCGCGACCGCCGCGGCGAAGCCCGAGACCGGCACCGCGTCCGCGCCGCCCGTGGGGGCACCGAGGACGGCGAGGTCGGCTCCGTCGAGCCACGTGGTGTCCATCGTGGCGTCGATGACGGTCGCGGACCGAAGCAGGTTGACCAGCAGGTCGCGGTTGGTGGTCAGGCCGTGCAGCTGCGCCTTGGCGAGCGCCCCGGCGAGCTGTCGCAGCGCCTGGTCGCGGGTCGGCGCGAACGAGATGACCTTGGCGATCATCGCGTCGTAGAAGGTGCCGATGCTGTCGCCCGCCCCGACACCGGAGTCGAGCCGGATGCCGTGGCGGACGGTCTCGAACTCGGACACCACGCCGGGCAGCTCGAAGCGGGTGATGGTGCCTGACTGCGGCTGGTAGCCGTGGGCCGGGTCCTCGGCGTACAGGCGCACCTCGACCGCGTGCCCCTGCGGCTCGCCGACGGTGACCTCGGCCAGCGAGCGGCCCTCGGCCACGGCGATCTGCAGCGCGACCAGGTCGACGCCGTGGACCGCCTCGGTGACCGGGTGCTCGACCTGGAGGCGGGTGTTCATCTCCAGGAAGTAGAAGCGGTCCTTCGCCACGTCGTAGAGGAACTCGACCGTGCCGGCGCCGCGGTAGTCGATCGCCTCAGCCGCCTGGCGGGCGGCCTCGTGGAGCGCCTTGCGGGTCCCGTCGGGGAGCGCCGGGGCCGGTGCCTCCTCGATCACCTTCTGGTGACGACGCTGCACGGAGCAGTCACGCTCGCCGAAGACGATCGCCCCGTCCGGCGTGCCCATGACCTGGACCTCGATGTGGCGGCCGGTCTGGACGTAGGGCTCGACGAAGACGGTGCCGTCGCCGAACGCCGACGCAGCCTCCGACGACGCCTGCTCGATGACCGTGCCGAGATCGGCCAGGTCGTTGACGATGCGCATCCCGCGGCCACCGCCGCCGGCCGACGCCTTCACCAGCACCGGCGCCTCGAGACCGTCCGCCACCGAGGCGTCGGCCGCGAACTCCGCGCCCGTGAAACCGTCGAGGACCGGGACACCGGCATCCGACATCAGCTTCTTGGACTCGATCTTCGAGCCCATCGACTCGATCGACGACGGGTCGGGGCCGACCCAGGTCAGCCCCGCCTCGATGACGGCGCGGGCGAACGCGGCGTTCTCCGAGAGGAAGCCGTAGCCGGGGTGGACGGCATCGGCACCGGCCGCGAGCGCCGCGGCGACGACCAGGTCACCACGGAGGTAGGTCTCGGCCGGGGTGTTGCCGGGCAGGCGCACCGCCTGGTCGGCCTCGCGCACGAACGGCATCCCCGCGTCGGCGTCTGAGAAGACGGCGACGGTGTCGATGCCGAGCTCGCGACAGGTGCGGAAGACACGGCGGGCGATCTCGCCGCGGTTGGCGACGAGGAGGCGGGTGATGGTCATGGGGCCCTCACATCCGGAAGACGCCGAAGTTCATGGCGCCCTCGATCGGCTGGTTGTCGATGACGGAGAGGCAGATGCCCAGGACCGTCCGGGTGTCACGCGGGTCGATGACGCCGTCGTCGTAGACCAGGCCGGACAGGAACTCCGGCAGCGACTGGTCCTCGACCATCTGCATGACGAAGGCCTTGATCCCGTCGAACTCCTCCTGGTTCCACGGCATGCCCTTCTTCTCGGCGGACTCGCGGGCCACGATCTCCATGACGCCGGCGAGCTGTGCCGGACCCATGACGGCGGACTTGGCCGAGGGCCAGGTGAAGAGGAAGCGCGGGTCGTAGGCGCGACCGTTCATGCCGTAGTTGCCGGCTCCGAAGGAGGCACCCATGATCACCGTGAGGTGCGGGACCTTCGAGTTGGAGACCGCGTTGATCATCATCGCGCCGTGCTTGATGATGCCGCCCTGCTCGTACTCCGCGCCGACCATGTAGCCGGTGGTGTTGTGCAGGAAGAGCAGCGGCGTGTCCTTCTGGTTGGCCAGCTGGATGAACTGGGCCGCCTTCTGCGCCTCCTCGCTCATCAGGACGCCGCGGGCGTTGGCGATGATGCCGATCGGGTGGCCGTGCAGCTTCGCCCAGCCGGTCACGAGTGCGGAGCCGTAGAGGGGCTTGAACTCGTCGAACGCGACCTCGTTGCCCGGCCCCGTGCCGTCGACGATCCGGAGGATCGCGTCCCGCGGGTCGAACGGTTCCTTGAGGTCCTCCGGGAAGAGGTCGAGCAGCTCCTCGGGGTCCAGGTCCGGCTCGGCGTACGACGTCGGGTCGGGCGTGCTGCCCTTCTTGCGCCAGTTGAGGCGGGCCACCGTGCGCCGCGCGAGCCGGATCGCGTCGTGCTCGTCGACGGCGAGGAAGTCGGAGGAGCCGGAGATCCGCGAGTGCATCTCGGCGCCACCCAGCGACTCGTCGTCGGACTCCTCGCCGGTCGCCATCTTGACCAGCGGCGGGCCGGCCAGGAAGACCTTGGCCTGTTCCTTCACCATGATCACGTAGTCGCTCATGCCGGGGACGTAGGCGCCGCCGGCGGTGGAGTTGCCGAAGACCACCGAGATCGTCGGCTGCTTGCGCGCGGAGGCGCGGGTGAGGTCGCGGAAGCCCTTGCCGCCCGGGATGAAGATGTCCTTCTGGGTGGGCAGGTCGGCGCCGCCGGACTCGGTGAGGTTGATCGTCGGCAGCCAGTTGCGCTCGGCGATCTCGGCCGCGCGGAACGACTTGCGCAGCGACATCGGGTTGAGGGCGCCGCCCTTCACCGTGGGGTCGTTGGCGACGATCATGCACTCGACGCCCTCGACGACGCCGATGCCCGTGACCATGGAGGCGCCGACCGCGAAGTCGGAGCCCCAGCCGGCCAGCGGCATCAGCTCGAGGAACGCCGACCCCTCGTCGACGAGGAGCTCGATCCGCTCGCGGGCGGTGAGCTTGCCGCGCTCGTGGTGGCGGGCGATGTACTTGCCGCCGGCCTCGACGGCCTTCTGGTTCTGCTCCTCGATGTGGGCGATCTTCGCCAGCATCGCCGACCGGCGCCGCTCCGCGACGGTCGGCTCGGCGGTGGTCCCGGTCGTCCCGGTCGTCTCGGTCGTCATGCCTTCGCCCCCGGGGCGTAGCCCATCAGCCGTGCCGCGAGGTCGGTGAGGACCTCGGTCGAGCCGCCGCCGATCGGCAGCAGGCGGACGTCGCGGTAGTGGCGCTCGACCTCGGTCTCGCGCATGTAGCCCATGCCGCCGTGCAGCTGGACGGCCTCGTTGGCGACCCAGACGGCGGTGTCGACCGCCGTCTGCTTGGCCAGGCAGGCCTCGGCGATGCAGTTCTCGCCGGCGTCGTACCGGCGGGCGATCTCGAGCGTGTAGGACCGGGCGATCTCGATCTGGCGCCGCATCTCGACCAGCTTCGCCCGGACCACCTGGTTGGCGACCAGCGGCTTGCCGAACGTCGTCCGGTCCTGGCAGTACTGCGCGGTCAGGTTCAGGCAGCGGATCGCATGGCCGTAGCCCATCAGCGCCAGCCAGATCCGCTCCGTGACGAACTTGTCGGCGATGTAGTAGAAGCCGTGGTTCTCCTCGCCGACCAGGTTCGCCAGCGGGACCCGTACGTCGTCGTAGGTCAGCTCCCCGGTGTCGGAGGCCAGCCAGCCCATCTTGTCGAGCTTGCGCGAGACGCTGAAGCCGGGCGTCCCCTTCGGGACCACGATCAGCGAGATGCCGTGGGCACCCTCGCCACCCGTGCGGACAGCGGTGGTCACGAAGTCACCGCGCACCGAGGAGGTGATGAACATCTTGGCTCCGTTGATCACCCACTCGTCGCCGTCGCGGACCGCGCGCGTGGTGATGCCGGCGACGTCGGAGCCGGTGCCGGGCTCGGTCACGCCGAGCGAGCCGATCATGTCGCCGCTGAGCACGGGCCGCACGTAGGTGTCGACCAGCTCCTTCGACCCCGCCTGGATGATGTGCGGGATCGCGATGCCGTGGGTGTACGCCGACGCCATCAGGCCGCCGGACCAGCCAGCCTCCATGAAGCCTTCCTGCATCGCGCAGACGTCCATCAGGGTGCCGCCGTCGCCGCCGACCTCCTCGGGGACGCCGACGCCGAGGAGGCCCGCCGCCGCGAGCTTCTTCTGGAACTCGCGCGGGATCTCGCCGTTGCGCTCCCACTCGTCGAGGTGCGGTGTGACCTCGCGCCGGGTGAACTCCATGGCGGAGTGCTTCAGGGCGAGCTGTTCCTCGGTCCAGCCGTAGGCGGGCGAGTAGGTCACAGGAGGCTCCCTTCGATGGTGGCCGTCCGGCCGCGGACCCACTCCGCGAGGCCCTTGGCCTGCGGGTCGAACCGGGCGGTGGCCGCGACTCCCTCGTCGAGGAGGCCGTGGATGAGGATGTTGACGCCGCCGAGGTTCGGCAGCGGGTAGACCTCGATGTCGAGGTCGGCGGCTTCGGGGACCAGCTCGCGCACCTTGCGGGGGCTGAGGTACTTCGTGAGCCACCGGACGCGCTCGGCGTACTTCGGGTGGCCGTCGTTCTTCACCCAGAGGCCGATGTTGGCGTCGCCGCCCTTGTCGCCCGAGCGCCCGTGCACGAAGGTGCCCAGCGGCAGGCGACGGGTGAGCGTGTCAGCCGGCGACGGGTACGGCGAGGGCCGCAGTCCGACGGCCTTGTCGAGAGGCGCCGGGTCGGTGGGCGGGTCGGCGATGACCTCGACGGACCCGTCGTGGTGCACGACGGTGTGCTCGACGACCTCCCGCGCGATGTAGGCCGGGGTGTAGACGCCGTACGCCGTGCCCGGGCCGGGCATCCGGCAGGGCGCGAAGCCCGGGTACGAGCCGAGCACCTGCTCGATGACCGGGCCGGTGAACCCCTTGGCGACCTTGTTCGCATCGGCGTCGAACGCGGTGATCCGCAGCAGCGCCGAGGCGGCCTCCTGGCTGTCGGCGTCGGTGTCGGGCTGGATGACGTCGGACCAGACGACGCGCGCCGGTCCGTCCTCGCCCCAGGCCCGCTCGACCTGCTCGCGGACCCAGGCCGCCTTCTCCTGGACGTTGAGGCCGGTGAGGATCAGCTCCATGGAGTTGCGGTAGCCGGCGAAGTAGTTGAGGCAGGCCTTGAGCGTCGCGGGCGGCAGCGAGCCGGTGACCCCGGAGACCTTCACGCGGTCGGACGCCTCCTGCTCGAGCCTCATCGTGGTCAGGTCGACGGTGACGTCGGGGTTGAGGTACCTCGTCGTCTGGATCTCGTAGACCAGCTGCGCGGTGACGGTGTCGACGGTGACGGCGCCACCGGTGCCGTCGTGCTTCGTGATCACCATCGAGCCGTCCGCGGCCACCTCGGCGATCGGAAAGCCCAGGGGCTTGCTGCGCGCGTCGGCCGGAAGCTCCAGGAAGCCCGAGAAGTTGCCACCGACGGCCTGGGTTCCGCACTCGATGATGTGGCCCGCGATCACGGCACCGGCCAGCGCGTCGTACGACTCCGGGGTCCAGCCGTGGTGGTGGATCGCGGGGCCCACCACGACGCTCGCATCGGTGACGCGCCCGGTGACGACGAGGTCGGCACCCCGGTCCAGCGCGCTGGCGATGCCGAACGCACCGAGGTAGGCGTTCGCGGTCAGCGGGTTGCCGTACGTCGGGTGGGTGAGGCCGAGGTCGGCCACCTTCGCGCGGATGTCGTCGCCGGCGACGTAGGCGATCTTCGGGGCCAGGCCCAGGCCGGTCGAGACCTCGGCGAGCTTCTCCGCGAGGCCCTTGGGGTTGATGCCGCCGGCGTTGACGACGACCTTGACCCCCTTCTCGAGCGCGAGGCCGAGCGCGTCCTCGGCCTGCCGCACGAAGGTGCGGGCATAGCCGAGGTTCGGGTCCTTGAAGGTGTCCTTGCCGAGGATCAGCATCGTCAGCTCGGCCAGGTAGTCGCCGGTCAGGTAGTCGAGCGGACCACCCTCGAGCATCTCGCGGAAGGCCGAGAGCCGGTCACCGTAGAAGCCGGAGCAGTTGCCGATGCGGGCGGGACTGGTCATGCGCGTTCTCCCTTCGGGGCGCGACCGCCGCCGGCCGGACCGGCGAAGGCCTGGGCGATGGTCAGCCAGGTCTCCGCGTCGGCGCCGGTGGCGACGAGGTCGGTGTCGTCGCGGTGCACGCGCTGGGTGGCCAGCGCCGCGAAGTCGTACGCCGACCCGGTCACCGTCTGGGTGGCGTCGTCGGGGCCGAAGACGATCGGCTCACCCGACGGGAGCACGAGCTCGAGCCGGATCGGCTCGGCGGGGGCGTCGAGGCCGTTCTGCGCGAAGGCGAAGCTGCGGGTACGGAAGCCGATGCTGGCCACGTGGCGGATCCGGTCGGTGACCGAGTGCGGGGCACCGACGGCGTCCGCGACGTCGAGCCCGTGCGCCCAGGTCTCCATGAGTCGGGCGGTCGCCATGCTCGCCGGCGCCATCGGCGGACCGAACCACATCAGCTTCTGACCGTCGGGCACGCTGCGCAGCGCCGCGGCGAGCGCCTGCTTGGAGGCCTGCCAGCGCTCGAGCAGCTCCGCACCCGTGTGGGTCTTGGCGATGGTCAGCGCCGCGGTGTCGACGAAGCCGGACGGGTCGGCGAAGGCGTCCATGACCAGGGCGTCCCAGGGCTCCTTGTCCGCATCGCCGTTGACGAGCAGCGTGCCGGCGATCGCCTTCACGGACGCCTCGTCGGTCCACAGCAGGTGCGCGATCGTGGTCGCGACGTCCCAGCCCTCGGCGGGGGTGGCCGTGCGCCAGCCCTGCTCGTCGAGGTCGGCGAGCAGCGACTCGACGTACGCGCTCTCCGCCTGGAGGTCTCCGAGGACCTCGTCCAGCACGGGGTTCATCCGAGCTCCTTCAGTTCGCGGTCGAGGGACTGGGCCCACTGGTCGAGGATCCGTGCGCGGCGACGGGAGTCGTCGCCGAGGGTGTTGGCGAGGCCGAGGCCGCGCAGCAGGTCGAGGGTCGCCTGCACCAGCTCGCGGACACCGGGGCGCGACTCGTCCACCTCGAGCAGGTCGACGGCGATCCGGTGCAGCTCGCGGCCGAACTCGACCTCCAGCGGCGCCACCGCCGCCAGCAGCTGCTCGTCACTGCGGGCGGCGACCCACAGCTCGAGCGCCGCGGTGAAGAACGGCGAGGTCACGTAGTCGGCCATCGCCTCGAGCACCGCGCGCGTGCGCCCCTCGCCGACCGGGAAGTCGTCGCGCCCGACGACGATCTCCGCCCTGCGCTGCTCGGCGAGGTGCCGGACGGCGGCGACGACGAGGTCGTTCTTGGTCGGGAAGTGGTGCAGCTGGGCACCGCGGCTGACGCCGGCGATCTTGGAGACGAGCGTCGTCGACGTGCCGGCGAAGCCCGCGTCGACGAGGCACTGGATGGTCGCCTCGAGCAGGCGGGCCCGCATCACGCGGGTGCGCTCCTCCTGCGGCACGCGTGCGTGCTGTGTCGCGGTCTCCGAGCTCATGGGTACACCTTGTCCCCCATGAAAGAAACAGTCAAGCCTGTCTTTAAGTTGGAACGATGGTCGTGTCGCGCTCCGGAGCGGGGCGTTCCCGACATGAGAGGCTCGGACCACCCCGACCCTCCCGAGGAGAGCCGTCATGACAGAGCAGCCGAACCCCTACGCCTCCCAGCCCACGTCGTCGTACGCGACCTGGGGCGACCGCGCGGTCGCGACGCTCTGGGACGCCGTCTACCTCTGGCCCGTGGTGGTCGCGTTCATCGTGAGCGGTGTCCTGCTCGGCATCGGTGGCGGGATCAACTCCGACCAGACGACAGGTGCCGGCACGACGCTGGTCATCCTCGGCTCCCTCGGCCTCGCCGCCTCCTACATCTGGCTCTTCGTGCGGTCCATCCGCAACTACGTCGTGATCCAGGGGCGCACCGGCCAGTCCTGGGGCAAGGCGAGGAAGGGCCTCTGGGTCGTCAACGAGCAGACCGGCGCCGTCCCTGGCTGGGGCTCCTGCCTCGGCCGCATGCTGCTCCACAGCCTGATCAACCAGGCGGTCTACATCGACTACCTGTGGCCGCTCTGGGACAAGCCGAAGGTGCAGACGCTCACCGACAAGATCCTGACGACCGTGGTCGTGAAGCGCGCCTGATCCTCTGGCCGTCGAGCTCCTCACCGTTGCGCAGGATCTCCCGGGTCCGCGCGCGAGGCGCACAGGTCCTCGCCTCGGTGACGGCTCCGACCGAACGTACGCCGGCGCGGGCGAGGCCCTCCCCCGAGGAGCCCCGCCCGCGCCGTCGTCCATGCCCCCGCCGGTCCGGGTACGACGCGATCAGTCGATGCGCGCCACCAGCGGGAGCCGCGACCGGGCACACAGCCCGACCACGAGCGCGGTGAGGAGCGGCAGCCCCACGACGACCACCAGGATCACCAGCCACGGGATGTCGAGGTAGTGGCTCGGGCCCGCACCATCCCAGGTGTTGCTGGTCAGTGGCCAGGTGGCCGCGATGCCCGGGACCAGTCCGATGACCGCTCCCCCGACCGCCCCGATGCCACCGACCACGAGGGCGTAGCAGGCGGCGACCAGGCGGCGTTCTCGCGGAGAGGCGCCCACGGCCGAGAGGGTCGCGAGGTCGGGAGCCGCGTCGGACAGCGCGAGGAACGTCGCCGTGAGCGTCCCACCGAGCATGAGCACCCCACCCAGCGCCGCGAGCACCCACAACAGCAGGACGTTGTCACGGCCGTTCCAGCCGCGCTCGACGTAGACGCGCGCATCCGGGTAGCCGATGCCGGCCAGCGCCTTCTCGATCGTGTCCTTCTCCGCCTTCGAGACGGGGCCGGGGAGGCTGATCGTCGACGGCATCACCTGCGCGCCCGTCCGCTTGGCGACCGCATGCGGGACGATGCCCTGGGTGGTCACGAACGAGACCCGGATGACCTCGGCGGGTGCGCTGGTCGTGCGGCCGGAGTGGCCCGCGCCGTCCTCGCCGTACGTCGTCACCTGGAGGTCCACGGAGTCCCGGTGGAGATCCGGCGGGACCACCTTGCCGTCCCGGGTGACGCCGGGCGAACCACCGTCGGTGAAGAGCACGACCTTGCCGGCTGCGAGAGCTGCCGCCGCCTTCGCCTTCCCTGAGGCATCGAGCCCGAGATCCGCAGCGGGCACGTGGTCATCGACGATCCAGCTGCCCATGTAGCCGCCCCAGCCACTCAGCAGGGACCCGCCGTCGCGCCCCTCGACTGCCTGCACCTCCTGGTCACCGGGCATGCCGCCCATGTGCCCGAGCTGGTACATCACCTCGGACTCGGGGTCCTCCTCGTGCACCGCCTTCTCGATCGCGTGCCAGGCCACGGCGCGCTCGTCCGGTGCCAGGGTCGCGTCGTCGAAGGACACGAAGCCCGCGTGCAGCCCAGCCGAGGGCCGGTAGGTCTCCCGCGACTCCTCGGCGTCGCTCGCGTTGGCGATGCACAGGGCGACCACCCCGGTCACCGTGGCCAGCACCGCGCCGATCGCCGGCACGGTGCGTGCGCGATGCCGCGCCGCGTCGCGGACGGCGTACCGCAGCGGGAGGGGCGCACGCCCCGCCAGCCGCCCGACCAGAGCGAGCACCGGCGACAGCAGGAGCACCCCACCGACCACGGCGAGCACCGCCGCAGCGGCGATCGCGATCGTGCCCCAGTCCCCGCCGTGCCGCGCGCCGACCACCGCGGCCGCGATGCCGGCGGCAGCCAGCAGCGCGCCGAGCACCGGCGAGGCCTTGCCCGGAGCGCGGTCACCCCGGCGACCACCGAGGACCTTCACGATGTCCTGGCGAGAGGCGATCCAGGCCGGGACGAGCGCCGCGATGACGGCACTGAGCCAGCCGAGGAGGGCGATCAGCAGGACCTGGCTCCACACGACGTCGAACGGCCCGAAGACCGACTGGTCGTAGTGCTGGGCGATCGGAACCCCGACGCGGCCCAGCACGACGCCGACGACGAGACCCACGCCTGCTGCGATCCCGCCGAGCACCACGGCCGTGGCGAGCACCGCGCGCCGCACCTGCCCGGGCGTGCCACCGGTGGCCGCGACCTGCGCGAGGTTGCGCTGCATCCGCCGTGCTCCCACGGCGAACGCGGGACCGGCGAGCAGCACGACCTCGAGCAGCGCCATGGTGCTGACCAGGATCGCCGTCGCGAGAATCACGTCGGCCCGGTCGTCGCCGAAGTCGGACATCTCCGGCGGGAGCTGGTCCTCCGACGGCGGATGGGCGATCACCTCCCGGCTGAGGACGGAGACGCCGAGCTTGTTCAGCGCGCGTACCGCGTCCCAGTCGACCCCACCCGGGACGGTGGCGAGGTAGGTCGTGTTGGTCGAGTACATCGGCCCCTGGCGGGTGTCGTCCACGCTCCCGGGATAGGCCCATGCCGACGGCTCACCACGGTACGACGCGTCCTCGGCCTCGCCGACCACCTCGAGGGGGCGGCCGGTGACCAGCTCGACCGTGTCGCCCATCCGCACGCCGCGCTTCACGAGCTGGGCGTTGACGGCGATCTCGCCGACGCGCGCCGGTGCCCGACCCGCCGTCAGGTCCCACGTGCCGTCGAACACGGGGTCACGGAAGTCGGCGCTGTGCACCGTGACGTTGACGTTGTGCTGCCCGATGCGGGTGTTGAACCAGTCCAGCCGCTGCGCGTGCAGCTTCGTGCCCTCCCCGAGCACCTTCGCGATGTCTGCCTGGGTCGCCGTCCGGTCGGTCCCGCCGTCCTCCGGTCCGGCCCAGCCGGCGTTGTCGTGCGGGTCGGCCCCCTGGTAGACGACCCCGCCACCCTCGTTGACCTCGAGCAGCGCGTCGGCGGTGCCGAGGTGGCGGTCGAGTCCCTCGGCAACGCTGACGTCGGCCGTCGAGATCACGACGTGGGCAGCCGTCACGCCGAGCACGGGCAGGGCGATCATCGCCAGGATCAGCGCACTCCGCCCCTTGTTGCGCAGGACGTCGCGCCACGCGAGGCGGAGCAGGGCGCGCCAGCCGCCCAGCGGGCCCCTCATCGGGCACCGTCCATCGCGAGCAGGTCCTCGGGGCCCGACGTCCGGCCGGACTCGTCGACGACGAGGCCGTCCCGCAGGAAGACCACGCGGTCTGCCCAGGCCGCGTGCCGCGGCTCGTGCGTGACCATCACGACCGCCGCACCCGCATCGCACCGGGTACGCAGGAGCTGGAGGATCTCCTCCCCTGTGGCCGTGTCGAGGGCCCCGGTCGGCTCGTCGGCCAGGATCAGCCGGCGCTCGCCGACCAGCGCACGGGCGATCGCGACGCGCTGCTGCTGGCCACCCGACATGTCGTCCGGGAAGCGGTCCGCAGCACCAGCGACGCCGACCTCCTCGAGCGCGGCGAGCGCATCGCGGCGCGCCTGCCGCGCACCGACACCGTCGAGCTCACGCGGGAGGGCGACGTTCTCGATGGCGGTCAGCGCGGGCACGAGGTTGAAGTTCTGGAACACGTAGCCCACGGACGTACGGCGGAGCCGGGCACGCTGGGCGACCGAGAGGCCGACGAGCGAACGCCCCTCGATGACGACGTCGCCGCTGGTCGGCGTGTCCAGGCCACCGGCGAGGTTGAGCAGCGTCGACTTGCCGGAGCCCGACGGGCCCATGACGGCGACGAGCTCGCCCGGCGACGCGGTCACGGTGACGCCACGCAGGGCGTGGACCTCGGCGGCGCCGGTGCCGTGGACCCGGGTGACATCGGCAACGGTGAGGATGGGGTTCATCGGGCTGCCTCCTCGGCGACGGTGGAGCGGGTCGGGGCGGAGGACCGGCGGGCGAGCCGCGCCTCACAGTGGTCGAGCCAGCGGATCTCCGCCTCGGCGGTGAAGATGAGCGAGTCGAGGACGAGGCTCCAGGCCAGGTCGGCGGGCTCCTCCGTCGCGGCTCCGCGCTTGAGGCGCGTGTAGTCGTGGAGGGCGTTCATGGTCGCCGTGCGCTGGCGCTGCACCAGCGACGCGACGTCGACGCCAGGGATGGTGACCGCGATCGCCAGCTTGATCGCGAGCTCGTCACGCGGCGGCTCACCACGGCCGACCGGCTCGTCGAACCAGGTGGCCACCTCGACCCTGCCGTCGGTCGTGATCGCGTAGCGGCGCTTGCCCTCCTCGCCGACCTCCTCATCGGACGCGGCCTCGATCATCCCGTCGCGCTCGAGGCGGGCGAGCGTCGTGTAGACCTGCCCGATGTTGAGCGGCCAGGTCGAGCCGGTGCGGCCCTCGAACTCCGTGCGCAGCTGGTAGCCGTACATCGGACCCTGCTCCAGCAACGCGAGCAGTGCGTGTCGGACTGACATCTGTTCCCCCTTTCCGGATACCCGGTGAATGCATACTAGGTATGCATACCGAGTATGTGTCAAGGAAACGCGCGCGACTCCGCCCGGGAACAGGGAAAACGGACGGGCCTCGCGTGGCCTTCGGACGCGTGGTTGACTCCCCGCCATGCGCCTCACCACCCCCGCCCTCGGACTCGTCGTGGCCACCGCCGCCCTCGGACTGACCGCCTGCGGCGGGCCGGACACGCCGTACTCCGACACCGATGTGGCCGTCGCCGCCCTGGCCTCGCGGATCGCGACCGACATGCCCCCGGCACAGGCGCGCTGCACCGCGAAGAAGCTCGTCGCCGCAGCCGGCGTCGACACCCTGACCAAGGCGGGGATGCTGACCAAGGACCACGTCGCGCAGCTGACCTACCAGTTCGACAAGACGACCGCCAACGAGATCGCCGACGCCACCGTCGCCTGCTGGGACTGGCGCAAGAACACCGAGTCCTGGGCCAGCTCCTACCCGACGGCTCAGCCGCAGGACTGGGACTCGTACGTCGCCTGCGCCGAGAAGCTGGACGACAAGCTGCACGCCGCCGTCGTGGCCGCGAACCTCAAGGGCGGCACCGCGAAGCCGCGCGAGGCGTTCGCGAAGGCGCAGCTGGCCTGCCGCAAGGTGCTCGGCACCCCGGTCGGCTGACCGCGACGCCACCGCCCGCCGACGCCAGAGGGCCCGGCTCCGCGATCACTCGCGGGGCCGGGCCCTCCGTCGTACGGGCCGATCAGGCGGGGAAGGACTCGCCGTTCTTCGCCATGTCGCGCAGGTACTGCGTCGGGCGCAGCTGCTCGCCGTACTTGTCGGCCAGCTCGTCGGCGCGCTTGAGGAACGCCTCGATGCCGTAGGTGCCGTCGGGGGCGTCGTAGCCGGTGATGAACTGCGCGGCACCACCGGTCATCGGTGGGAAGCCGATGCCGAAGATCGAGCCGATGTTCGCGTGGGCGGCCGAGGTGACCACACCCTCCTCGAACGTCTTGGCGGTCTCGATCGCCTCGCGGAACATCATGCGGTCGCGCAGGTCCTGGAGCGGGTACTGCGTCTCCGCCACCGGGAAGAGCTCGCCCACGACCGGCGAGAGCGAGCCGCGCTTGCCGTCGACGTACTCGTAGAAGCCCGCGCCCTTGAGCTTGGACGGGCGACCGGCCTCGATCATCTTGTTGCAGACGACCTCGGACTTGGTCGGCTCGGCGATGCCCATCGCCTCACGCGTGGTGGAGGCGATCTTCACCATGAGCTCGAGGTTCAGCTCGTCGGCGATCTGCAGCGGGCCGACCGGGAAGCCGGCCGACGTGGCCGCGCGCTCGATCGACAGCGGGTGCTGGCCCTCGAGGAGGAGCGAGAGGCCCTCGTCGATCTGGGTTCCGATGACCCGCGAGGTGTAGAAGCCGCGCGAGTCGTGGGCGATCATCGGGGTCTTCTTGATCAGCAGCGTGATGTCGTACGCCTGGGCCAGGGCCTCGTCGCCGGTCTCGTTGCCGCGGATGATCTCGACCAGCGGCATCTTGTCGACCGGCGAGAAGAAGTGCAGGCCGATGAAGCGGGCGGCGTTGCCGTCGCCGTCGATGCCCTTGGCGAGCTCGGTGATCGGCAGCGTCGAGGTGTTGGAGCAGAGCAGCGCGCCCTCGTTGAGGAACGGGATGACCTCGTTGAAGACCTTCTGCTTCAGCTCGACGTTCTCGAAGACGGCCTCGACGACCGTGTCGCAGCCCGCGGCGTCGGCCGGGTCGATGGTCGGGGTGATCCGGTTGAGGATCTCGTCGGCCTTCTCCTGCGTGAGCTTGCCGCGCGAGACGGCCTTCTCGTTGAGGCCCGCGGTGTAGGCCTTGCCCTTCTCGGCGGCCTCGATGGTGACGTCCTTGAGGACGACCTCGACACCCGCGCGCGCCAGGACGTAGGCGATGCCCGCGCCCATCATGCCGGCGCCGAGGACGATCGCCTTCTGCGGGACGTACTTCTCGACGCCCGCCGGGCGCTCCTTGCCCGCGTTGATCGAGCCGAGGTCGAAGAAGAACGCCTGGATCATGTTCTTCGCCTGCTGGCCGGTGACCAGCGTGGTGAAGTAGCGCGACTCGATCCGCGAGGCGGTGTCGAAGTCGACCTGCAGACCCTCGGTGGCGGCCGCGAGGATCGCCTTGGGGGCCTTGTAGTCGGCCTGCTTGATCTGCTTCTTCAGCATCGGGGCGAACGCCGGCAGCATGCCCGCGAGCGACGGGTGCGACGGGGTGCCGCCCGGGATCTTGTAGCCCGGGGTGTCCCACGGCTGCGCCCACGCCTCGGGGTTGGCCTTGATCCACGCCTTGGCGGCGGGGATCAGCTCGTCCTCGGTGGCGACGAGCTCGTTGACCAGGCCCTTGGCCTGGGCGGCCGCCGGCTTGAACTCGGTGCCCTGGCCCAGGATCTCCATCAGGGCCGTCGCGAGGCCGAACATGCGCACGGTGCGGGTGACGCCGCCACCGCCGGGCAGCAGGCCCAGCTTCACCTCGGGCAGGCCGATGGAGTACTTGCCGTCGACCGCGATGCGGTGGTTGGCGGCGAGTGCGATCTCGAGGCCGCCGCCGAGCGCGGCGCCGTTGATGGCGGCGACAACCGGCTTCTGGAGGAGCTCGAGCTTGCGCAGGGTCGCCTTGACACCCTCGACCATGCCGAAGATCTCGGCAGCGTTCTCCTTGCGGACGCTCATCATGCCCTTGAGGTCACCGCCGGCGAAAAAGGTCTTCTTCGCGGAGGCGATCACGACACCGGTGATCTTGTCCGCGTCGGCGACCAGCTGGTTCACGGCCGCGTCCATCGAGCTGACGTACAGCTCGTTCATCGTGTTGGCCGACTGGTTCGGGTCGTCCAGGGTCAGCGTGGCGATGCCGTCGGCATCGATCTCAACGCGGACAGCAGTCTGCTCAGTCATGTCTCTCGTCTTTCCTGTTCTGTCCGCGTCTCAGAGGGCTTCGACGATGGTCGCGATGCCCATGCCCGCGCCGACGCAGAGCGTGGCCAGGCCGTAGCGCTTGCCCTGGCGCTTGAGCTCGTCGACGAGCGTGCCCAGGATGATGGCGCCGGTCGCACCCAGGGGGTGACCCATGGCCATGGCGCCACCGTTGACGTTGACGACGTCCTGGGTGATCCCCATGTCCTTGATGAAGCGGAGGGCGACGGCCGCGAAGGCCTCGTTGATCTCCCACAGGTCGATGTCGTCGACCGTGAGGCCGGCCTTCTCGAGGGCCTTGTACGCCGCCGGCGCCGGGCCGGTCAGCATGATCGTCGGCTCGGAGCCGATGACCGCGGTGGAGACGATGCGGGCCTTCGGGGTCAGGCCGTGCTTCTTGCCCGCCTCCTCGGAGCCGATGAGCATGAGGGAGGCACCGTCGACGACGCCGGAGCTGTTGCCGGCGTGGTGGACGTGGTTGATCTTCTCGACCTCGGTGTACTTCGAGAGGGCGACGTCGTCGAAGCCCGCGTCCACGCCCATCGCGATGAACGACGGCTTGAGCGAGCCGAGCGACTCCGCGGTCGTGCCCGGGCGGACCGTCTCGTCCTTGTCCAGGATGACGAGGCCGTTCTCGTCCTTCACCGGGATGACGCAGTCGTCGTAGTAGCCGTTGGCCCAGGCCTTCGCGGCACGCTCGTGCGACTGCGCGGCGAGCGCGTCGACGTCCTCACGGGTGAAGCCCTCGACCGTGGCGATCAGGTCGGCGGACACGCCCTGCGGGATGAAGTAGGTGTCGAGCGACGTCTTCGGGTCCATGGCCCAGGCACCGCCGTTGGAGCCCATCGGCACGCGGCTCATCGCCTCGACGCCACCAGCGAGGATCAGGTCCTCCCAGCCGGAGCGGACGCGGGCAGCAGCCTGGTTGACGGCCTCGAGCGCGGAGGCACAGAAGCGGTCGATCTGGACACCGGCGACGGTCTCGGCGAGGCCGGCCTTGACGGCGGCGACGCGGGCGATGTCGGAACCCTGGTCACCGATCGGCGTGACACAGCCGAGGATCACGTCGTCGATGCCGGCGGTGTCGAGGCCCTCGTTGCGCTCCTCGATCGCGTGCATGAGCGTGACGACCAGGTCGATCGGCTTGACCTCGTTGAGCGAGCCGGTCTTCTTGCCACGGCCGCGCGGCGTACGCACGTGGTCGTAGATGAATGCTTCAGCCATCAGGGTTCCTCACTGAGTGGATTGGTACACCGTGTACCCGGTGATCATAACGGCAGGTCGGTACATCGCGTACCCGTGGTTCCGGTCACACCGGCGACCGGCCGGCGACGGTCTCGCGGCAGTGGGCGGCAGGCCTCAGGCGGGCGCGATCGTACGGCGCTTGCCCGGGACCCGCGGAGCGCGGCGCGGCACCGCGCGCGCGAAGGTCTCGACCAGCAGTCGACGGGTCTGGCTCGGCAGCACGACGTCGTCGATGCCGAAGCCGTCCGCGGCCAGCACCGGGTCGATGTTGGCGCGCATGAGCTCGATGAACTCGGCCCGCTTCTTCTCCGGCTCCGGGTCGTCGAGGTAGACGGACTTGAAGGCGATGTCGACGGCGCTCTCCACGGGGATCGCGCACAGCTCCGCGGTCGGCCAGGCCAGGCTGAGGTCGGCGTCGATGCTCCGGCCGCCGCCCATCACGACGTACGCCGCGCCGTACGCCTTGCGGGTGGTGATGACGACCCGCGGGACGGTCGCGTTGGCCAGCTCGTAGGCGATCCGGGCGCTGCGGCGGACCAGCCGGCTCTCCTCTGCGGCCGTGCCGACCTGGAAGCCGGGCATGTCGATGAGCACCACGAGCGGCAGGCCGAAGGTGTCGCAGACGGCGACGAAGCCACCGAGCTTCTCCGAGGCGGGGCCGTCGATCGCGCCGCCGAAGACCTGCGGCTGGTTGGCCACGATGCCGACCGGGCGGCCTGCGAGCCGGGCGAACGCACAGACCATGTTGGGCGCGTAGCCGGGCTTGATCTCGAAGACCGTCTCGTCGTCGGCGAGGCCCTCGATGACGTAGCGGACGTCGTAGGCCTGACGCATGTTGGCCGGGACCAGGGTGTCGAGCCGGTCGGCGGTGTGGCCGGGGCCGGCGTCGCGATCGCCCATGTTCTGTGCGCCGTCCTGCCAGCTCGGCAGGTAGGAGAGGTAGAGCCGGATCGCGTCGAGGGCCTCGTGCTCGTCGTCGACGGCGAGGTCGACGACGCCGCGGCGGGCGCAGTTGTCGGCACCACCGAGCTCCTCGTTGGTGGCGTCCTCGCCGGTGCCGTTCCTGACGAGGAAGTCGCTGCTCAGCCCCATCGTGCCCTGACCGCGGACGATCACGACGAAGTCGCAGCACGCGGCCAGGTTGCCGGGCGCACCGAAACCCGGGCCGAGCATGGCGGAGACCAGCGGCACGTACCCGGAGAGGTCGCACATCTTCATCAGCAGCTCGGACCCCGGCGCGGCCAGCCGCGAGTCGAGCGCCTCCTGCATGCGGTGGCCGCCGCCGTCGTGCAGCAGCACCATCGGGATCCGGTCGTGCAGCGCCCGGTCGGCGATGCGCATCACCTTGGCCATGCCGACGGCTCCGTTGCTCCCGCCGAGCACGGTGAAGTCGAACGCCGCGAGCGCGACAGGCCGCCCGTCGACGTAGCCGATGCCGGTGACCACGCCGTCGGCTGGCGCGACGAGCGGCGCGGCGCCGTTGTTGGACGGACCCGGGCCGGCCAGGCCGCCGAACTCGATGAACTCCTCCCCCGCGAGGTAGGCGATCCGCTCACGGGCGGTGAGCTTGCCGCGCGCGTGCTGCTTGGCGATCTTGTCGGCCCGGGCGTCGTCGAGCAGGGCCGCCTTGGCGCGCTCGACGTGCGCCACCAGCGCCTGCTCGGGCGTGGGCTCGACGGTCGGCTGGGCGTGGGCGTGGGCGTCGGTGGTCATCGGGCGTCCTCGGAGGAGATGGTGGTGAGGGTGGTCAGCAGCAGGGGCTTGAGCGAGCGCCAGTCGGCATCGATGTCGGCGTCGACGTAGAGGGCACGGCGCATGGCGAGACCGCGCATGGTCGCCACGGCGCAGCGACCGACGAGAGCACCGGCGGGCGTGGTCAGCTCCGGCGCGATCGACGCGGCGAGGGCGACACCCTCGCGATCGATGCGCTCCTCGACGACGAGCAGGTGCTCGCGCAGCTCGGGGTTGGTGCGCGCGGCGACCCACAGCTCGAGCGCCACCACGAACGTCGGCCCGGCGTAGAACTGCCAGACCACGTCGAGGGCGGCCTCGGCCCCGCGGCGGGGCTCCCGCTCGAGGTCGGCACGGACGTCGGCGATCCGGCGGGCCGCGAGGGCGTCGACAGCCGCGGTCACGAGCGCAGCCTTGGTGCCGAAGTGGTGCAGGTGTGTGCCGACCGAGCGGCCTGCGCGCTGGCAGACCTCGGCGACCGAGATGCCCGCGTACCCGACCTCCTCCATGAGCTCGAGCGTCGCCGCGATCAGGTCGGCACGGCTCGCCTCACGGCGTTCGGCCTGGGTCCGGCGGGTCATGGGCGTGACCGTAGCCCATTTCCGTTACGGCCGTAATGTTTGTTGCTCAGACCACCCGACCGATGAAGGCCAGGAGCTTCGTCTGCGGGTCGGCGTCGGCGGCGACCGGCACACGCGGCCCGTAGTGGCCGCTCGACCGCAGCGCCTCGTCCCACGGCTCCATGCCGGCGAGCATCGCCGCGCACCGCTCCGGGTCGAGGGCCTCGTCCTGGCCCGTCGCCCGCGCCAGGTCCCAGGTGTGCAGGAAGAGGTCGCTGGTGAAGAACTGGTCGATCGCCCGGTCCAGCGGGTGCGTGCCCGGCGGGCCGGTGTAGGTCCTCTCCGCGGTGGCGGGATCCTCCAGCAGCGCCTGGACCTGCGCCGCGAACGCATCCCACGCGGCGACCGGGTCGTCGTCCACGCTGGGCACGGGCTCGAGCCGCACCGCCGCTCCGCCCTCGAGGAACGCCGGCAGCCACTCCACGAGGTGGCGCACGACGTCGCGTGCGACCCAGCCCTCGCACGGAGCCGGGTCGTCCCACTCCGGGGCGGCCCCGTGGACCCGGGCGGCGAACGCGGCGTTGGTCCGACGGAACGCGTCAGCAGCACTCATGACCGCAGCGTAGGCGGGTACGGGTCGCGGAACACGAGAGGAGAGACCCATGCCTGGACGACGAAGCCCCGGACCCAGCGTCAAGGACAAGGAGCTCTACGAGACGCTCCGCGACGAGGGCAACAGCAAGGAGAAGTCCGCCCGGATCGCCAACGCCGTCGCCAAGGAGGGGCGGTCGAAGGTCGGCGCGCGCGGCGGACGCGGCGGCGACTACGAGGACCGCACCGTGGAGGAGCTGCGCAAGCGCGCCCGCGAGGTCGGCATCGAGGGACGCTCGCACATGCGCAAGAGCGAGCTCATCGACGCCCTGCGGCACCACTGACCCGATGGCCCACCCCATCCTGCCCGCGGCTGTTGCCGCGTGCGACAGGATGGGGGCGTGAGCGCCTCCCGCACGGCACTGGTCACCGGTGCGACCGGCTTCGTCGGTCGCCACCTCGTCCCCGCACTGCTCGACGAGGGGTGGCACGTGCGCGCCCTGACCCGCCACCCCGAGAGGTACGACGGCCCCGGCGAGGTCGTGGGCGGTGACGTGTCCGACCCCGCGTCGCTGCGACCCGCGCTCGCGGACGTCGACGTGGCCTTCTACCTCGTCCACTCGCTCGACCACGCCGACTACAGCGAGCGTGACGCGCGGGCGGCGCGCGCCTTCGCCGCCGCGGCCGACGAGGCCGGCGTGGGCCAGATCGTCTACCTCGGCGGGCTCGGCGCCGACGGCGCAGACCTCTCCGAGCACCTCCGGTCGCGCCGGGAGGTGGAGCATCTCCTCGCCGGCACCTCCGTGCCGGTCACCGCACTCCGTGCCGCGATCATCGTCGGCGCGGGCGGCATCTCGTGGGAGATCACCCGGCAGCTGGTGAAGAACCTTCCCGCGATGGTGGTGCCGCGCTGGGTCACCACCCGGACCCAGCCGGTCGCGCTCGACGATGCCGTGCGCTACCTCGTCGGAGTGGCGGGCGAGCCCGCGGCCCACGGGCGGACGTTCGAGATCGGCGGCACGGATGCCCTGACCTACGAGGAGATGCTGCAGGTCGCGGCCGAGCAGATGCTCGGCCACCGGCTCCCGATCGTGCGCGTGCCACTGCTCACGCCACGGCTCTCGTCGTACTGGCTGGCGCTGGTCACCGACATCGACACCAGGACCGGCCGCAACCTGATCGACTCGCTCGGCACCGAGGTCGTCGTCACGGACACCTCGATCCGGGAGATCGTGCCCGGCACCCCCACGTCGTACGCCGAGGCGGTGCGGCGGGCCCTCGCGCAGCCGCACGGGTGACGCCTCCGGCGGCTGTCAGAAGACGAGCGGCAGGCCGAAGAGCATCAGCAGCGCCCAGGTCACGTGCGTGATCGCAGGTCCGAGGATCCCGCCCGACGCACGTCGCTCGAGGCCGACCACGAGGCCGAGCAGCAGCGCAGCGACGACGAGGAGCAGGTTGCCGGCCGCGATCGTGGTGAGCGTGTAGGCGACCGTCGACACGAGCACCGGGCGGCGGGGCACAGCGGCGTACACCGCTCCGCGGAAGAAGAGCTCCTCGGCGATCCCGTTGACGACCGTGACGACCGCGACGAGCGTCAGGGAGCCCTCGGCAGCGTGGTCGAGCACGCCACGTACCTGGTCGGCGACGAAGGGGACGGGCCGCAGCACGAGAGCCGCGACCAGGAAGACGGCGGCCAGACCGGCGCCGACCAGCAGCGGCGCGAGCACGGGACGGCGCAGCTGGTCGCGGACCGCGATCCGGCCCAGGTGCAGCCGCCCGGAGGCCAGCGCACCCGCGACCCAGACGGCCGCCAGGGCGAAGGTGGCCGGGTAGAAGGCAACGCTGCCGGGCTCGATCCGCAGCGACACCCCGAGCAGCACCGCCCCGGCGACGACGGTCGCGACGGCCACCACCTGGCGCCGCCGCAGGCCCGCAGGCGTGTCGCGCTGGTCGCGCGGGACCAGGTCCCACAGCGAACGACGCAGCCAGGTGCGCACGGGTCCTCCAGAGGCTCGTGGATGATGTTCCTGTGACTGCGAAGATCATCGCCTACCAGGGCGAACCCGGCGCCAACTCCGACATCGCGTGCCGCGATGCCTACCCGGCGTGGGAGACGCTGCCCTGCGCGTCGTTCGAGGACGTCTTCGCTGCCATCCAGGAGGGCCGTGCCGAGCTCGGCATGATCCCGATCGACAACTCGCTCGCCGGCCGTGTCGCCGACATCCACCACCTGCTGCCCAAGTCGGGCCTGCACATCGTGGGCGAGTACTTCATGCCCATCCACTTCCACCTGATGGCCATCCCGGGTGCGTCGATCGAGGGCATCAAGACCGTCCACTCGCACGTGCACGCACTCGGCCAGTGCCGCCGGATCATCGCCTCGATCGGGGCGCGTCCGGTCATCGCCGGTGACACCGCGGGATCGGCGCGCGAGGTCGCGGAGTGGGGCGACCCGACCCGCGCCTGCCTGGCACCGCCGCTCGCAGCCTCGGTGTACGGCCTCGACGTCCTCGCCGAGAACGTCGAGGACGAGGACCACAACGCCACGCGCTTCGTCATCCTGTCGCGGGAGTACGTCGAGGCGCCCGCTCCCGCGCCCGGCACCGACGAGATGGTCGTGACGACCTTCGTCTTCCGCGTGCGCAACCTGCCCGCCGCGCTCTACAAGGCGCTCGGCGGCTTCGCCACCAACGGCATCAACATGACCAAGCTCGAGGCCTACATGGTCGACGGCGAGTTCACCGCGACGATGTTCCTCGCCGACGTGGAGGGGCACCCCTCCTCGCCGGGCCTGGCCCGGGCGCTGGAGGAGCTGGAGTTCTTCACCGACGAGCTGACGGTCCTCGGCGTCTACCCCGCCGCGCCGTACCGCATCGAGGGCGAGCACCAGCCCAAATAGCCCCTGCCCGCGCCGAGACGAGGCCTGTGCCGAGACGAGGCCTGTGCCGAGACGAGGCCTGTGCCGGCGTGGCACGAGCCCCGTCTCGGCGCTGCGGTCGGCAGGAGAGCACCAAGGGGTGGACTTCCCGTCATCATGTGACGGGAAGTCCACCCCTAGGTCGGAGCTGGCGCCCTGGGGCCTCAGCGGCCGCGGCTGAACGACGCGGCGCTGTGGCCGCCACCGCCCGAGCGACGCTGACCGCCCTGGCCGCCGGAGCGCGCCTGGCCGCCGTTGCCGGAGCCACCCGAGCGGGAGCCACCCGAGCGGGAACCACCCTGCCCGGAGCCACCCTGTCCGCCACCCGAGCGGCGCTGACCGCCCTGGCCGGAGGCCGTGGCACCCGAGCCGCCGGCGTTGCCGCCGTTGCCACCGCGCGAACGCGAGCGCGAGCGGTTGCGACCGCCGCCCGAGCCGGAGCCCGATCCGGCACGCTGGGCCTGCTGCTGGCCGGGGACCTCGATCGTCAGGCCGCCCGGCACCTCGACGCGCTCACCCGGAGCGAGCTCCTTGAGGAGCGGGTGGGATGCGTCGCTGACGACGGTGGTGGTCGGCTTGATGCCGGCTGCCCGCGCCAGCGCGCGCACGTCGCGCACCTGGTCGTCGGTCATCAGGGTGATGACGGTGCCCTCGGCACCGGCGCGCGCCGTACGGCCGGAGCGGTGGAGGTAGGCCTTGTGCTCGGCCGGCGGGTCGGCGTGCACGACGAGTGCGACGTCGTCGACGTGGATGCCGCGCGCAGCGACGTCGGTGGCGACGAGCGTGGTCGCGGCGCCCGAGTGGAACGCCTCCATGTTCCGCGTGCGGGCGTTCTGCGAGAGGTTGCCGTGCAGGTCCACCGTCGGTACGCCGTTGGCGTTGAGCTGGCGGGCGAGCGCCTTCGCGCCGTGCTTGGTGCGGGTGAAGACGACCGTGCGACCCGGCGCCCGGGTGAGGTCGACGAGGATCGGCAGGCGCGACTCGCGCTTCACGTGGAACACGTGGTGGTCCATCTTCGCGACCGGCGACTGCGCCGAGTCGGCCTCGTGGACGACCGGCTCGTTGAGGAACTTCTTCACCAGCTGGTCCACCGCGTTGTCGAGGGTCGCGGAGAAGAGCAGCCGCTGCGAGCGCGGCGGCGTGGCCTGCAGGAGCCGGCGCACGGCCGGGAGGAAGCCGAGGTCGGCCATGTGGTCGGCCTCGTCGAGGATGGTGACCTCGATCGAGCCGAGGTTGCAGTGGCCCTGACCGATCAGGTCCTCGAGACGGCCCGGGCAGGCCAGGACGATGTCGGCGCCCTTCCGCAGGCCGGCGACCTGCGGGTTCTGGCCGACGCCACCGAAGACGGTCTGCGTGCTCAGGCCGTACTCAGCGGCGAGCGGCTTGAGCGAGGCCTCGATCTGGGTCACGAGCTCGCGCGTCGGCGCGAGGACCAGGGCGCGCGGAGCACCGGCGCGCGCGGTCCGGCCCGATGCCGCGAGGCGCGCGACGAGCGGGATCAGGAAGGCGTAGGTCTTGCCCGAGCCGGTGCGGCCGCGGCCGAGCACGTCACGTCCGGCGAGCGAGTCGGGCAGCGTCGCCTTCTGGATCGGGGTGGGAGTGGTGATGCCCTGGACAGCCAGGACGGTGGCCAGCGGCGTGGGTACGCCGAGGTCGGAGAAATCAGACACAGGAGAGTCGTTTCGTTCGGTGTCTCACCAGAACGCCCGCGCGAAGCGGGTGAGTGGCCTCGGGAAGCGAGGCGCAGCCGCGAGGCGGCTGCCGATCCGCGGCAAGACTGGGCGGATGTCAAGAGAGTACCGGACGCGCCCTCTGACCAGCGAAGACGAGCGAGGTGAGATCGCCCACCCGGGGCGGCACGAGCCCCGTCCCGGCGGTCAGCGGCGGGCGACGAAGGGGCGGCCGCCGTGCCAACGGAGGATCGTGGAGAACGGCACGCGTCGTCCTCCGGTCGACTCGGTGCCGCCGCGCCAGGCGTGGAAGAAGAACCGCACGTCCCGGCCGGTACGCAGCACCTCGCCGCCGCCCGCCCCGCAGAGCGTCCGGCCCGAGCGCGAGCGCAGCACGAGGTGTCCGTGGTCCGGGCCTGCCGGCACGAACCGGCTTCCCGGCGTACGGGCCCGGTAGACCTCGGTGCGGTAGTGGCAGCCGCGGTAGGAGTAGCGGCTGACGAAGAGCCAGGTGCGGCCACCTCGGGTGAGCATGCTCGGCGCCTCGGTGATGGTCCGGCCGTTCTGGACGACCAGCCGCGAGCGCGCGCCGCGCGCCGGCGCCAGCCCCGCCGGCCCGAGCTCGACCATGCGGATCTGCCCGACACCCGAGCGGTGGTCGCGGCGGACGTAGGTGAGCCAGCGGCGCCCGTGCGGTCCCACGTAGACCGACGGGTCGATCGCCGTGGCGCCGGGACCGCCACAGACCAACGGCCGGCCGACCGTGCGGAAGCCCCGGGTCGGCGAGGTCGAACGGGCGACGCCGATGCAGTCGCGCGCGCCCCGACGCGTGGCCGCGAAGTACATCAGGAAGACCGGTCCACGCCGCCCCCGGACCACCTCCACGTGCGGCGCCCACAGGTGGCGCGCGCCGCCGATCCCGGTGCCGAACCAGCGCGGTACGCCACCCGGGGGCATCGCCCGCCCCACGGCGCGGTAGCCCCAGCCTGCGTGCCGCGACCGCAGCGCCGGGAAGCCGGGCCCCGTGCCGTAGAGATGGAACCAGCCACGGGCCTGCGCAGGGCCCGGGTCGGCCAGCCCGCCCCTGGCGAGCTGGGTGACCACATAGCCACGGTGGTGCGCCGACGCCGCGGGCGCGGTACCCGGCACCACCCCTGCGACGACGACCAACGAACCGACCAGGGCGACGAACGCCCCCCGTACTGCCTGCACTGCGACTCCACACGAGATCCCTCGACGCACACCGAGCGCGCCGCGAGAAGGGTGCGCCACGGGTGGTCCAGACGTCTCCGGAAATGCCGAACGCCACCCGTTCGGGGCCGCGAATGGCCCGAACGGGTGGCGTCAACGAGTCCGCGTTGTCGGAGTTGCCGGAATCAGCGCTGGCGCGGGCTGTACGACGGCGTCGACTTGTTGAACGCCGCGTTGCGCGCGGCCGCGGTGTTGCGCGCGAGGAGGAGGAAGAGCTGCTCGACCCGCTCCCGCGCGAAGGTGCGCCGGGGCGAGGAGTTCCAGCTGTCGTTGAAGAGCCGCTTGGCCGCGGCCAGCTGGTCGGGCGAGCGGCCCTTGAGCTGCTCGGCCAGGGCGAAGGCGGCAGCCAGCGGGTCGGCGTCGATCTCGGTGACCAGACCCATGTCGCGGGCCTCCTTGCCGGAGAACATCTCGGCGGTCATGGTGAGCTTCTTGGCGGTGTCGATCCCGACCAGCTCCTTGAGCGCCTGGATGCCCGACATGTCGGGGATCAGACCCCACTTGCCCTCGAGCACGGACCAGGTCGAGTCCGGCGTCGCGAAGCGGAAGTCGGCTGCGAGCGCGATCTGCAGGCCACCGCCGAGGCAGTTGCCGTGGACCGCGGCGATCACCGGCACCGGGATCCGCCGGAAGCCCCACGGGGCCTCCTGGAAGATGTTGGTGCCGCGCAGCGGGTTCGGCACGAAGGCACGGAGGATGCCGCGCGGGTTCTTCAGCACGTTGGCGAAGTCCAGGCCGGCACAGAACGAGACGCCCTGGCCGCTGACGACGACCGCGCGCAGGGTCTTGTCCTTGCGCAGCTTCTTCGACGTCGCCGCGAGGTCCGCCAGCAGGTCGAGCGTCAGCGCGTTCATCTTCTCGGGGCGCGCGAGCTGGACGTGGGCGATGCCGTCGACGGTGGTGCAGGAGACGTAGGACATGGGCCGAGGTTACTCCCGGGTAGCCACTGGCGGCGAGGGCGATTCCCCTCACACCGCTACCGTCTCCCCATGCGCGACGTGAGCAGCAGGGTCCGGCTCTCCGTGAGCACCCCGGCCGACCTGGTCTTCTCGGTGGCCGTGGCATCGACCAACACGGTCGAGTCCGAGTCGCTGACCGTCACGCTCGACGGCGTACCGCTCGACCCCTCTGCGGTCGTCGAGCTCACCGACGCCCACGGCACCCGGCTGCACCGGGTCGCCGCCCCCGCCGGCGTCCTCCAGGTGGAGTACGCCGCGACCGTCGGCGGCAGCACGCCGCTCGACGCCGAGCCGATGGACCAGGTGGAGTACCTCCGCCCCAGCCGCTATGCCGACTCCGACCGGCTCGCCAACGTCGCCTACTCCCACCTGGGCCACCTCATGGGCTGGGACCTCGTCGAGGGTGCGCGGACCTGGGTGCTCGACAACGTCGTCTACGCCCCGGGGAGCACCGACCCGGTGGACGGCGCACTGGAGACCTACCTCAGCCGCGAGGGCGTCTGCCGCGACAGCTCCCACCTGATCGTGGCCTTCCTGCGTGCGCGCGGGATCCCGGCACGCCTGGTGTCGGCGTACGCGCCGGGGCTGCAGCCGATGGACTTCCACGCGGTAGCCGAGGTGCTCGTGGACGGCGCCTGGTTCGTCGTCGACGGCACGGGCCTCGCTCCCCGACCGGCCCTGGTCAGGATCGCCACCGGCCGCGACGCGGCGGACACGGCGTTCCTCACGATCGTCAGCGGTCGCGCCGACCTGCTCGAGGTCTCCGTGTCCGCCACGTCACGCGACGGGCTGCCCGCCGACGACGGCCGCCAGCGGGTCCGCATCGGCTGACCCCGAGCAGCGGACGCCGCAGGCCGATGCGGCTAGACCCGGGTGACGTCGACTGCGACGTTGAGGGTCGAGGCTCCCGCCGCCTCGGCGAAGACCACGCCCTTGAGCGGCGAGACGTCGCGGAAGTCGCGGCCCCAGGCGGTGACCACGTACCGCGAGTCGGCGAGGTGGTCGTTGGTCGGGTCCAGGTCGACCCAGCCACCGCCCGGCACCATCACCGACGCCCACGCGTGGGAGGCGTCGGCACCGGCCAGCTTGACCTGTCCCGGCGGAGGCTGCGTCTCGAGGTAGCCCGAGACGTAGCGCGTCGGCAGGCCCAGCGACCGGAGGCAGCCGATGGCGAGGTGGGCGAAGTCCTGGCAGACGCCCTGCCGGAGCTCGAGCAGCTCGGGCAGCGTCGTGCGCACGGTGGTGACGCCGGACTTGTAGGCGAAGTCGCGGTGGATGCCGCGTGTCAGCGCGAGGATCGCCTCGCCCAGCGGCGTGTCCGGACCGATCACCGACCGGCAGTAGTCGAGGACCGCCGGGGCGGGCTGCACCAGCGGCGACGGGAGCAGGTGCCCGACGCGCTCCACCGAGTCGGCCGTCTCCAGCAGCGCGGCCGCGGCCGAGGCGACGGTCCAGCGGTCGAGGGCAGCCAGGTCGGGCTGCGGCCAGTGCACCTCGAACCGGCTCCGCTTCTCCACCACGAGCTCGTTGTGGGCGGTCTGGATCTCGACGTAGAAGGAGTGGTTGCCGAAGTGGTCGACGTGCTCGGTCATCACCTGCGGGTCGGGCGAGACCAGCACCTCGTTGGAGAGGACGCGCTGCGACGGGGTCTCCCGTGGCGCCAGGAAGCCACGCTCGAAGCACGCCTCCACGGGACCCTCGTAGGTGTACGTCGTGCGGTGCCGCACGTCGTACTGGCGCGGGGTCCAGTCCTCGGGCCCCTGGCTCACGACGTCACCGCCCAGCTGATCGGCAGCGTGCGCTGCGAGGTCTTCCGCGCGAAGCGGCGGCGGGTCAGGTCGTCGGACACCGCGTGCAGCGTGGCCCGCACCTCGGCCAGGATCTCCCCCAGGCCCGAGCGGTCACCGGCGCAGGCGTCGACCAGGTCGACGCGTGCGATGTGGTCGGCCAGTGCCTCGGCCTTCGCGGCGAGCACGTCGTCGCCGACCAGGCGCAGGTCCTCCACGAGCCGGTCGACGCTGAACGCGACCGAGCGCGGGTTGCCCCTGTCGAGCAGCAGCAGCGACACCGCCGAGTGGATCGGCCAGACCGGGCCCTCACCGGCCACCGTGCGGCGACGGTGCGTGAGGATCGACTCGCCGACCTCGAGCACGGCCTCGGTCAGCTGGCCGTCGATGATCGGCGGCCGCTCGTGCGCCAGCGTCGACGCGAGCAGCGCCACCGTGAACTGGGCGCGCTCGAGGCGGATGCCACCGTCGAGGAAGCCCCACGTCTCGTCGCGGACCATCGACTCGGCGATGACGCCGGAGACGGCCAGCAGCGACTCCAGCACGTCGTACAGGCGCGGCTGGAGCTGGTGCTCGTCGGAGGGCACGTGCGCCAGGGTCCGGTCCAGGCGGGACAGGACGTGCCAGATGTCCTGGGAGAGCTGGTCACGGACCCGCTGGGCCGCGTCGCCGAGCCGGTCCGCGGCGTAGCGCAGGCTCCCCGACTGCTGCGGGTCGACCACCATCGCGCGGACGTGCTGACGCGGCTGGGCGGGATCGCCCGGCACGCGCGTGATCGCCGTGGCCGCGGCGAGGAGGGCGCGCATCGCCTGCTCGCCGGGGGTGCCGGGTCGCGCCGCGTGATCCTCGACGAGGTCGTCGCACACACGCAGGATGCGGCCCGCCGCCTCGGCCCGCTCGGCGTACCGACCCAGCCAGAAGAGGTTGTCGGCGACGCGCGGCGCGACGACGGCGCGGGGCCGGACCGCCACGAGCTCCGGACGTACGCCGGGGTCGCCCCAGCCCGCCTCCGCCGTCTCCGGCGCGAGGACCCAGACGTCCTTCGCGACCGCGCCGGCGGAGCTGGAGACCTGCAGCCGCGAGGGCCCGGTCGCGGCCCGGGCCAGGCCTCCCGGCATGACGTGGCGCTCGCCGTCGCGCTGCGCCCAGAAGGTCCGCAGGACCAGGCGCCCGGGCACCAGCCCGGTCGGGGTCGCGACGGGCGTCGTCGACAGCGGCAGCGGCTCCTGGCCGACCCACGCCCACGGCTCGGCCTCGATCCGGCGGCGCAGCAGGTCGCGGTCCTCGGCCGACAGTGCCCCGCCGAGCTGGGCCTCCACCTCGCGACCGGGCGCCAGGGGACGCAGCACCAGCCGGTCGAAGTTCGCCACGACGTGGGCCAGCCCGTCACGGTCGCCACACCACCAGGCCGGCTTGGCCCCGAGCTCGAGGTCCTCGCCGAGGAGGGCCTGCGCCACGGCCGGCAGGAACGGTGTGAGACCGGGGTTCTCGAGCACCTGGGCACCGAGCGGGTTCGCGACCGTCACCGTCCCCTGGCGGGTCGCCTCGACCAGGCCCGGCAGGCCCAGCTGGGAGTCCGCGCGCAGGTCGAGGGAGTCGCAGTACTCCGGGTCCACGCGGCGCAGCACGACGTCGACCGGCTCGAGCCGGCCCGCGGCACGCAGCCAGACCCGTCCGTCGCGCAGCGTCAGGTCGTCGGACTCGGCGAGGGGGAAGCCGAGGAGGCTGGCCAGGAAGCTCTGGTCGTACGCCGTCTCCGACATCGGGCCGGGCGAGAGCAGGACGACACGGGGCACCTCGCTCGTCGGCGGAGCGGCCTCCCGCACCGCCGCGGACATGGTGTGGAAGAAGCCACGCAGGCGAGCCAGCTCGGTGCTGCGGTGCAGGCCGGCGAGCACCCGGGTCGTGACGCGGCGGTTGGCCATCGCATAGCCGGCGCCGGACGGCGCCGACGTGCGGTCGGCGAGGACGCGCCAGCTGCCGTCGCTGTCGCGGCCCAGGTCGTGCGCGCCGAGGACGAGGCCGCCGCGGCTGCGGATGCCGTCGACCTGGCGGAGGAACCCGGGGTGGCCCAGGACGACCTCGGCCGGGATCACCCCGCGACGCAGCAGGAGGCGGTCGCCGTAGAGGTCGTCGAGGAGGGCGTCGAGCAGCGCGGCGCGCTGCTGGACGCCGCGCTCGATCCCGGCCCACTCCTCGGCCGTCAGCACCACCGGAAGCGGGTCGAGCCGCCAGTGGCGGTCGTGGATCCCGTCCGACCCGCCGACGCCGTAGCGGATGCCGTCGTCGTGGACCAGCCGGCGGGTCTCCGCCCGGGCCGCCATCAGTCCGCCCTGGCCCATCGCCTCGAGCGCGTCCGCGAGCAGTCGCTGTGTCGGCCGGACGTCGTCGCCGGAGACCAGCTCGTCCTCGCCGCGCAGCGGGTCCGGCTCACGGCCGTCCAGCCGCGCGCGGTAGGCCGCGAGCACGCCGGACGCCGCAGCAGGCGCGGCGGCGACGGCCGGGTCGGGCGAGGAGGTCACGCGCTAGACCTTAGGCCGTGCCGGACGCAGCGGACGTCGTCCATCCATCGCCTACGGCCGGTTGCCCGGCGAGAAGCGCCGGAGGTCCAGGGTCGTCGGGTACTCGACGCCGGCTGCCGCGTCGATGGGGGCGACGGCGTCGACATCGACCGGACCGGGCGTGTGACCGCCGGCGCGGAACCGGGTCGCCCGGCGTGCCTCGGCGCTCATCGCGTTGACCGGCCGGTCGTCGTACGAGCGGCCGCCGGGGTGCACCACGTGGTAGGTGAACCCGCCGAGGCTGCGCGCGTTCCAGCGGTCCACGAGGTCGACCACGATCGGCGAGTGGACCCCGATGGTCGGGTGCAGGGCCGAGTACGGCGCCCACGCTCGGTAGCGGACGCCTGCCACGAAGTCGCCGGGCACGCCGGTGGCGGTCAGCGGCACGGGTACGCCGTTGCAGGTGACCACGTGACGCCCCTCGACCAGGCCCGTCGCGCGGATCTGCAGCCGCTCGACGCTCGAGTCGACGTAGCGGGCCGTGCCACCGAACGCCATCTCCTCGCCGAGCACGTGCCACGGCTCGATCGCCTGCCGGGCCTCGAGGTGGACTCCTGCGACGTCGACCTCTCCCAGCCGCGGGAAGCGGAACTCGAGGAAGGCGTCGAACCAGGCCGGGTCGAAGAGCGGGGCGTCCGGGTCCTGCGCCCGGAGCCAGGCGTTGAGCTCGGCCACCACGTCGTACAGGTCGGCGGTGGCGAAGGCCGGCGTCAGGAAGCGGTCGTGCAGCCGGGTGCCCCAGCGCACGAGGGCGCCGGTGTAGGGCTTGTTCCAGAAGCGGGCCACCAGGGCCCGCACGAGCAGGGCCTGCACGAGCGCCATGCGCGGGTGCGGGGGCATCTCGAAGCCCCGCAGCTCGAGCAGGCCGAGCCGGCCGCGGTCGCCGTCGGGGCTGTAGAGCTTGTCGATGCAGAACTCGGCGCGGTGCGTGTTGCCGGTGAGGTCGGTGAGCAGGTGCCGCAGCAGTCGGTCGACGATCCACGGCGCGGGCACGCCGGCCGCTCCGTTCGATGCGGCCTCGCGGGTCGCGCGCTCCAGCTCCGCGAAGGCGATCTCGAGCTCGTAGAGGGTCTCGTTGCGGCCCTCGTCGACCCGCGGAGACTGGCTGGTCGGGCCGAGGAAGCGGCCCGCGAAGACGTAGGACAGCGCCGGGTGGTGCTGCCAGAAGGTGAGCAGGCTGCGCAGCAGGTCGGGACGGCGCAGCAACGGGCTGTCGGCGGCCGTCGGGCCGCCGAGGGTGAAGTGGTTGCCGCCACCGGTGCCGGTGTGGGTGCCGTCGACGTCGAACTTCTCGGTGCCCAGCCGGACCGCCTTCGCGTCCTCGGCCAGGGTCTCGGTCACCTCCCGCAGCTCGTCCCAGCTGGCCGTCGGCTGGATGTTGACCTCGATGACACCGGGGTCGGGGGTGACGCTGAGGCTCAGCGTGCGCGGGTCCCCGGGCAGCGGATAGCCCTCGATCACGACCGGCATCCCGACCGCCGCCGCACTCGCCTCGATCGCGGCGACCAGCGCGAGAGCGCGGTCCAGGTCCGTGAGTGGAGGGAGGAAGACGAACAGGTGACCCTCGCGCGCCTCGACGACCACCGCGTGCCGCGGCGCCGACTCGACGGGGAGGACCTCGGCCGGCTCGTCCGCGACCAGCTCGGCGTACGCGGTCAGGGCGGGCCGCGGCGCGAACGGCGAGGCGTCCGGCAGGTCCGGCGGTGGGTTCCAGGCGATGCTGTCGAGCGGAAGGCGCAGCCCGGCCGGCGAGTCGCCGGCGGTGAGGTAGAGCCGACGGCGACGCAGGCGCCACCGGGTGGTGCCCCAGCCCTCGCCGGAGGGGTTCTCGAAGACCGGCACCACCCAGGCGCGCTCGCTGGCCAGGGAGGCCTCGTCGACCTCCTCGACCATCCGGGCCGACCCCTCGGGCTCCCCCCAGGGCTGGCGCGCGGCGTCCCAGCGCGCGGCGTACGGGTCGTCATAGGCAGGGAGGACGTGGTCCGCCGGCACTCCCAGGCGCGCTCCGAGCCCGGCCGCGAGCTCCCGGACCTGGTCGCCGGTCGGCTCGGTCGGCGGGCCCCACGGGTGGTCCAGCAGGGTCGCATCCGACCAGACCGGCTCGCCGTCCGTGCGCCACGTGACCTGTGCCTGCCAGCGCGGCAGCGGCTCCCCGGGGTACCACTTGCCCTGGCCGTGGTGGACCAGGCCGGACGGCGCCCAGCGCTCCTTGAGCCGTGCGGTCAGCTCCCGCGCCAGCGCGCGCTTGCCGGGTCCGTCGGCTGCGGTCGCCCACTGCTCGCTGGCCTGGTCGTCGATGCTGACGAAGGTCGGCTCGCCACCCATCGTCAGCCGGACGTCGCCCGCCTCGAGCAGGCCGTCGACGTACCCGCCGAGGGCGTTGACGGCCGCCCACTGGGCCTCGCTGTAGGGCAGCGTGATGCGCGGGTCCTCGTGGATCCGGGTGACGGTGTTGGAGAAGTCGAAGGTGACGCCGACCGGGTCGGTGGCACCCGCGATCGGCGCCGACCCACTGGGATGCGGGGTCGCGGAGAGCGGGATGTGACCCTCACCCGCGAAGAGCCCCGACGTCGGGTCGAGGCCGATCCAGCCCGCCCCCGGGACGTAGACCTCGGTCCAGGCGTGCAGGTCGGTGAAGTCCGCCGCGGGGCCGCCGTCCGCGACGTCGTCGGGGGTCAGCTGCACGAGGTAGCCCGACACGAAGCGAGCCGCCAGCCCGAGCTCGCGGAGCACGCTGACCAGCAGCCAGGCGGAGTCGCGGCACGATCCGATCGCCCGCTCGAGGGTCTGGTCCGGCGTCTGCACGCCGGGCTCCATCCGCACCGCGTAGGCGACGCTGCCGTTGACCGCCTGGTTGGCGCGCACGAGGAAGTCGACGATGCCGGTCGTGCCGGCGAGCGAGGCCAGGTCGTGCTCGGCGAGCCATGCCGTCACCAGCGGCCCCGGGCCCGTGCCCGGCTTCTCGTCGACGGGCCTGAGGTAGGGCTCGAGGTCGGCGAGCAGGTCGGCGGGGTAGGCGAAGCCGTAGTGCTCGGCGTACTCCTCGACGAAGAAGTCGAACGGGTTGATGACGGTGAGGTCGGCGACCAGGTCGACGGTGATCTCGAGCTCCGTGACCGGCTCGGGGAAGACCAGCCGCGCCATGAAGTTGCCGAACGCGTCCTGCTGCCAGTTGAGGAAGTGGCCCCGCGGGCTGACCGTCAGCGAGTAGGACTCGATCGGCGTCCGGGCGTGCGGCGCCGGCCGGAGACGGACCGTGTGCGGGTGCACGGTCACCGGTTCGGCGAACGTGTACGAGGTGCGGTGCTCCAGTGCTACACGGATGGTCACGGCCGCCACCGTAGGGGCGCCACATTGCGCGCGCGTTTCCGCCGGGGCCGCCCGCGTGAACTCGTGGCCACACCGCGGGCTCGCTCCGCACGACCACAGGCCCCGCCCCGTTGTCGGGGCAGGGCCTGGGAGCGACGCGGTCGAGGTGCTCGCGGTCAGGCCGCGGCGGCGTCGAGCTCGGCCTGGATCGCCTTGCGTGCCTTCCGGCCACCGGTCGACATCCTGTAGAGCTGCGCCATCCGCTTCGGAGCCGTGCGCGGCGTCGTCGTCGCGAGCCAGCCATTGGGCAGGGAGAGGCGGAAGACCTTGTGCCAGGCCGAGCCGAGCTGGCGCGGGAACGAGCCGGTGGCGTACGGCAGGCCGTACTTCTCGAAGACCGCGCGGACCTTCGGCGCGACCTCGGCGAGGCGGTTGGAGTTGAGGTCGGGGAAGAGGTGGTGCTCGATCTGGTGCGACAGGTTGCCGCTCATGATGTGCATCAGCTTCGACCCGGAGATGTTCGCGGACCCGAGGCCCTGGCGGAGGTACCACTCGGCCTTGGTCTCGCCCTCGATCGAGGTCTTCTCGAAGACCGCGACGCCCTCGGGGAAGTGACCGCACATGATGACGGAGTGGCTCCAGATGTTGCGGCCGACGTTGGCGATGAAGTTCGCCGCCAGGGTCGGGAGGAAGCCACCGAACGGCGCAGCGACGAGCGGGTGCACGACGTAGTCCTTGGTCGCCTGCTTCCGGATCTTCTTCAGCGCGGCCGTCACCCCCTTGGTGAAGTGCTCGGGGCGGTCCTCCTTCTTCATCGGGAGGTACTTGCCGAGCTGCAGGTCGTAGGCGGCGATGCCGTACTCGAAGAAGCAGGCGTTGAGGGCGTTCCAGAGCGGCTGGGCGAGGAAGAAGGGGTGCCAGCGCTGGTCCTCGTCGACGCGCATGATCGAGTAGCCGAGGTCGTTGTCCTTGCCGAGCACGTTCGTGTAGGTGTGGTGCAGCTCGTTGTGGCTGTGCTTCCAGGCCTCGGCCGGGGTGGCGTTGTCCCAGTCCCAGGTGGTCGAGTGGATCTTCGGGTCACGCATCCAGTCCCACTGGCCGTGGAGGACGTTGTGGCCGATCTCCATGTTCTCCAGGATCTTGGCGACCGTCAGGCCCGCCGTGCCGGCGACGAAGGCCGGCGGGAAGACGCTGGCCAGCAGCGTCACGCGCGAGCCGACCTCGAGCCAGCGCTGGAAGGCGATCATCCGGCGGATGTACGCCGCGTCGGACGCGCCGCGCTTGGCGAGCACCTCCTGGCGGATCGCCTCGATCTCGGCGCCGAAGGCCTCGATGTCCTCCGGCGTGAGGTGGGCCGTCGGGTTGTCGTCGAGCTTCTGGATGGCAGTCATGGTGTCTCCCTGTCCGAGGTTCAGTGGTCGAGGTGGCACGGGCCGGCAGCGGCCGTGATGCAGGTCTGGATGTTGGCGGGGCCGGACATCGCGTCGGCCGTGGTGACCTCGCCGGTGCGGAGGTCGCGGACCGCGCCCTCCTTCAGCGGGAGGACACAGCCCATGCAGATGCCCATCCGGCAGCCACTGGGCATGAGGACGCCGGCCGACTCGGCGGCGTCGAGGACGGTGGTCGCGCCGTCGGCCTCGATCTCCTGGCCGCCGACGTGGACGGTGCCGCCCTCGCCGGCGACGATCGTGCTCGCCCGGAACTGCTCCGTCTGCAGCGGCAGGCCCAACGCCAGGTGGTGCGCCTCGAGCGCGGCGAGCAGGCCACCCGGCCCGCAGGCGTACGTCGTCCGGCTGGCGAGGTCGGGCACGAGCAGGCCGAGCGCGTCGACGTCGAGGACGCCGTGCTCATCGTCGTAGCGGGCAACGAGCGTGATCGCGCCGGCGGCGTCGAGAGCCTGGAGGTCGCTGAGGAAGATCGAGTCGGGCCTGCTCGGCGCGACGTGGACGACGGTGATGTCGAGGTCCGCGCTGCGGGCCGGCTTCAACACGCCCGAGTCCGTCGACGGGAAGAGGTTGCGCAGCATCCCGACGACGGGCGTGACACCCGAGCCTGCGGTGACGAAGAGCAGCTTGCGGTGCGACTCCGGGGTCACGCCCTGCTCGTCGGCCGGCAGGACGAACTCGCCGGCGGCCTGCTCGAGGTGGACCAGCGTGCCGACCTTCGTGCGGTGCACGAGGAAGTTGCTGACCTTGCCCTCGGGCACGGCCTTGACCGTGACCGAGATGAGCCCGTCGCGACGCGGGCCGTGGGTCAGCGAGTAGGCGCGCCAGTTGCGCACGCCGTCGACGTCGACGCCGATGCGGACGTACTGGCCCGGCACGTGGCCGGCCCAGTCGGCGCCGGGCTTGATCACGATGGTCGCGGCGTCGCGGGTCTCGGGCTCGACGGCCACGATGCGGCCGCGCAGCGGAGCGCCGGCGCGGAGCGGCGCGACCAGGTCGAGGTAGTCGGCGGGCAGGAGCGGCGTGGTGGCCGCTTCGACGACCCGCGTGAGGAGCGAACTCATGTGTTCCAGTCTCGGCGCCGTCGCGCGTAAACTCCTGACTGCTGCCGGTGAATCCAGCGGCATCTTTTGTTCGCTCCGCACAAAAGGATGCAGGACGTGACCGATCGCCTCATGACTCAGCCGCTCGGCTTCTCCGAGGAGCAGCTGGCCGCACTGCGGGCCCGCCTCCCGCGCCTCGGCGAGAAGGTCGTGGCAGCGATCATGGCCGAGGTCCCGGCGTACTCCGCGGCGTTCCAGGGGCGGATGGGCAAGACCATCCAGACCGCCGTCACGGTCGCGCTGGCCGGCTTCTTCGACATGACGACCTCGCCGGGCGCCGACGCGACGAACGCAGCGGCGCAGGTGCGCGCTGCGGCGTACGAGCTGGGCCGGGGCGAGGCCCGCTCGGGGCGGAGCCTGGACGCCCTCACCGCGGCGTACCGGATCGGCACGGCCACCGCCTGGCGCGACATGAGCCGGGTCGCCGTCGAGCACGGCCTGAGCGCGGAGGGGCTGGCCGGCTTCGCCGAGGTGGTCTTCGACTTCCTCGACCAGCTCTCCGCCGAGAGCCTCGCCGGCCACGCCGAGGAGCTGGCCCGCAGCGGTCGGCTGCGCGAGCGGCAGCTGGCCCAGCTCGCGACCGCCCTCATCGGCGGACGTGAGGAGGAGCGCCTCGCGCAGCTGGCCGAGCAGGCCGACTGGGCTGCTCCCCAACGACTGACCGCCGTGATCCTCCCGCTCGCCGCCGCCCGCTCGGTGCGTCCGATCCTCGACCCCCGCACCCTCGGCCTCGCCGGCGACGTGGAGGCGCTCGAGCCGTACGGCGGGCTCCCCGACCACGCGGTGCTCCTCGTGCCGGGCGCGCGGGCGGTCCTGCTGCGAACCCTGGGCAGCACCACCGCCGTGGTCGGTCCGACGCTGCCCTGGAAGCAGGCGCAGGCGTCCTTCCAGCGCGCCGCCCGCGCCCTGACCCTCGGGCTGGACGACGGCCTCGTCGACACCGACCTGCACCTCGCCTCGCTCGTCGTCCTCGCCGATGCGGCCGCCCACGACGACCTGCGCGCCCGGGTCCTTGCGCCCCTGGCGCCCCTGCGCGACGGGCAGCGCGAGAAGCTCACCGATACGCTCCGCGCCTGGCTGCTCCACCAGGGCCGCCGCGACGACATCGCCGAGGCCCTCTTCGTGCACCCGCAGACGATCCGCTATCGCATGGGCCAGCTCCGCGAGGCGTACGGCGAGCGGCTGGAGGATCCGTCGTTCGTCCGTGACGCGACGATCGCGCTCGGCTGAGGCCGCTCCGTCAGGCGTTGACGATGGCGACGACCAGGTTGATCGTGGTCGCGAGGATCAGGGCGCCGAAGACGTACGACAGCAGGCAGTGCCGGAGCACGACCGACCGGATCTCCGTGCGGGTCACGTCGGTGTCGGAGACCGCGTAGGTCATGCCGAGGTTGTAGCTGAAGTAGAGGAAGTCGCGGTACGACGGCTCGGCGTCCTGACCGTCGTCGTTGAAGTCGATGCCGCCGGCCGAGCCGGTGTAGTAGAGGTCGGCGTAGCGCGTCGCGTACATGAGGTGGACCGAACCCCACGCCAGGAAGACGCCGGCGAGGGCGAGCGCAGCCGTTGCACCGTCGGCACCGTGGCCCAGTGCCATCAGCACCACGATCGCGGCCAGCCCGCCGACTGCGGCGAAGACGATGATGGCCTCCTCGAGCGCCTTGTCGACCACCTCGCGGCCGACGAACTCGCGCGTCTCCCCGGCGTCCATCGGCCAGAGGACGACCCAGCCCACCACGACGAAGACACCTGAGCTGAGGGTGATCCCGACGAGGACGCCGAGCTCGGGACCGGCGAGGGCAGCCGTCGCGAGAGCGCCGAGCAGACCGAGGACCGAGGCACCGATCACCCGCGGGATCGCGGACATCGGCTGACGAGGGGCCATCAGGCGACGGTGTCGAGCGTGTGGCTCTGACCGTTGACCGTGAAGGTGTCGCCTGCGCGGAGGCCGGCGATCGCCTCACCGACCGGCGAGTCGCCACTGATCCCCTCGTAGGTGACCCCGTCGACCTCGAACGCGTCCGAGAGCACGCCGACGACGTACGACGAGCCGTCGAAGCAGACCACGGCCCCCGGGCCCACGACGTCCGTGGGCGCGACATCGAGCGCCTGCGCTGCGTCCAGTGCCGCCTGCTGCCGGCTCAGCGAGATCTCGAGGAGCGCACCGAGGTCACCCGCCTCGTCGGCCTGGGACAGGTCGTCGTCCTGGTAGGTGTCGCCCTCCGGGATCCGGCTGGCTGCATCGTCGTCGCGGACCTGGGCCCGGAGTGCGTCCAGCGCCTCGGTCGCACGGGCGACGAGTGCCGCCTTGATCCGCTGCTTCGCTGCCTGGTCCATGTGACTGCCCCTCGTTCGCGGTGACCCCCAGGAGCCATGATGCCGCGTCGGCGCGCCTGTCGCCCGGCATGACCTAGCGTCGGGTCCGTGAGCACCCAGTCCTCCGACGAGAGCCTGCTGACCATCGTGGTCGCCTTCGCCGCCAACTTCCTGATCGCGGTCGCGAAGACGGTCGCCTCGGTGCTCACCGGGTCGGCCTCGATGTCGGCGGAGGCCGCGCACTCCTGGGCGGACACGGGCAACGAGGTCTTCCTGCTGGTCGGCGCCCGCAAGGCCTCCCGGCCTGCGGACGCGACCCACGTCCTCGGCTACGGAAGGGTCGGCTACATCTGGTCGATGTTCGCGGCGTTCGGCCTCTTCACCGTCGGGTCCGCGGTCTCCATCTGGCACGGCATCCAGTCGCTGTCGGCACCGGAGGCGGATGCCTCCTACCTCTGGGCGTACGGCGTCCTCGCGGTCGCGCTGCTGCTGGAGGGCACGTCGTTCCTGCAAGCGGTGCGGCAGACCCGGTCGGCGGCAGTGACCCGCCGCCTGCACCCGCTGCGCTACCTGCACGTGACCTCCAACCCGATGCTGCGCGCCGTCGTCGCAGAGGACCTCTCCGCGCTCGTCGGTATCGGCATCGCCACCACCTGCATCGCACTCCACCAGGTCACCGGCGATCCCACCTGGGACGCCGTCGGCTCGATCCTGGTCGGCCTGCTGCTCGGCGTGGTCGCGCTCTTCCTCATCGGGCGCAACATGGACTTCCTCGCGGGCGAGGCGGTCACACCCCTGGCCCGCGACATCGCCCTGAGGACCCTCGTCGAGCACCCGGAGATCGACCGGGTCAGCTACCTCCGCATGGAGTGGATCGGAGCCGACCAGATCTACCTGGTGGCCGCCGTCGACCTCGTGGGGGACGCGCCGGAGTCGTCGGTCGCGGGTCGCCTCGCCGCGATCGCCGACCAGCTCCAGGAGCGACCCGAGATCGTGCGCGCGGTGCTCACGCTGACCCGCCCCGGGGACGCCACCGACCTGCAGCCGGGCCCGCTGCCGGCCTGGTACCGCCAGCCGACCCCGGGCACGACCCCAGTCCCTCCGCACTAGACAGGCTCTGACCACCCCAGACCACCGCCGGAACCGCTGCGCTCCGCCGCTGCCGGCCGTGAGCATCGAACGCATGAAGCGGACCCGACTCGCAGCCGTACCTCTCGGAATCCCGCTCGGCCTCCTCGGCGTCGCCGCCACGGGTGGCATCGCCCAGGCGGCCGACGAACCGGCCCCCGTCGACGCCACGGCCGCGGCCGCGCCCGCAGTGGCGTGGCGCCCGATCCCGCACGGCCTGTCCACCCGCGACGAGGACCTGCTCGACGTGCCGGACCGCGCGCTCGCGGCGTACCAGCGGGCGGCGGTCGTCATGGAGGAGGCCGCCCCGGAGTGCCATCTCACCGCTCCCCTGCTCGCCGCGATCGGCAAGGTCGAGACCGATCACGGCCGGATCGGTGCCTGGAGGCTCGGGCCGCGCGCCCGGATGTTCCCTGCCCTGATCGGCACGCCCGTGGCCGGGCGCTCACGTCACCTTCCCCCGTTGCCCGACACCGACGGGGGCGCCTGGGACCACGATCCCCACGCGGACCACCCGCTGGGGCCGCTCCAGCTGCTCCCCTCCCTCTGGCAGCGGGTGGCGGTGGACGGTGACGGCGACGGGCTGCGCAGCCCCTACGACCTCGACGACGCCGCACTCGCCCTCGGCGTAGCCCTGTGCAACCGCCATGCCGACCTCGCTGACGAGCAGGACCTCCGCGACGCGCTGCGGGCCCGCAACGACCGACCGCGCTACGTGCACGAGGTCGAGGCGTTCCGGGACGCCTACGCCGCACCCGTCGAGCTCCCGCCCGTCTCGATCACCACGATCGGTATCGTGATCACCCCGCCGCCGGCACCGGACGAGACCGCCCCGGACGCGGCCCCCGACAAGCCGTCCAAGCCGGCTCCGTCGGCTGCGGACCCGACGCCCGCACCCAAGCCGCACACGCCGGACCCCACGCCGAAGCCGACGCCGACGCCTACGCCGACGCCCAACCCGACGCCGACCCCGGACCCCACGCCCGACCCGACGCCGACCCCGGACCCCACGCCCGACCCGACGCCGGACCCGACGCCGGACCCGACGCCCTCGGTCACCGACGCCTCGCCGGAGAGCACCACCGGCGTCACGGACCCGGCACTCGAGCCGACCGCCGCCGATGTACTCGCTCCGACGTCCTGATTCACGCGGATTCGGCGCTCGCTGACGCAGCGCGCTGTCGCTAGCGTGACCCCATGGCGAGCCCCAGCATTGCAATCATCGGCAGCGGCTTCGGCGGTCTCGCCGCGGCGATCGAGCTGAAGAAGCGCGGCCACGACGACCTCGTGATCCTCGAGAAGGCCGACGACGTCGGTGGTGTCTGGCGCGAGAACACCTACCCGGGCGCCGCCTGCGACGTGCCGTCGCCGTTCTACTCCTACTCCTTCGAGCCGAACCCGCGGTGGCCGCACCGGTTCTCCCGGCAGCCGGCGATCCTCGACTACATCCGCCACGTCGCGGCGAAGTACGACCTCGAGCGGCACCTGCGCTTCGGCTCCGAGGTCACCTCCGCGACGTACGACGACGCGACGGGCCGGTGGACGGTGGCCCTGGCCGGCGGGGAGACGCTCACCGTGGACGTCGTGGTCTCGGCGGTCGGGCAGCTGAGCCGCCCCGTCTTGGCCGACATCCCGGGACGCGACTCGTTCGCCGGCCCGTCGTTCCACTCGGCGACGTGGGACCACGACGTCGACCTGGCCGGCAAGCGGGTCGCCGTGATCGGCACGGGCGCGAGCGCGATCCAGTTCGTGCCCGCGATCCAGCCCGTCGTCGGACAGATGACCGTCTTCCAGCGGACCGCGCCGTACCTGCTGCCGCGGGCGGACCAGAAGTTCTCCGAGCGCCACCACAAGGTCTTCGAGAAGCTCCCCGTGACCGAGCTCGCCGAGCGCGGCACCTGGTACGGCGTGGTCGAGTCGCTCAGCATCGCCTGGGTCTACGCCAAGCCGCTGGCGGCGTTCCTCCGTGCGGTGTCGAAGGCGCACATGCGCCGCCAGGCGAAGGCGAAGCCGGGCCTGTTCGACAAGGTCTGGCCGACGTATCCGATCGGCTGCAAGCGTGTGCTCTTCTCCAACGACTACCTGCCGGCGCTCGCCCAGCCCAACGTCGACCTGGAGACCGCACGGATCCGCGAGATCACCCCCGCGGGCGTGGTGACCGAGGACGGAACGCTGCACGAGGCCGACGTCCTCGTCTGGGGCACCGGCTTCGCCGCGACGGAGTTCCTCGCTCCGATGACCGTCACCGGCGTGGGTGGGCGCTCGCTCCACGACGACGCGTGGAAGGACGGCGCACACGCCTACTACGGCATGAGCGTGCCCGGCTTCCCCGGCCTGCAGATGCTCTACGGCCCCAACACCAACACCGGCGGCGGGTCGGTCATCTACTTCCTCGAGGCCCAGGCGAAGCACCTCGGGGCGTACGTCGACGCGATGGTCGCCGCCGGCCGCCCGCTCGACGTGAAGCCCGAGGTCGAAGCGGCCTACGACGCGGAGGTGCAGGCCGAGCTGACCGGCTCGGTGTGGAGCGCCTGCCACTCCTGGTACCGCCAGGCCGACGGCCGGATCACCACGAACTGGCCGTGGCTGGGCGTGCAGTACCGCGCGCGGGTGAAGTTCGACGCCGAGGACTACGCCCCCGTCGCGCTCGCCTGACGCGAACCGAGCAGTAAGCACCATCGCGACCAGTGAAGTGGCGCTTACTGCTCGGTTCACGGACTCCAGCAGGCGGGCTGTGGAGGACCACCCGCACGTCCGCCGCATTCACCGCATCGTGGGCGGATGCCTCGCCACCGCTGGGATCCGAAGGTCCCGTCACCGACCACGCTCGTCCTTCCCGTTCAGCTGTCACCGGACGGAGGTGGTGGCCCGACGCGAGGCCAGGCGCGTGGGACTGCATGGCAGCGCTCGTCACGAGGGTTCTTCCTGCCGAACGGGGTGGACCGCGACGACGTGACGCAGCGGATCGCCACTGCCGCGAGCCACATCCCGCCCATCGGGGCGGTGACCGGCTGGGCAGCGTGCCGACTCCATGGCGCCGCCTTCCACGACGGCCTCGCGCCAGACGGCCGGACCCGCCTGCCAGTCCCGATCGCCGTGGGAACCCGAGGCTGGGTACGTCGTCATCCCTCGGCCACCTACTCCTACGCCGCCATCGACATGGACTGCGTCCACACCATCGCGGGGGTGCCCGCGACAGACCCCGTCCGGGCGACGTACGACGCGATGCGCGCCGCCACCCTCCTGGTCGACGCGGTCGTGGAGCTCGAGAAGTCGGTGATGGCGGGGATCATCTCGCTCGAGGAGATGGCTGCGTACGTCCAGACCAAGGCAGGGACCCAAGGCGTCCGGCTCATCCGGGAGGCCGTGCCGCTGGCCAGCGAATTCAGCCGCTCGCCCCAGGAGGTCCGCACCCGCTTCGTCGCCGAGCAGGTCGCTCGCGTTCCGAGGCTTCTGGTGAACTCGACGGCCTGGACCGTCGACGGCCTCCGGATCGGCGAGGTCGATCTCGCTGATCCGACCTCAGGTCTCGTGATCGAGTTCAACGGCGCCTACCACGAGGACGGTCCGCGCCGCCACGCCGACGCAGTCAGGCTCGAGCGGCTGCGAGCCGTCGGCGCCGAGCTGCTCCAGGTCACGACGCCGCAGCTCGGCTCCCACCAGTCGCTCGCCCAGACCATCGTCGCGGCCCGCATGCGAGCCCTGACCACCCCCGGCGAGCAGCGTCGCTATCGGTTCGTTCCACGCCAGCCTTTCCTGCACCAGCAGCTGCTCGCTAGGCGGGCATTGGCCGGGCTCAACGCATCGCTCGAGGACCGGTGCCGCTGAACCGAGCAGTAAGCACCATCACGAGCCGCGAACCGGTGCTTACTGCTCGGTTCACGGACGCGAAACGCGCGATCACGCCTGGACGGCGGCACCCGCCTCGATCAGCTTGTCGACGCCCTCGATCCCCCAGGCCTCCAGCGCCTCGCGGGTGTTGGCACCCGCCGCGACGGCCGGGGAGCCGATGCTGCCCTGCGTGCGCGAGAAGCGCGGGGCGGGCGTGGGCTGCAGCATGCCGCCGACCTCGGCGTAGACCCCGCGGGCCTTCATGTGCGGGTGCTCCGCCGCCTCGAGGATGGTGAGGATCGGCGCGACGCACGCGTCGGTGCCGTCGAAGATGGCGGCCCACTCGGCCATCGTCTTGGTCTTGAACTTCTCGACCAGCACCGGACGCAGCGCCTCGGCGTCGAACTGCTGGGGCGCGTCGTCACCCAGCTCGAGCAGCGCGGCCATGGCGGCGTAGAACTGCGGCTCGATCGCGCCGACGCTGACGTGCCGGCCGTCGGCGGTCTCGTAGATGTCGTAGAACGCGGCGCCGCCGTCGAGCATGCCGGCCGCGCGCTTGTCGGGCTGGGCGAGGCCGGTGCCGACCATCATCGCGCCCATCGCGTTGAGGTGGGCGGTGCCGTCGACGATCGCTGCGTCGACGACCTGACCCCTACCGGAGACGCGGGCCTCGAGCAGCGCCGCGAGCACGCCGATCACGAGGTAGGACGAGCCGCCGCCGAAGTCGCCGAGCAGGTTGGCGGGGAACTGCGGCTTGCCCGGCTCCTGGCCGAGGCCGAAGAGCGCGCCCGCGATCGAGATGTAGTTCATGTCGTGGCCCGCGGTGAGGGCGAGCGGCCCGTCCTGCCCCCAGCCGGTCATCCGGCCGTAGACCAGCTTCGGGTTGCGCGCCCAGCAGTCCTCGGGGCCGAGGCCGAGGCGCTCGGTGACGCCGGGCCGGTTGCCCTCGATGAGGATGTCCGCGTCCTCGACCAGCTGCAGGACGGTCTCGACGCCGGCGGGGTCCTTGAGGTTGAGCGCGACCGAGGGACGGCCGCGCCCCATGAAGTCCTTCTCGCCGAAGGAGAGCATCTGGCCGCCGGGGCGGTCGACGCGGATGACGTCCGCGCCGAGGTCGGCGAGCGTCATGCAGGCGTGCGGGCCGGGGCCGATGCCGACGAGTTCGACGACCTTGATGCCGCGGAGGGGACCGGTGCCCTGACCGAGTTCGATGCTCATGGGTACGCAGCGTACCCGGCGGGGGCGGCGCTGTCGCGGAGAAGCATGGACACGCTGTCCACAGTTCTGCGCAGCCCTGTCAGTGGTGATGCCCGTGGCGCCCGTGCTGCCCTGCATGGTCGCGACCTGCATCGCCGTGCCCGTGCAGCGCATGCACCGCCGCATGCCCGAGGCCGCGGCCGATCATCCAGCGGTTGACCGGCACCGTCACCGCGAACGCCACCGCGAGGGAAGCCGCGAGGGAAGCCGCGAGCGACGACCAGAAGAGGAGGTCGCCGAGCGTGGCGTCCATCGCGCCGGGCACGGCGAGGATGAAGCCGTTGTCGGCGAGCTCCATCACCAGGATCGAGACGGTGTCGGCGGCGATGGCGGTGCGGACCGCCGTCGCGACGTCCGCCCCCGAGCGGCGTACGCCGGAGAAGGTGAGCAGGTAGCCGAAGAAGAAGGCGAGTGCGACCGCGAGCAGGATCGATGCGGCGCCGCCCCAGCCCCACCACGTGGCGAGGACCATGCCCAGCACCTCGCCGATGGCGCAGCCGGTCAGGCAGTGGAGGGTCGCGGAGACGGCCGTGCGCCAGGTGGTGTCCATGGTGCCGACCATATACCCCCTAGGGGTATATGCCAAGAGACTCCGGCCACAGGGCTTGCAACTTGTTGCATAGGTGCTCCACACTCGTGCCATGGCCCTCGAGCACGCACTCCTCGTCTCCCTGCGCGAACGCGCGGCGAGTGGCAGCGAGCTCACCCGCCGCTTCGACAAGTCGTTCGGCCACTTCTGGTCCGCGACCCACCAGCAGATCTACCGGACCCTGGCCCGCATGGAGGCCGACGGCTGGGTGACCTCCACCGTCGTGCCGCAGCAGGGCAAGCCCGACACCAAGGTCTACGAGGTGTCCCCGCTCGGCGAGAAGACCCTCGCCGTCTGGCTCACCGAGGCCCCCGCCGACGCCCCGCTGCGCAGCGACCTCGCGGTCAAGCTCCGCGGTGCGTCGTACGCCGAGGACCGGGCCGGCGTGCTCGCCATGGCACGGGCCCAGCGCGAGGTCCACCGCGCCCGCGCCGCGGCGTACGAGCAGATGCTGCAGCGGCAGTTCCCCCACCCCGACGAGCTCTCGGACGCCGACCTGGACCGCTACCTGGTCCTGCGCGCCGGCGTCCGTGTCGAGGAAGGCTGGATCGGCTTCCTCGACGAGTACCTCACCACCCACGAACGCCGGGCAGCCGGCGCGACGGACAAGGAAGCACGATGAGCAACAACGGCATCACCAGGTATCCGCACCTCCTCCAGCCGCTGAAGGTCGGCACCACCGAGCTGCGCAACCGCGTGGTCATGGGCTCGATGCACAACGGGCTCGAGGACAAGGTGGCCGACGTGCCGAAGCAGGCGGCGTTCTTCGCCGAGCGTGCCCAGGGCGGCGTCGGCCTCATCGTGACCGGCGGCTACGCGCCCGAGTGGCAGGGCTGGGTGAAGCCGTTCGCCGGCGGCATGCGCACCCGCAAGGACGCGATGCACCACCGCGAGATCACCGAGGCGGTGCACGCCCACGGCGCCAAGATCGTGATGCAGATCCTGCACACGGGCCGCTACTCCTACCAGCCGTTCAGCATCGCCCCGTCGGCGATCAAGGCCCCGATCAACCCGTTCAAGCCCAAGGCGATGTCGACCAAGCGGGTCGAGAAGACCGTGCGTGCGTTCGCCCGCTCGGCGTGGCTGGCCCAGAAGGCCGGCTACGACGGCGTCGAGATCATGGGCTCCGAGGGCTACCTGATCAACCAGTTCCTCGCCGAGCGCACCAACAAGCGCACCGACCGCTACGGCGGCTCCGCCGAGGCACGCATGCAGTTCCCGCTCGAGATCGTCCGCGCGACCCGCGCGAAGGTCGGGCCGGACTTCATCATCCAGTACCGCATCTCCCTGCTCGAGCTCGTCGAGGGCGGCCAGAGCTGGGACGACATCGTCACCCTGGCCAAGAAGCTCGAGGAAGCCGGCGTCGACATCCTCAACACCGGCATCGGCTGGCACGAGGCACGCGTCCCCACGATCATCACGCAGGTCCCCCGCGGGGCCTGGATCGACTCGACCGCTGCCCTCAAGCCGCACGTCGGCATCCCGGTCATCGCCTCGAACCGGATCAACACCCCGCAGCTGGCCGAGCAGATCATCGCCGAGGGCAAGGCCGACGCGGTCTCCATGGCGCGCCCGTTCCTCGCCGACTCCTTCCTCGTCCAGAAGGCCGCCGAGGGCCGCGAGGACGAGATCAACATCTGCATCGCCTGCAACCAGGCCTGCCTCGACCACGCGTTCCAGAACAAGAAGGTCTCCTGCCTGGTCAACCCGCGTGCGGGCCGCGAGACGACGCTCGTCCTCTCCCCCACGCGCTCGAAGAAGAAGGTCGCCGTCGTCGGCGCCGGCCCGGCCGGCCTCTCCGCCGCCGTCTCCGCCGCCGAGCGGGGCCTTGCCGTCACGCTCTTCGAGAAGAACGCCGAGATCGGTGGCCAGTTCCGCCTCGCCATGCAGGTGCCCGGCAAGGAGGACTTCAAGGACTCGGTGGCCTACTTCGGCCGCAAGCTCGAGGTCCTCGGCGTCGACCTCCGCCTCCACACCGCCGCCGACCCGGCCACCCTCGCCGCCTTCGACGAGGTGATCATCGCGACCGGCGTCGAGCCGCGCACCCCGGCCATCCCCGGCATCGACCACCCCAAGGCCGTCTCCTACGCCGACGTGCTGTCCGGCAAGGTGACGCCCGGCAAGAAGGTCGCCGTCATCGGTGCCGGCGGCATCGGCGTCGACATCTCGGTCTTCCTCACCCACGAGGAGGAGACGCTCGAGGAGTGGAAGGCGCACTGGGGCGTGGGCAACCCGCTGGTCGACCCGGCCGGCCTGACCGAGAAGAAGCCGCGCACGCCGTCGCGCGAGGTGTGGCTGCTGCAGCGCAAGGCGGAGCGCATCGGCAAGGGTCTCGGCAAGACGTCCGGCTGGGCGCACATGGCCCACCTCAAGCAGGACGGCGTGCACCAGATCAGCGGTGCGTCGTACGACCTGATCGACGACGAGGGCCTGCACATCACCGTCACGGCCAAGGACGGCTCCACCACGAAGCAGGTCCTCGCTGTCGACACCGTCGTCATCTGCGCCGGCCAGGAGTCCGTCCGCGGCCTGTACGACGAGCTGCACGTCGCCGACCGCCCCGGCCTGCACATCATCGGTGGCGCGGACGTCGCTGCCGAGCTGGACGCCAAGCGCGCGATCCTGCAGGGCACGGAGACCGCCGCGGCGCTCTGACCCTCAGGGCCCGAAGGTCCACAGCATCAGCTGCCCAGGGGCGGTGACCGTGAGGTCGCCGCCCCTGTCGCTCATCCGGACCGCGTCACCCTCGGCCAGCTCGACCTCGCCCAGGCGAGCGGCACCGGTCGCCACGAAGAGGTGGGCGTGCGGCACCTCCGGCACGACCAGCTGGTCGCCGGCCGAGGCGTCGGTGATCCACAGCGTCGCGCCTGGCGCGCGCACCGGGAGGCCGTCTCCCCCGACGACCGCGGTCCAGCCCGCGCCGGGCGACACGTCGGCCGACGCGTACGCCGGCGCCTCACCCCAGGCCGCCGGGCGGACCCAGGTCTGCACGAAGCGCGTCGGGCCGGTACCCGGCTCGGCGTACTCGCTGTGCACCACGCCGGTGCCCGCCGACATCACCTGCACCTGCCCGGGCCGGAGGACGCCGGCACCACCGGTCGAGTCGCGGTGCGCGAGCGCACCGGTCAGCACCCAGGTCACCACCTCGATCTCCTGGTGGGGGTGCTCGGGATATCCCGCCCCGGGCGCCAGCCGGTCGTCGTTGTGCGAGACCAGCAGGCCGAATCCCAGGTTCGCCGGGTCGTAGTGCGGCCCGAACGAGAACGAGTGCCGCGTCTCGCGACCCGCCTCGAGCGTCACGAACCGCGAGCCGGCGCGGCGTACCTCCAGGGACATGGCGCCATTCTCACCGGTCAGGCCGGCGTGATCATCCGCAGGGCGGACGGCAGCACCTCGATCCGGGCCGGGACGTCGTCGCGTGCCGGCAGCAGGCCGAGCGGCTCACCGTCCGCACCCATCGAGACCCGCGGCGTGCCGCGCACCTCGACGACCCGACCACGCAGGACGGCGACGTCGTCGCGGAGCACGTGGCGGCCGCTGTAGATCGTGGGCATCGCGCTGATCAGGGAGCGCCGCGAGGAGGCCGAGACGACCACGACGTCGAGCAGGCCGTCCGTGACCGACGCATCCGGTGCCACCTGCATGCCGGACCCGTAGAACGCCGAGTTGGCGACCACGACCGTCGCGGCGCCGAAGCAGTGCGCGACGCCGTCGACGACCACCTCGACCTCGACCGGCGTGTAGGAGGCCAGCGAGCGGACGCCCGCCACCGGGTACTGGAGGAACGCCGGCAGCCAGCGCATCGCCTCGGCGAGCTCGGCGGCGTGCGCGTCGACGCCCGAGTAGACCGAGCCGACGACGATCCGGGGCCCGCTGCCCGGCAGCGTCGCCGCGAGCAGGTCGACCTGCTCGACCTGCCCGGTGAGGAGCACGTCGACGGCGCCGCGCGCGGTGGCCGGGATCCCGAGCATGCGGGCGAAGTCGTTGCCACGTCCCGACGGCACCAGACCGAGCACGCCGCCCCGCTCCGCGACCAGGCCGGCTGCGGAGGACACGGTGCCGTCGCCGCCCACTGCCACGAGGACGTCGCCGCGGCAGCATGCCTCGTCGACGGCGGACCGGGTGGCAGCCGGCTCCTCCGAGAGGGCGACGTGGACGGCGCAGCCCGCCTCCTCGAGCGCGGCGCGCGCCGCGGCAGCGACCGAGATCGTCGCTCCGCCGGCCCGGGGGTTGACGAGGAGGGTGTGGCTCACGGGCGCCAGCATGACACTGGGGTGCCCCAGTGCGGACATAGTCCGGACGACCCATTTGGCCCGAAGGGGTCCCAAGGACACCCCCACGGGTCTAGCGTCGAAGGATGCGCTCCCGGCTTGTTGAACGGGACGCTGAGACCGCCACTCTCGGGCGGCTCCTGGACCGTGCTCGGGGCGGTCACGGTGACCTCGTGGCCTTCGAAGCGCCTCCCGGCATGGGGAAGTCCCGACTGCTATGGCACCTGCGCGACGCCGCTCTCCGAGACGGCTGGCGCAGTCTTGACGTGCGCGCGACGCCGATGAGCCCCGGCATCGGGTACGGCGTCCTGCGCGACTGGTTCGGCCTGATGGCGCACCGCCACCGGTCGGGCGAGCATCCCTTCGACGGACCCGGCGCCGCCCTGGTGGAGCTCGCCGACGGCGCCAGCCGCCCGCTGGGTGACCTGGTCTACGGGGTCCGCTGGGTCCTCGAGGACCTGTGTGCGGAGCGGCCGCTGCTGCTCACCGTGGACGACCTGCAGTGGGTCGACTCCGGGTCCCTCAAGGCGCTCGACCTGCTCGCGCCAGCCGTGCAGCAGCTCCCCTGCGTCCTGGCCTACACGGTGCGGACGGGCGAGGAGCCGAGCTGTCCCGAGTCGCTGGCGCGGCTGCGCGAGGTGAGCCGCGTGCTGCACCCCGAGCCTCTGAGCGTCGACGGCGTCGCGACCCTGCTGGAGGCGCACCGGCTCGACCCCGAGCAGGCCGACCGGATCCACACCGTGACCGGCGGCGTACCCCTCTTCGTGGGGGAGGTCATCGCGAGCGGCGGGGACGACGTCCCCGACTCTCTCGTCGGGTCGATCACCGGCCGCCTGCGGCGGCTGTCGGCCACGGCCCTGACCACCGCCTCCGCCGTGGCGATCCTCGGCGACCACGCGGCCACGGGCTCCGTCGCCGAGCTCGCGGGGGTCCCGCCCGCGACCGTCGTGCACGACCTCGCCCTGCTGACGACCGCGCAGCTGGCCCACCGCGAGGACGGCACCCACCGCCTCCGCCACCCGCTGGTCGCCGACGCCGTGCTGGCGGCGCTCAGCGCCGACGACACGGCCGACCTGCATGCCCGGTGTGCGGACGTGCTGGCCCGGCGCGGCGCACCCCGCACGGTCGTGGCCCGCCACCTCCTGCACACGACGCCCGGCGACGACCCGGACACCCGCGACCGGCTGGCCGAGCAGGGCAGGCACGCGCTGGCGGCCGGCGAGGCCGAACAGGCCCACCGGTACTTCGACCGGGCCATCGCGGAGGGCCCGATCACCGCAGCGGAGATCCCGCTGCTCTCGAGCGCGGCTTCGGCGCTCTCGGCGCTGGGCGAGATCGAGGCGGCCCAGGAGATGTGGCGCCGGGCCCGCTCGCTCACGGAGGACCCCGACGAGCTCGCCGCGCTGAGGGCCGCCGCGGGCGACGCCCTGCTGATCGCGGGCGAGTACGCCCAGGCACGCGCGACGTTCGGCTCCCCGCTCGACGCGAGTCCGGACGGGAGCCACGCGGGGCACGTGCTCAGCGGTCGCATGGTCTTCAGCGGCCTGCTCATGGGGGCACCCGCCCGTGACATGCACGAGCAGTTCGACCGGCTGCTCGGCGAGCCCGCGGACGCCGCGACCCCCGACCACCGCCTCGCCCTCGCCGCCGCGGCGAGCCTCAAGGTCGCCGACGGCGGCACCGCGGCGGAGGCGCGCGACCTGGCCCTGCGCGCGATCGACCGTGGCGCCCTCTTCGAGCACGCCAACGCCGACGGAACCGCCGTGTTCATGGCCAGCTGCTCCCTCATCTGGGCCTCCGCCCTCGACGAGGCCGAGCGCGCCCTCACGACGGCCATGGAGGAGGCGCGCGCCCGTGGCTCGGTGCTGGAGTTCGCCAACGCCGCTGCGTGCCGGGGCACCGCCCGCGCCCGCATGGGCCTGACCGCCGAAGCCGAGTCGGACTTCGCGGCGACCCTCGAGCAGCGCTCGCACGGCTGGAACGCCGGCCTGGGCTTCGTCCTCGCCGGCCTCGTCGAGTGCCACATCGCCCGGGGCGAGCTCGAGCGCACCCTGCCGTGGCGCTCGCAGCTGGAGCGGATCGCCGGCGAGCGAACCCTGATCGGCGCGTACGCCCAGCACGCGCTCGGCGACATCGCTGCGGCACACGGCGACCACGAGACAGCGGCGCGGCGCTACGCCGAGGTCGGTCGCCAGGTGCACCTGAGCCTCGACAACCCGGCCGTGCTCCCCTGGCGCGCCGGGCGTGCGCTCGCCCTGATCCGCACCGGCAACGGCCGGGAAGCGGTCGACCTGGCACGTGAGAACGCCGCCCGGGCCGAGGCCTTCGGGGCGCCGTACACGCTGGCGCAGGCCCTCCGCACGGTGGCGGCCGTGGACCCGACGGCGGACCGCATCGGCCTGCTCCGTCGCGCCCTCGCCGCACTCGAGAGCGTCCCCGCCGGGCGCCTGGCAGCCCAGGTCTCCGCCGACCTCGCGGGCATGCTGATCCTGCTCGAGGGCGCCGGCGCGTCACCGGAGGTCGTCAGCCTGCTCCGGCGGGCGGAGTCGTACGCGCAGGTGCGCGGCCTGCGTCCCCTCGAGGACCGGGTACGCCGCCTCCTGGACCGGATCGGCGAGCCGGCCAACCGACCCGCAGCGGAGGCCCTGGCCCTGCTCACCCCGTCCGAACGCCGCGTCGCCGACCTGACCGCGACCGGCCTCACCAACCGTCAGGTCGCCCAGGAGCTCTTCGTGACCGTCAAGGCCGTCGAGTGGCACCTGTCCAACGTCTACCGCAAGCTCGGGATCCACTCCCGTGCGGAGCTGCCCACCCTGCTCGCCCGCTAGGGCGTGACGAGGCTCAGCGCTGCTCGCGCCACCCGCGCTCGAACGGCAGCCGCCACGCGAACGGAGCGATCAGCTGGTGGATCTGGTTGGGTCCCCACGAGCCGGGCGCGTAGCGGCGTACCGGCGGGGGGCTGTCCAGCAGGGGCTGGCTGATCTCCCAGAGGCGCTCGACGCCGTCGGCGGTGGTGAAGAGGGTGTGGTTGCCCTTCACGGCCTCGAGGATCAGCCGCTCGTAGGCCTCGAGCACGCTGCCCGACCACTCGGTGCCCTCCATCTCGAACTGCATGGAGAGCTTCTGGAGGCGGAATCCCGGACCGGGTCGCTTGCCGTAGAACGACAGCGACATCTTCGCCTTGTCGGAGAGGTCGAAGGTCAGGTGGTCGGGGCCGTCGTCGCCGATGCCCGAGCCGTCGGGGAACATCGACTTCGGTGGCTCCTTGAACGCGATCGAGATGATCCGCTGCCCCTCGGCCAGCCGCTTGCCGGTGCGCAGGTAGAAGGGCACGTCGGCCCAGCGCCAGTTGTCGATGAAGCACTTCAGCGCGATGAAGGTCTCGGTCTCGGAGTCGGGCGAGACCCCCTCCTCCTTGCGGTAGCCGTCGTACTGGCCCCGGACGACGTGGTGCGGCTCGAGCGGCAGCATCGAGCGGAAGACCTTGTTCTTCTCCTCGGTGATCGACTGCGGGTCGAGCGCCGTCGGCGTCTCCATCGCCGCGAACGCCATCACCTGGAACAGGTGCGTGACGACCATGTCCTTGAACGCGCCCGTTCCCTCGTAGAACCCAGCCCGACCCTCGAGGCCGAGTGCCTCGGGGATGTCGATCTGGACGTGGTCGATGAAGTTGCGGTTCCACATCGGCTCGAAGAGGCCGTTGGCGAAGCGCAGCGCCAGGATGTTGAGCGCCGCCTCCTTGCCGAGGAAGTGGTCGATGCGGAAGATCTGCGACTCGTCGAAGACCTCGTGGATCGCGTCGTTGAGCGCCTTGGCGGAGGCCAGGTCGGTGCCAAACGGCTTCTCCATGATGATCCGGCTGCCGTCGACCAGGCCGGCGTCGCGCAGCTGCTCGACGACGTCGAGCGCCGCCTTCGGCGGGACGGAGAGGTAGTGCAGCCGCAGCCGCTCGCCCTCGAGCCCGGTCTCGGCCTCGGTCACGGCGGCCTTGAGGTTGTCGACACCGCTGTCGGCCCACCACAGGCGCTTGGCGAACTCGTCGAACTCCTTCTTGTCGTCGGCGTCGTCGCTGAACTCCTCGATCGCCTCACGGGCCATCTGCACGAACGACTCACGGTCGTGGTCGTGCAGCGCCGTGCCGATGACCTGGACGTCCGGCAGCAGGCCGCTGCGCCACAGGTGCAGGAGACCGGGGAGCAGCTTGCGCCGCGCGAGGTCGCCCGTGGCTCCGAAGAGCACGACGGTGGTCGGCGGGCCGGGGGTTCCTTCGGGCTGCGGTGCCATGACTCCAGCCTAGGCGGCAGGGCCCCGGGCGGTCAGCCCGTGGGCGCTCCGTCGCGGCGCCTCAGTCGGCCGCGAGCCCGACGTAGGTGATGTCGAGGTACTCGTCGATCCCGGTGAACCCGCCTTCGCGGCCGAAGCCGCTCGCCTTCACACCACCGAACGGGGCCGCCGGGTTCGACACCAGGCCGGTGTTGACCCCGACCATGCCGAACCGGAGGCCCTCGGAGACCCGCAGCACCCGGCCCACGTCACGGGTGAAGACGTACGACGCCAGGCCGTACTCGGTGTCGTTGGCCATCCGGATCGCCTCCGCCTCGCCGTCGGCACCGGAGGGGAAGACCGTGATCGGGGCGACGGGTCCGAAGATCTCCTCGTGGTTGACCCGGGCCTCCTCCGGCACGTCGACCAGCACGGTCGGCGGGAAGAAGTTGCCTTCGGCGTCCCCGCCGACGATCCGGCGTGCACCCGCGGCGAGGGCGTCGTCGACCAGCTCCTGCACACCCGCGACGGCCCGGGCGTCGATGAGCGGACCGACGTCGATGCCGTCGTCCTGCCCGCGCCCGACCTTGAGGGCACCCATCCGCTCCGCGAGCCGGCGGGAGAACTCCCCGGCGACCCCGGCCTGCACGAGGAACCGGTTGGCGGACGTGCAGGCCTCGCCCATGTTGCGCATCTTGGCGACCATCGCACCGTCGACGGCCTTGTCGAGGTCGGCGTCGTCGAAGACCAGGAACGGCGCGTTGCCGCCCAGCTCCATCGAGACCCGCTGCAGGTTCGCGGCGGACTGGGCCACCAGCGCCTTGCCGACGGCCGTCGAGCCGGTGAAGGAGACCTTCCGCAGGCGGGCATCGGCCATGAGCGCCGCGGTCGTCTCCTTCGCCTGCGTCGTGGTGAGCACCTGGAGCACGCCGTCCGGGAGCCCCGCCTCGGCGAGCACCTCGGCCAGCTCGATGGTGGTGAGCGGGGTGGACTCCGCGGGCTTGACGATCATGGTGCAGCCCGCCGCGATCGCGGCGCCGACCTTGCGGGTGGCCATCGCCAGCGGGAAGTTCCAGGGCGTGATCAGCAGGACCGGACCGACCGGCTTCTTCATCGTGATCAGGCGCGAGCCACCGGCCGGGGCGGGCAGCCACGTGCCACTGATGCGGACCGCCTCCTCCGAGAACCAGCGGAGGAACTCGGCGCCGTACGCCACCTCCCCGCGCGCCTCCGCGAGTGGCTTGCCCATCTCCAGCGAGATGGTCCGGGCGAAGTGGTCGGCCCGCGCCGTCACGAGGTCGAAGGCCCTGCGGAGGATCTCGGCACGCTCGCGCGCCGCCGTCGCCGCCCACGCCTCCTGGCCCGCCACCGCGGTGTCGAGCATCGTCCGCGCCTCGTCGACGCCCTGGTCGGGGAGCGAGGCGAGGACGGAGCCGTCAGCAGGGTCGAGGACGTCGAAGGAGGCGCTCATGCCTCCAGACTAGGCACCTGCACGGCGCGGCACCTGCACGCGAGCCCGGGTGCGACCTGCCTCGAGCGCGAGCGCTGCCCCGGCCGCGAGGAGGGCGACGACGCCACCCGCGACGAACGACCCCTGCCAGCCGCCGTGGTCGATCACCAGCCCGGCGAGGGGTGCGCCGGTCGCACCGCCGATCGTGAAGGCGACGCCCTGCCAGCCCATCGCCTCGCCCAGCGAGCCCTCGGGCACGGCACGGCTGAGCGCCTCGCTCGCGGCCGTGATCGTCGGGGCACAGAAGAGACCGCAGACGAAGAGCAGGAGGACCAGGCTGAGCCGGTCGTCGGCGAGGGCGACCGGGATCGTGGTCGCCGCCAGCAGGGCGAGGAGAACGTTGAGCGGGACCGGCCGGTGCAGGGCGCCGTAGACGAGGACGCCGAGCGCCGAGCCGGCACCCCAGATGGCGAGCACCCAGCCGATCGAGCCGGGCTGGTCCATGTGCCGCAGCGCGGCGACGACCCCGAGGTCCGTGCCGGTCAGCACGATGGTGGTCGCGGTGCCGGCGAAGAGCACCGCCAGGACCGTCGGGTTGCGCCACAGCGGCCCGGGAGGCACGTCGCTCGTCGAGCCGGCCGGAGCCCGGTCGCGCGCGGCAACCGCGCCAGCGCCCGTGGCAGGCTCCCCATCCGTCGCGACCGCAGCCGTCTCCTCCCTCACGAGAGGCGGGTTGGCCAGCCAGAGCCCGACGCCCCCTGCGAGGGCGACCAGCTGCGTGCCGAGGAGTGCCCAGCTGGTCTCCAGTCGGGTGGCGGCGACGACGCCCAGGACCGGGCCGACCATGAACGAGAGCTCGGTGCCCAGCGCGTCGAGCGAGAGCACCGCCTTGCGGTCGGCGTCCGGGACCGCGCTGATCAGCGCCTGGCGCATGACCGAGTAGTGCGGGACGTTGGCCAGGCCGCCGACCGCCGCGAGCACCAGGAGGGCGGCGTACGGGACGAAGGGCGCGATCGACCAGACGACGACCAGCACCACCAGCATGGGCCCGACGGTCGCCCGCAGGCCGATGCGGTCGAGGGCGCGTCCGCGCCAGGGCGCGGCGACGGCCATGGCGACCGTCGTCACGGTCTCCAGCAGACCGGCCGCGGAGTAGCTCCGGTCGAGCCCCGTGACGACGTGGAGCGTGAGCACGATGAACGACGCGAACACAGGCACCCGGATCATGAACCCGAGGACGAGCACCGACCTGACGGTGGGGTGGGCCAGCAGCCTTCGATACGCCGCCATGCCCGTGCCCATGATGTCGATGGTTGCAGTGCCCAGATGCCGGTCGCGACTCATTTATCGGACCGTTACGCACGCCCGCCGACCCCACCGCCGGGGTCCCCGCCTCCTGGGTCTCGCGGCGAGCGGGGCCGGAAATGAAGAAGCCCCTCTCGACTCATGGGGTAATCGAGAGGGGCATAAGAACGGTAGGTCGTGGCGTCGGTCACGTCAAGCCGTACCGGACGTATCCTTCAGCGGTGCGCAAACCCCCCGAGCTGGTCGTGACGCTGGCTCCGCTCCTCGTGATCGTCCTGGTCCTCGCCGGCGTGGGCGTCGCCTTCGGCCTGACCGGGAACGACGGACACCGCGCCAACGCCAGCGCGTCGGCGCCGACCACCCCTCCGGCCACGACGCCACCGCCCACCCCGGTCATCACGCCGTCACGCGCGCCCGACATCCCGATCTCGAAGGACCTGCTGCGCAACGTCCGCAAGCAGCTCGACACCCTGCCGGCGTTCCGGTTCCAGATCGCCACGCTCAACGTCCTCGGCAACAGCCACACGGTCGCCGGCGGCGACCGGGCGGAGTACGCCGACAGCGCGACCCGCATGGGCTGGGCGCTGCAGGCGCTCCAGGAGGCCTCGGCCGACGTGGTCGGCTTCCAGGAGATGCAGGCGCCGCAGTACGCCGCGTTCCGCGCGCGGACCGGCAGCCGGTGGGACAGCTGGCCCGGCCTCGCCGTGAACCAGGACGCGGTCGACAACACGCTCGCGTGGGACACCTCGACGTTCCGCGCGGTGGAGCGGGAGACGATCGCCATCCCGTACTTCTTCGGTCGTACGCGGCAGATGCCGTATGTGCTGCTGGAGAACGTGCAGACCAGGCAGCGCATCTGGGTGGCGAACTTCCACAACCCCGCCCACAAGTACGGCGCGACGCAGGCGCGATGGCGGCGCGAGGCGACGGCGCGGGAGATCGCGCTCGTCAACAAGCTGGCCGCACAGACCGGCTACCCGGTCTTCGTCACCGGCGACATGAACGAGCGCCAGGAGTACTGCAGCCCGGTCACGGCGAGCACCGACCTCCGCTGGGCCGGCGGCTCCTGCAGCTCGGGCAGGATGCCGGTCGACTTCATCCTCGGCTCCTCGCGCGTGGGCTTCGCCGACTACACGATCCGCGACCGCGGCGTGCTCGGGAGGGTCACCGACCATCCCCTCGTCTACGCAACAGCGACGGTGCCCGAGAGCCGGGCACCGTCGCTGACGAAGTAGGTCGCTGGAGTCAGGCAGCGTGATGGTTCGTGGGCGCAGCCGGGCGCACACGCACCCAGTGAGCGACGAGACGCTTCTTGCCGTCGACGCCCTTCTCGCGCTTCCAGACGAGCTCCATGTGGTCGTGGTTTGCAAGACCGTCAAGCATGGGCCACCTCCTGTTCACCGTTTGTTCACTTTCGAGTATGGCACACATCCGGGCACTTCGCACCCCTGTCGCGCAGGCCGGGCGACCCCGCGCTCCACGAGGACCTGAAAACGCGCCAGAATCGGCCGATCGCGCTCCACTCTGCCGTCACGATGTCGCGCAGGTCACTTTCTGTGACAAGGCGTTCCGCCTATCGCGGTCCGGTGCAAGACTGCGGGCGTCCCCACGCAGGAGGTCCCCATGTCGTTCCCCGCGCTCGCCCATGACCGCCTGGGCGCCGGCACCCCGGTCGTGCTCGTCCACGGCATCGGCCACCGTCGCCAGGCGTGGGACCCCGTGGTGCGGCTGCTCGCGGAGGACCACGAGGTGATCGCGGTCGACCTCACCGGTTTCGGTGAGTCCCCTGCCCATCCCAAGGGCAGCACCCACGACGTCGAGGCGTACGTCGACCACCTGGTCGCGAACTTCCGCGCCTGGGGGCTCGAGAAGCCGCACGTCGCCGGCAACTCCCTCGGCGGCGCGGTGGCCCTCGAGCTCGCGCGCCGGGGCGAGGTCTCCTCGGCGGTCGCGCTCGCGCCGGCCTCGTTCATCGACTGGAAGGGTGCGGGCGCCGCCCTGCCGCTGGTGGCGATGCGCCTCGGCGCGCTGCTGGTGCCCTCGCCGGCGCTGCGCCAGGCCTGCCGTGCCGGGTTCGTCCGCGCGGTCATCGGCTGGCCCCTCTACGCGTACGCCGACCGGCACGACGCCGCCTCGACGTACGGCGACGCGCTCGCGATGAAGCGGGCGCGCGGCTTCGAGCTCACCGCGATCAAGTGCCTGCGCCCGGTCTTCCGGCCGTTCCGCGGCGCCCTGAAGGCGCCGGTCACCATCGCCTGGGGCACGAAGGACCGGATCCTCCCCTACGGCCAGATGGCCCGCGCACGCCGGCTCGTCCCGGAGGCGCGGTACATCACCCTCGACGGGGCCGGCCACGTCCCCATGGGCGACTGCCCCGAGGCGATCGCGGAGCTGATCCGGGGGACGATCGCCGATGTCGAGGCCGGCCGCCCGGCCGTAGCCTGACCTCATGCCCACAGCGTCGCCCTCGCCGTCCTCTGACTTCCAGCCCGACGTCATCGTCGTCGGCGCCGGCCTCGCCGGGCTCGTCGCCACCCACGAGCTCGCCCTGGCCGGCAAGAAGGTGCTGGTCCTCGACCAGGAGAACCGCAACAACCTCGGCGGCCAGGCCTTCTGGTCGCTCGGCGGCCTCTTCTTCGTCGACAGCCCCGAGCAGCACCGCATGGGCATCCACGACTCGGTCGAGCTGGCCCTGCAGGACTGGCACGGAAGCGCACAGTTCGACCGCTTCGGCGACGGCACCGGGGGCCCTGGTCGCGGCGAGGACTTCTGGCCGCAGCAGTGGGCCGACGCCTATGTGCGCTGGGCCGCCGAGGGCAAGCGCGACTACGTGCACGCGCTGGGCCTGAAGTCCCTGACGTTCGTGGGATGGGCCGAGCGGGGCGACGGGCGGGCCGAGGGCCACGGCAACTCGGTGCCGCGCTTCCACATCACCTGGGGCACCGGGCCCGAGGTGGTGCGCATCTTCCTCGAGCCGGTCCTCGAGGCGGAGAGGTCCGGGCTCGTGCAGTTCGGGTTCCGGCACCAGGTCGACGAGCTCGTGGTCGACGGCGGTGCCGTGGTCGGCGTACGCGGCTCCGTGCTGGCGGCCGATGAGAGCGCCCGCGGCGTGAAGTCCTCGCGGGAGGTCGTCGGCGACTTCGACCTCCGCGCACGGGCGGTCGTGGTGAGCAGCGGCGGCATCGGCCACAACTTCGAGCTCATGCGGCGCAACTGGCCGACGGACCGGGTCGGGCCCGCGCCCACCCACATGATCGCCGGCGTCCCCGCCCACGTGGACGGCCGCATGCTCGCGATCAGCGAGCAGGCCGGCGCGACCCTCGTCAACAAGGACCGCATGTGGGCCTACGTCGAGGGCGTCCACAACTGGGACCCGATCTGGCCCGACCACGCGATCCGGATCCTGCCCGGCCCGTCGTCGATGTGGTTCGACGCGAACGGCAAGCGGCTGGAGGGCATGTCCGGCGTACCGGGTGCCGACTCGATCGGCTCGATGACCCAGATCCTCGGCACGGGCTACGACTACTCCTGGTTCGTCCTCGACCAGACGATCATCGAGAAGGAGTTCGCGCTCTCGGGCTCGGAGCAGAACCCCGACTGGACCAACAAGGACGTCCGGCTGATGCTCAAGGACCGTGTCCTGGGGAAGGGCGCCACCGGCCCGGTGGAGCGCTTCAAGAAGTACGGCGAGGACTTCGTGGTGGCCGACGACATCGCCGACCTCGTCGCCGGGATGAACGAGCTGGCCCGCGGCCCGAAGCTCGACGCCGCGGACATCGAGCGTCAGATCGTGGCCCGCGACCGCCAGGTCGACAACCCGTTCACCAAGGACGCCCAGGTCATGGCGATCCACAACGGCCGCAAGGACCGCACGGGCAAGATCATGCGCGTCGCGAAGCCGCACAGGATCCTGGACCCGGAGCACGGCCCGCTCATCGCGGTGCGCTGCAACATCCTGTCCCGCAAGACGCTCGGTGGCATCGAGACCAACCTCGACAGCCAGGCCGTCGCCGCCTCCGGCGAGGTCATCCCGGGCCTGTATGCAGCCGGCGAGGTCGCCGGGTTCGGCGGTGGCGGCGTCCACGGCTACAACGCCCTCGAGGGCACCTTCCTCGGCGGCTGCATCTTCAGCGGCCGCGCCGCCGGCCTCGCCCTCGCCCGCGACCTCTGACCCGCCGAGACGGGGCCTGTGCCACGGCGAGACGGGGCCTGTGCCACGGCGAGACGGGGCCTGTGCCACGGCGAGACGGGGCCTGTGCCGCGTTCTTCGCGGCACCGGCCCCGTCTCGGCCCAATGACGACTGCCCGCGCCGACTCGGAAGCGGCGCGGGCAGTCGTCGTGGTGGCGAGCAGTGCCCCGAGGACGGGGCCGGCATGCCTGGGTCAGGCGAAGAGACCGTTGGTGAGCGTCAGGCCCGGGTTGGTCGAGAACGCGAAGGCGAGGGCGAGCGCGCCACCCGCGAGGGCCAGGTCCTTGTTGAACATGATCTGCGTCATCGCCTTGGCCTCACCCTGCTCCTTCCAGAACGTGTGGAAGATCAGCGCGGTCGGCACGAGGACCAGCGCGAGCACGATGCCGGCGAGGTCGCCGTACACGCCGAACGCGATCGCCAGGCCGGCGAGGCCGAAGACCAGGCCGGAGGCGAGGACGTTCAGCTTGGCGAACGGGAGGCCCTTCGACTTGGCGTAGCCGGCCATGTAGTCGGTCTGCGCGAAGTGACCGACGGCGGAGAGCAGGAAGAGAACGACGAACAGGATGCGGCCGACGAGAAGGACGATGTCCATGGGATTACCTCCGAATGAGTTCCGGCGGCCAGGTGGTCGCCTCGATGACTCAATGGTGACACGTCATCTATCTAGATGACAAGTCATCTATCTGTCGCCTGCGCCACACCCGAAATGCAGTCACGCCACGTTCGTCACCCCGGGCCACGACAGAGCGTGGCCGAGGGCAGCGGACGTGGCGTGACGGCCCGACGCTGGGTGCGTCAGTCGAACTTCTTCTTGTGGCGCGGCTTCTTGTCACCCCACGCGGCCTCGGCGCCGGTGCGCTCGCTGCGGTCCTGGCGCGGCTTCTTCTCCCACGTGCCGTCGGAGAACTCACGCTTCTGCGGACGGTCACCCCGGTCGCCGTACGACGAGCGCTGCGGGCGGTCGCCGTACTCCTTGCGCGGACCACGGTCGCCGTAGGACTTGCGCGGCTCGGTGCGGATGCCCGGGCCCTTGTCCGGCTGGAGCTCGATGAGCTTGCCGGAGATCCGGGTCTGCTCGAGGAGGCGGTAGGTCTCGGGCGAGAGGTCCGCGGGCAGCTCCACGAGCGAGAAGTCCGGACGGATCTGGATCTTGCCGAAGTCCGAGCGGCGCAGGCCGCCCTCGTTGGCGAGCGCGCCGACGATCTGGCGGGGCTCGACCTTGTGGCGCTTGCCGACCTGGATCTTGTACGTCGCGAGCGGGACGCCGGTGCGCGACTCGCGCGGGCCACGGTCCTTGCCGCCGAAGTCGCCGCGGGCGCCACGGTCCGGGCGGTCGCCACGGTCGGGGCGGTCGGCCGAGACGGTGTTGACCTTGGGCATGTCCTTCTCGTCGAGGAGGAGCGGGGTCTCGCCCTGCAGGACGACGGCGAGCGCGGCGGCCACGTCGGCCTCCGGCACGTCGTGGTTCTTCACGTAGTGCGCGATGACGTCGCGGTAGTCGTCGATCGCCTCGCCCGCGAGCGCCTCCGTGATCGCCTCGTCGAAGCGGGCCAGGCGGGTCGCGTTGATGTCGTCGACGGACGGCAGGTCCATCAGCGCCATGGGCGACTTCGTGTGCTTCTCGATCATCCGCAGCAGGCCACGCTCACGCGGGGTGACGAAGGAGATCGAGTCACCCTTGCGGCCGGCACGACCCGTGCGGCCGATGCGGTGGACGTAGGACTCGGGGTCGGTCGGGATGTCGAAGTTGACCACGTGCGTGATCCGCTCGACGTCGAGGCCACGGGCGGCGACATCGGTGGCGACGAGGATGTCGAGCTTGCCGGCCTTGAGCTGGTTGACCGTGCGCTCGCGCTGGGCCTGGGCGACGTCACCGTTGATCGCGGCCGCGGCGAAACCGCGGGCACGGAGCTTCTCCGCGACCTCCTCGGTTGCCTGCTTGGTACGGACGAAGACGATCATCGCCTCGAAGTTCTCGACCTCGAAGATGCGCGTGAGCGCGTCGACCTTCTGCGGGAACGACACCATCAGGTAGCGCTGCGTGATGTTGGTGTTGGTCGCGGTCTTGTTCTTGACCTGGATCTCGACCGGGTCGTTGAGGTACTGCTTCGAGATGCGGCGGATCGTGCTCGGCATCGTGGCCGAGAACAGGGCGACCTGCTTGGTCTCGGGGGTGTCCTTGAGGATCGTCTCGATGTCCTCGGCGAAGCCCATGGAGAGCATCTCGTCGGCCTCGTCGAGGACCAGGAAGCGGAGCTCGGAGAGGTCGAGCGTGCCCTTCTCGAGGTGATCCATGATGCGACCCGGCGTGCCGACGACGATGTCGACGCCACGACGGAGCGCGGAGAGCTGGACGCCGTAGCCCTGGCCGCCGTAGACGGGGAGCACGTGGACGCCCTTGAGGTGCGAGGCGTACTTCTCGAAGGCCTCGCAGACCTGGAGCGCCAGCTCACGGGTCGGGGCGAGGACGAGCGCCTGCGGCGTCTTCTGGCCGGAGTCGAGCTGCGAGAGCACCGGCAGCGCGAACGCCGCGGTCTTGCCCGTGCCGGTCTGGGCCAGGCCCATCACGTCGCGGCCCGCGAGGAGCGGCGGGATCGTCTGCGCCTGGATGGCGGACGGGGTCTCGTAGCCGACGTCCTTGAGCGCCTTGAGCACCCGCTCGTCGAGGCCGAGATCGGCGAACTTCACCGTCTCGGCAACCACCTCGGCGTTGTCGTCGGGGGTCACAGCAGCGTCGTTCACAAGGTCACTCACCGTAGAAGCGTAGTGGGGCTGGCACTTATACGACCATTCGCCGGCGCGGTGACGCCCGACACGCCGTACGACGCGCCGTCAGTCGACGCGGGTCGACACCTCCGAGCGCTGCAGCTTCTCGTGCTCGACGAGCCCACCACCGCTGACCACCTCGTGGTCCTGGTCCTCGTGGCCGGAGGGCACGCGCGGGTCCTTGCTCCAGGGCACCCCGAGGGAGCCGCCTCTGCCACTCGCGCGTCGGCTGGTCCACTCCTCGCGGACCGGGCGACGACGATCGGTCTCGTCCACCTCTCCAGCGTACGTCGGTCCCGCGCGGCCGTCCGCTCAGTCGAGGCTCGTCGCCGACTCGGACTGGTCGGCCGGGTCCACCTCGTCGCGGTCGACCACACCGCCGCCGCTGACCACGGCGGCGTCATCGGTCTCACCCTCCTCCGCCATCCGCTGGTCACCGCTCGACGCCGTGCCGAGGGCGCCTCCGCCACCGGTCGGCTCGTCGGTCCAGTCGTCGGGTTCGATGCGCTTCTCGTCCATGGCCGGCCGGTACCCGCCGGACGGCGCCCCGACACGCTCAGCGGTAGGTGAGCAGCGCCTTGTCGTGCTCGAGGTGCGCGTGCGTGTTGAACGAGGACAGGTGCAGCCCCGACCGCCCGCTGATGACCTTGGTGACGGCCGTGTTGACCGCGACCCGGTTGAGCTGCGGCCACAGCGAGGCGTCGCCCGCGAGCAGGTGGGAGGTGGCCAGCCCGATCGGACCACCGGAGCTGACCACGAGGGTCGTACCGCTGGTGGCCCGGGCGGCCCGCTCCAGGGCACCGACGACCCGCGCCGTGAACGCCGGGAACGACTCGGCGTACTCATGGTCGGCGGAGCCGCCCGTCCAGCGGGCCGTCGCCTCCTCGAAGAAGGCCTGGAAGACCGCCCGCTGCCGCTCGGGAGGGAGCTCGCCGACAGCGGCCATGACCGAACGCGACTCCTCGCTGGGCGTGTGCACCCGCAGGACGTGGTCGAAGTCGAACTCGTCCCAGCCGGCGTCGACGGTCACGGGCAGGCTGCCGCCCGCGGACCCGAGGCCCTCGAGGATGCCCTCGGCCGTCTCCCGGTGCCGGCGGAGCTCGCCCCGCACGATCCGGTCCGGCACCACACCACGCGCGGCGAGGTCCCGCCCGAGGACCCGCGCCTGCTCGTGCCCGGCCGCCGACAGCGCGTCGTAGTCGGCGGCACCGAACGAGGCCTGACCGTGCCGGACCAGCAGGATCACGCTCATGCGGACCCGATCACCGAGCGGGCGCGGTCGCCCAGCATGTTGACGAACATCCAGAAGTGCTCGAAGCGCGGGTTCGTCGTCTGCCCGTGGTGGAAGCGGTAGTAGATCTGCTGGACGATGCCGGCGAGGCGGAAGACGCCGTACACCTCGTAGAACCGCCACTGCTCGGGCGTGACCGACAGGCCGGCCTGCGCGCAGTAGTAGTCCACGACCTCGGCGCGCGTGAGCATGCCGTCGGCGTTCGTCGGCTGCATGCGCACGAGCTGCCACATGTCGTCGTCACCCGCCTCGATCCAGTAGGACAGCACGCACCCGAGGTCCATCAGCGGGTCGCCGATCGTGGCCAGCTCCCAGTCGAGCAGGCCGATCGGGCGCGTCGGGTCGTCCTCGGCGAAGACCACGTTGTCGAAGCGGAAGTCGTTGTGGATCAGGCAGCTGCCACGGTCGGCCGGCTGGTTCGCGGCCAGCCACGCCATCACGTCCTCCATGTCGGTGACGTTGTCGGTGTGCGCGTTGCGGAAGCGGGTCGACCATCCCTCGACCTGCCGCGCCACGTAGCCGGTGCCCTTGCCCAGGGCGCCGAGCCCGGCCGCAGCGGGGTCCACCGCATGGAGGTCGACCAGCAGGTCCAGGGTGCTGGTGCACACGGCGCGCACCTGGGCGGGCGTCAGCGGGACGTCGAAGTCCTTGCGCGGGATCGACCCGACCAGGCGCTCCATCACGTAGAACTCCGACCCGAGGACCGCCTCGTCCGTGCAGAGCCCGACCATGGGGGCGACGTAGGGGAAGACCGGCGCGAGCGCCGCCTGGATCCGGTACTCCCTGCCCATGTCGTGCGCACCCCTGGCCTTCGTGCCGGCAGGCGGGCGGCGCAGGATCAGGTCCTTCGCCGGGTAGCGCAGCAGATAGGTCAGGTTCGATGCTCCGCCGGAGAACTGGCGGACCTCCGGCAGCCCGTCGCCCCAACCGGACGCGCCTGCGGTGGTGCGCAGCCAGGCGTCGACCGCCGCGACGTCGAAGGCATCCTCGTCGCGGACCTCGCGAGCACCGGCGACCTCCGGTGAAGCCGCCACGTCAGAAGAGCTTCCGGACGACGCCCATCGGCGCGTTCCTGAGCGCGAAGCCGAGCGGGACCCACGGCCACGAGGGGACGAGCGCCTTCTGCCTGCGCTTCTCGATGGCGGCGACCATCGAGCGGACGCCGGTCTCGGTGTCCACCATGAACTTGGTCTTCTGCTCGACCTTGTCGTTCATCTCCGAGCGGATGTAGCCCGGGTAGATGATCGAGACGTCGATGCCCTTGGCCTTCACGTTCTCGTTGATCAGGCCCTCGGCCAGCGCGGCGACGCCGGCCTTCGTGGCGGCGTACGTCGTGATCGCCGAGCGCATGCCTCGCATCGCCGAGACGGAGCTGATCATCACGAGGTGGCCGGACTTCTGGGCGCGGAAGATCTCCATGGCGGCCTCGGTCTGGGCGAGCGCGGCGACGAAGTTGGTCATCGCGGTCGCCTTGTTGGCGTCGTAGCGGCCCTTGCCCAGCGGAGCGCCCTTGCCGAGACCGGCGTTGATGATCGCGCGGTCGAGCGTGCCGAACTCCGCGGCGACCTCCTTGAACACGCGGAAGACCGCCTCGTCGTCGGTCACGTCGAGCGCCTTGGTGATGACCCGGCGGTCGGAGTGCTTCGCGGTGATCTCGGCGGCGAGCTCGTCGAGGCGCTCGGTGCGTCGCGCGGTGATCGCCAGGTCGTAGCCGAGGTCGGCGAACTGTCGCGCCATCTCGGCACCGAGGCCCGAGCTCGCGCCGGTGATGAGGATCGTTCCCTTGCTCATGGTCATGCGTCCTTCGTCTGGTCCTGCTGGGTGATGGCGTGGATGCGGGCGGCGAACTTCCGCTGCTCGCGGTCGTAGAGGGGGCGGGCGAAGCGCTTGGTCCACACAGCCTTGCGTGCGGGGGCGTCGGGGACGATGACCATCCGCCGCGCGTCGATGCCCTTCATCACGAGGGCCGCGACCTGGGTCGCGTCGAGGGGCGAGCGGTCGATCAGCCGGGCAGCGACCCGGTCCATCGCGGTGTCGCTGCCGTCGAGCGAGCTCGCCAGGTTGGTCCGGAAGAAGCCGGGGCAGATCGCGGAGACCGAGATCCCCCACGAGTCGAGCTCGTAGGCGAGCGTCTCGCTGACCGCGACGACCGCCGCCTTCACCGCGGTGTACGACGCCATGGCCGGCGGGTGGACGAGCCCGGCCAGGCTGGCGGTGTTCACGATCTGGCCACCCGGCTCGCCGGCCTCCACCGCCGCCTTCATCAGCGGGACGAAGGTGCGGATGCCGCGGACCACCCCGAGCAGGTTGATGTCGATGACGCGGTCCCACTCAGGCAGAGTGACGACGTCGATCCGCCCGCCGGTCGCGATGCCCGCGTTGTTGACCAGCACGTCCAGCCCGCCCCACTCGGCCTCGACCCAGGCACGGGCGGCATCCCAGTCGGCGTCGGACGTCACGTCGAGCCGGAGGTGGCGCGACCCCTCCGCCAGCGCAGCAGGCGGGTTGAGGTCGGCGACGAGGACGCGGTCACCCCGTGCCGCGAACGCCGCGACGAGCGCGGCACCGAGGCCGGACGACCCCCCGGTCACCAGCACCCGGCGGCTCCCTGTGGGCCGCGTCATCGCGACATCCCGTGCTTCATCAGCTCCAGGCGCGCGATCAGGCCGAGGTGCACCTCGTCGGGGCCGTCGGCGAAGCGCAACGAACGTGCGCCGGTCCAGGCCGCGGCCAGCGGGAAGTCGTCGGTCAGGCCACCGCCGCCGTGGATCTGCATCGCGAAGTCGATGACGTCGAGCGCCATCCGCGGCGCCGCCACCTTGATCTGGGAGACCTCGGAGATCGCGTTCATCGGGCCGCCGACATCGAGCTTCCAGGCGGCGTTGAGGACGAGGAGCCGCGTGGACTCGATGGCGATGCGGGCCTGCGCGATCCGCTCGTGGTTGCCGCCGAGGTTGACCAGCTGCTTGCCGAAGGCCTGGCGCGAGGTGCCGCGCTGGATCGCCAGCTCGAGCGCCTTCTCGGCCAGTCCGATGAGGCGCATGCAGTGATGGACGCGGCCCGGACCGAGGCGCCCCTGCGCGATCGCGAAGGCCTCACCGGGCCCGCTGATGACGTTGCCTGCCGGGACGCGGACGTCGGTCAGCGAGACCTCGCCGTGACCGTGCGGCTCGTCGAAGAAGCCCATCGTGGTGAGCATCCGCTCGACCTTCACCCCGGCGGTGTCGCGCGGGACGAGGATCATCGAGTGCCGGTGGTGGCGGTCGGCGTCGGGGTCGGTGACCGCCATGACGATGTAGATCTCGCAGTCGGGGTGGCCGACGCCGGTGGAGAACCACTTGGTGCCGTTGAGCACCCACGAGTCGCCGTCACGGACGGCGGTCAGCTCCATGTTCGTCGCGTCGGAGGAGGCGACGGCGGGCTCGGTCATCAGGAAGGCGCTCCGGATCCGGCCGTCGAGGAGCGGATCGAGCCAGGTGTCCTTCTGCTCCTGGTTGCCGTACTTCAGCAGCACCTCCATGTTGCCGGTGTCGGGCGCGTTGCAGTTGAAGACATACGGCGCGATGAAGCTGCGCCCCGTGAGCTCGGCGATCGGGGCGTAGTCGACGTTCGACAGCCCGGTGCCGCCGAGCGTGCCGTAGCGCCCGGCGTACGGGCCCTCGTGGCCGGCGGGGAGAAAGAGGTTCCACAGACCGCGCTCACGGGCCTTGGCCTGCAGCTGCGCCATGACCGGGAGCTCCTGCCAGTTCGAGCCGTCGCCGGACTCGCGGCGGCGCTTCATCTCGCGGTGGTAGTCGGCCTCGACGGGCTCGATCTCGGTCGCCATGAAGTCGCGGACGAGGCCGGTGAGCTCGGCGGCACGCGGGGAAGGTGCGAAGTCCATGGGGTTGACCATGCCAGTTTGTTGAGCAATGCTCAATAGTGTGAGCGAGGAAGTTTCCCGGACCCGCACCCGGCTCAGCCCCGAGGACCGACGACGGCAGCTGCTCGGCATCGGCCTGCGCATGCTGGTGGAGAAGCCGATCCAGGACCTCTCCCTCGACGCCGTCGCGGCCGAGGCCGGCATCTCGCGAGGCCTGCTCTTCCACTACTTCCCGACCAAGACCGACTACTACGACGCGGTGCTCGGCGCCGCGTCGCGCCGGGTGCAGCGCAACCTGGCGCCGGACCCGGACGCGCCGCCCGAGGTCGCCCTGCGCCAGTTCGTCGAGCGCTTCTACGCCCAGGTCGAGCGCCGCCGCGCCTTCTACCTCGCGCTGGTGTTCGGCAGCGGACCGCTCTCGTTCGGCGGCGAGGGTGTCGACAGCCACCGGATGACGATCGCGCGTCGCATCGTGACCGCCACCGGCCTGCCCGAGTCGGCCCTCGCCGTGGCCCACGGCTGGACGGCGTACGTCGAGGACCGGGCGCTGCGCTGGTCGGGCACGCCCACGGCGGACCGCCCTCCGCTCGCCGACGAGGTCGACCACGCCTGCCGCGCCCTGCACGCCCTCGTCGCGATCGAAGGAGACCCCCGATGAGCACGATCACCTGGCCCGTCGGCGGCGTCATCGACCCGCACATCCACCAGTGGGACCCCTTGGTCAACGACGGCGTCGTCGCAAAGGAGGCCCGCGCCCTCCGCCGGGTCCCGCGGGTCCCGCGCGCGCTGCGCTGGGCGCTCCCGCGCGCCGACCGGGAGTTCGTCGGCGACCCGCACCACGTGCTGAAGCCGTATCTCCCGCTCGACTACCGCGCCGACGCCGGCGGGGTGCCGGTCAGCACGGTGGTGCACATCGAGGCAGCCTGGCCGCACGAGCCCCACGCCCGGTCGGTGGAGGAGACCCGCTGGATCAGCGGCCTGCCGTTCGGTCAGGACGGTGCACCCGCCCTCGGCGCGATGGTGGTCCACGTCGACCCGCGGTGGCCGGATGCTGCGACCGTGCTCGGGCAGCACCTGACCGCCAGCCCGCTGGTCCGCGGCGTACGGATGTCCGCGGCGAACCACCCGGACCCCGGCATCCGCGACTTCGAGGCGTCCGCCGGGCTCTGGGCCCAGCGCGCGTTCCTCGACGGCTTCGCCGCCATCGCCGAGCGCGGCCTCAGCTTCGAGCTGTGGGGCTACGCGCACCAGCTGCCCGATGCACTCCCCCTCGTACGCGCCTACCCCGAGACGACGTTCGTGCTCGACCACTACGGCACCCCGGCTGGGCTGCTGGGACCGCGCGGCACCACCGCCGGCCGGGACGAGCGCCAGCGCGCGGACCAGCTCGCCCGCTGGCGTGACGACGTCTCGGCACTCGCCGGCCACCCCAACGTCGTCGCCAAGCACTCAGGCCTCGGCATGCCCGTCCTCGGCGGAGAGGTACGTCGACCCCGCAGTGCACCGCTCGACGCCCACTTCGTCGACACGGTCGCGCCGCTGATCCGCCACGTCCACGACTCCTTCGGCACTGCGCGCACGATGTGGGCGTCGAACTTCCCGATGGACAAGCCGGGCATCGGCATCCCGGCGAGCATCACGCTCCTGCTCGACGTCCTGGGCAGCTATGCCGACGTCGACCTGCTGCTGCGCGACGTGGCGCGGCGTACCTACCGCCTGGGCTGAGGAGGCCCGTGGGCCGACGGGCGGCCGACGTTCAGCGGGAACTCCTTGCCGACGGCTCGGCGGCGTGGTCGACTCGGCTCGGGCACCCGCCCGCCGGAGCTCGGGTCCGATCTTTCGTCGCAGTGCGCTTTTCGGAAGGTGATGGCATGGCAGGGAAGTTCGAGGTCTACGAGGACAAGGCCGGCAAGTTCCGGTTCCGCCTGAAGGCGGCCAACGGCCAGGTGGTGGCGGTCGGCGAGGACTACGAGACCAAGGCAGCGGCGGTCAAGGGCACCGAGGCGGTCCAGCGGGCCGCGGAGGGCGCGACGGTCGTCGACCTCACCGAGTGACCCGACGCGTCGGGCGGGTCCCTCCGGCCTGCCCGACGCGGCTCGCCTTGTCGTCAGCCGAGGAGGGCGCTGATCTGGTCGATCGCTGCACTCAGCTCGGGACCGTCCTCCTCGCGGAAACCCGGCCCCTTCACGGGCACGGCGTCCCCGGGACGCACCTGCTCTCCACAGCGGTCGCAGCAGACGACCGGCGTGCTGAGCTCACCGCACGCGAGGTGGCGCCACAGCAGCGGAGGGCCGTCGTCGCCCGCGAGCCACTTGTCGCCGAACTGCTGCAGGGCGAGGACGACCATCGCCAGGTCGTTGCCCTTCTCCGTCAGCCGGTAGTCGTACCGCGGAGGGTGCTCGGAGTAGGGGACCTTCCCGAGCACCCCGTGGTCGAGGAGCGCCTGCAGGCGCTGGGTCAGCACCTTGCGCGAGATCCCCAGGTCGCGCTGGATCGCGTCGAAGCGGCTGACGCCGAGGGCGACGTCGCGGATGATCAGCGGGGACCACCGGTCACCGACGACGTCGAGCGAGCGCGCCACGGAGCAGTGGCGGTCATCCGGCGAGGTGTGCACGGACTCACCCTAACAGGTGGGTTCCCAATGGGAACTCGCGCTGCTACGTTGCGGTCATGCTCGATCGCATCAGCGCCCTCACGTGGCGCCGTCCCCGCGCCGTCCTGGCTCTTGTCCTGCTCTTCGCCGGCGTCGCGGGCTTCTTCGGCCACGACGTCGAGGAGCACCTCGCTGCCGCGGGCTTCGCGGACCCGTCCTCCCAGAGCGAGGTCGCCGGTCGCGTGCTGGCCAAGGACCTCGGCCACACCGCCGAGCCGAGCCTCGTCGTGCTGGTGCGCACCAAGGACGGCGACAGGCTCGACCTCACCGACCCCGCGGTCGTCACCGAGGTGGACCGCCTCGCGGCCCAGCTCGCCAAGGCGAGGTACGTCGGCAAGGTCGACAACCCCCTGGCCGCACCGGACCCGGCGAGGACCGGCCTGGTCGCCGCCGACGGGCGCTCGCTCGTGCTCGCCGCCCACCTCACCGACCCCGACATCGAGGACAAGGGCGGCATCGCTGACGAGTCCGCACGGAAGCTGGTCACGTCGACCTCCCTGGACGTCGGCTTCGGCGGCTTCGCAGCCGGCTTCAACGAGGTCAACGACCAGACCCGGAAGGACCTCGACAACGCCGAGCTGATCGCCTTCCCGATCCTGGGCATCCTGCTGCTGCTGGTCTTCCGGTCGGTCGTGGCGATGCTCATCCCCCTGCTCGTCGGAGGCCTGTCGATCGTCGGCACGCTCTTCGCGCTGCGGATCATGGCGACGTTCACCGAGACCTCGCTCTTCGCCCTCAACATCGCCACGGCGCTGTCGCTCGGCCTGGCCGTCGACTACGCACTCCTCCTGATCTCGCGTCACCGCGAGGAGGTCGCCCGGCTCGGCTACACGGAGGAGGCGCTGCGCAACACCGTCACCTCGGCGGGCCGTACCGCACTCTTCTCCGGACTGACCGTCGCCAGTGCCATGGCGGCCCTGGTCCTGATGCCGCAGCGCTTCCTCTACTCGATCGGCGTCGCCGGAGGCATGGTCGGCCTGCTCTCGTCGACGATGGCGATCCTGGTCGTCCCGGCACTGCTCGCCTGGCTGGGCCCGAACATCAACCGGTTCTCGATCCGCCGCGGTCCGGCCGTCTCCGACGCCTCGACCGGCTGGCTGCGCCTCGCGCGGGGCGTGATGAAGCGGCCGGTCCTCGTCGCGGTGGCGACGACGACGATCCTGCTCGCGGTGGCGTTCCCGCTGCTGGGCACGCACCTCACCGGGCCGAGCGCACAGGCCGTGCCGCCCGGCCAGCAGTCCTACGGGGTGATCAGGTACCTCAACGCCCACTACCCACGGGCCGTGACCGAGGGCGTCTCCCTGACCGTCACCGGTGGCGCCACCGACAGCGAGCTCGCCGCGCTGCGCACGGAGATCGCCGGCGTCGACCACGTCGTCGCCGTCACCCCCTTCCAGCACACGTCGGACGACGTCGCCTACGCGACCGCCGCGTTCGACGTACCGGCGCTCGACGACGGCGCGCAGGACTCGCTGAAGGAGATCCGCAGGCTCTCCGCGGGCTCGGGGACGACGCTGCTGGTCACGGGCAACACCGCCCGCTTCATCGACCAGAAGGCGTCGCTGGCCGCCAACGCGCCTCTCGTCGTCTCCGTCATCGTGCTGCTCACCCTGGTCCTGCTCTTCCTGCTGACCGGATCGGTGCTGCTGCCGTTCAAGACGTTGCTGATGAACGCCCTGACGCTGAGTACCACGCTCGGCATCCTCGTCATCGTGTTCGAGAAGAAGGTCGGCAGCAGCCTGCTCGACTACCCGGGGCCGTACTCGGTCGAGGTGACCAGCATGGTCTTCCTCTTCGTGGTCACGTTCGCCCTCGCCACCGACTACGCCGTGCTGGTGATGGCGCGGATCAAGGAGCTGCGCGACGGTGGCCTGGGCAACGAGGAGGCGGTCGCACAGGGCATGGCACGTACCGGCCGCATCATCAGCGCGGCGGCGCTCATGATCGCCGTCGTGTTCGCGGCGTTCGCGGTGAGCCCGGTCTTCTTCATGAAGCAGATCTCGGTCGGCATGGCGCTCGCCGTCCTCATCGACGCGACCATCGTCCGGGCGCTGCTCGTGCCCTCCCTGATGCGGCTCCTGGGCGAGGCCAACTGGTGGGCTCCCCGACCGCTCCGCCGCCTCCACGACCGCTTCGGGATCAGGGAGGGGTAGGCCGGGAAAAGTCCCGAAAATATTTTCCGGGACCCGCGTAACCCGCCGCCCGACCGCGCGTTGATCAGGGCACAACGGTCGGGGAGCAACCTCCCTCCCAGCTCCCTGATCGCTCGAGCCCGTCTCCACCAGCACTCCCTCCCTCCCGCTGGTCGAGACGGGCTCGAATTGTATTTCGGGCCATCCACGCATTCGGAGCAGCAGGTCACCGCGCCGTACGATCTGCCGGTGCCACACCGCGATGACCAGCCCCAGGACGACCACCCCTTCGGCGGCCCGCTCTCCGACGAGCCGCTCGAGCGGATCGATCCCGAGGAGCTCCGCATCGCGCTGAAGGTCCTCAGCGAGATCCCCCGCCTCGACCCGGAGCACGAGGACGTCCGCACGATGAAGCGCGGCGCGTCGTACATGTACAAGCTGATCAAGAAGCAGCGCCGCTCCGAGCTCCGCCAGGAGAAGCAGGCGCACGACCAGGCGATCATCGAGAAGACCGCGACCGGTTCGCCGATGCGCATCGACGACGAGACCGCCGGCATCCCGCTGGTCTCGACCGCGAAGGGCGCCTTCGCGGGCGAGCTGATCACCGCGCGCGGCTGCTACATCTGCAAGCAGGACTTCACGCTCGTCGACGCCTTCTACCACTGGCTCTGCCCGACATGTGCGGCCAAGAGCCACGCCAAGCGCGAGCAGCGCACCGACCTCACCGGCAAGCGCGCACTGCTCACCGGTGGCCGCTCGAAGATCGGCATGTACATCGCGCTGCGCCTCCTCCGCGACGGCGCACACACGACGATCACGACGCGCTTCCCCAAGGACGCCGTCCGCCGGTTCGCCGCCATGGAGGACTCCGCGGACTGGATCGACCGGCTCAAGGTGGTCGGCATCGACCTGCGCGACCCCACCCAGGTCATCTCGCTGACCGACGACGTCGCGGCCGACGGACCGCTCGACATCATCATCAACAACGCCTGCCAGACCGTACGCCGCCTCCCCGGCGCCTACTCCCACCTGATCGACGGCGAGAACGCGCCGCTCGGGACGGCCGAGTCGCTCGGCATCAAGGCCCTGCCGGAGATGGTCACCTTCGACCGGATCTCCGAGGCCCACCCGGCCGCCATCGCGGGCGCCCTGTCCGAGACCGCCGTGGCGCACCACGAGGGAGAGTCGGCCGAGGCGGCGCTGGCGGCGCACAACGCGGCGTCGCTGACCGCACTGGCCCTCAAGGCCGGCAACGCCTCGCTCGAGCAGCACCTGGCCGGTACGGCGATCGACGCCGGTGGCCTCATCCCCGACATCCAGGACAACAACTCCTGGACCCAGGTGCTCGACGAGGTGGACCCGCTGGAGCTCCTCGAGGTGCAGTTCTGCAACTCGATCGCGCCGTTCCTGATCAACTCGCGCCTGCGCCCGGCGATGCGCGCGGCCATCGCCAACGGCGCCCGTCGCGCGTACATCGTCAACGTCTCGGCGATGGAGGGGCAGTTTTCCCGCCGGTACAAGGGCCCGGGACACCCGCACACCAACATGGCCAAGGCCGCGCTCAACATGATGACGCGCACCTCCGCCGGCGAGTACTTCGAGACCGACCGGATCCTGATGACCGCCGTCGACACCGGATGGATCACCGACGAGCGGCCCCACTACGAGAAGCTCCGCATCGCCGCCGAGGGCTGGCACGCACCGCTCGACCTGGTCGACGGCGCCGCCCGCGTCTACGACCCGATCGTGCAGGGTGAGCTGGGCAACGACATCTACGGCGTCTTCGTGAAGGACTACGAGCCCAGCCCGTGGTGATTCTCACCCGGATGAGTGCGACGGTGAGTCGCACTTTCTTCTAGGGTCTGCACCATGTCCAACTCTGTTTCCGTGGAGAGCGCGGTCGCCGTCTCCTCCGACGTGGCCTTCGCCTACCTCTCCGACTACACGAAGATCGCGGACTGGCTCTACGGCCTCAGCGAGCTCAAGGCCCTGACCGAGCAGACCCGCGGGATCGGCGCCAAGTTCGACGGGACCATCAAGCTCGGCGCCAAGCTGCAGTCCCTGCTCGAGGTCGTCGAGTTCGAGGAGGGCCGCCTGATGGTGCTCGACTCCTACAAGGGCATCAAGAACGCTTCGCGCTGGGAGGTCACCCCCACCGGTGACGCCTCCTGCACCATCAAGGTGACCTGGGAGTACGACCTCGGCGGTGGCATCGCCGGCAAGGCACTCGGCAAGGTCGTCGAGCCGGTCGTCAAGATCGCAGCCAGCGCGTCGACGAAGTCGCTCAAGGAGAAGCTCGAGGGCTGACCGAGCCCGGCTTCGTCCACGCGTTCACGCCCGCGGGTCCACAGGTCCCGCGGGCGTCGTGCGTCGCACGGCTGAACGTGTGACGACGGCACCGTGCGCGCCCTCGACACTGTCGGGGGTCGGGTGTTGGCTGAGGACATGACCAACGCACTGAACCCGTACCTCAACTTCAAGGACAACGCCGCCGAGGCGATGGCCTTCTACCAGTCGTTCCTCGGCGGTGACCTGCGGGTCAGCACCTTCGGCGACATGGGAGACACCAGCGACGCCGCCGGCCTCACGATGCACGCCATGCTCGTGACCGACGAGGGCTTCACCCTGATGGCCTCCGACACGCACCCGCAGATGGGCGAGTACGCCGCCCCGGCCGGCTTCTCGATCAGCCTCTCCGGCACGGACGAGGGTCCGCTGCGGGCCTACTGGGAGGCACTCGCCGCCGACGGCACCATCGGCATGCCGCTCGACAGGCAGGTCTGGGGCGACGTCTTCGGCCACGTCATCGACAAGTTCGGCATCAGCTGGCTGGTCAACATCGTCTCCCCGGAGAACGCTGCGGCCCAGGGCTGACCCGCCCGGCACGACAGCACAGTGGCCCGGACCGTCGGATGACGGTCCGGGCCGCTGTGATGCTCCGGAGGGGCCGGGTGTGGCTACGGCACGACAGGCAGGGTCAGCGTCTGGGTGCCGCCCGACGTGATCGTCACCGGCGTCGCCTCGATGCCGCCGCGGTAGTTCACCGAGCCGCCCGCGACCACGAACCGGAGCGTGTGCCCGGGCGCGAACCGGTGCACGATCGCCGGCAGGGTGGTGGTGAAGGGCTTGGTCACGTCAGCGACCCGGACCGGTGCCTCGAGCGCGTTGATCGTCACCGCATGGCCCGAGGCGTCCACGTCCTGCACCTTGAGGAAGAGGACCAGCTGGCCGGCCTCGCCGGCGCCCTGGGTGAGGGCGGCGGACGGTGCGTCGACCTTGAGCGTCGCGACCGGCGAGCCCACGACGTCGACCTTCGAGCCGAGCACCGGGCTGCTCCACGCGGCGTACGTGCCGGGAACGTCGACGGCGTCGGCAACCGGGTCCTTCACGACGCCGCCGAGCACGTCGGTCTCGGGGAACGACGTCGGCAGCCCCGCAGCAGGGGTCACGAACGCCTGCGTGCCCGGCAGTGGGGTGCCGGTCGTGAGGGCGCCCGCGGTCAGGCCGCCACCGGACAGCTTCCAGGTCTGGCCGCTGCCGACGGGGAACGACCGGGACGTCGCGAACGTCGCGCCGGCGTCACCGGTGTCGAGCCAGTCGCGGTAGTAGGCGAACTCGGGACCGGTCGAGACGTCGAGCCCCTTGAGGTAGCGGTCGAACCACTGGTACGCGCGGCCGACGAGGTAGTCGTTCTCACCGGGGAGCATCCCGAGGGAGCTGTGCCCGAAGTGCTGCCAGACCATCTTGACGGTGGTGCCCTGCGCCTTGAGCGCCTGGTAGGTGGCGACCGCCTCGTTGAGGTTGAAGAGCGTGTCCGCCTGGCCCTGCAGGAGGAGGGTCGGCACCTCGATGTTCGCCATGTACGACGCGACGCTGGCGTGCTGGGCCGCGGCGACGGACGCGGCGTCGAAGTAGCCCGTGGTGCCGGCAGTGACCAGCGCGGGGCAGACCCAGTCGGCGAAGTTCGGGCACGGGAGCGGGTCGCCGGGGACCTGCTGGTTCTGCAGGTCACCGGTGAGGCCCAGGGCGGAGAAGCCCAGGCCCCAGGCGAGCTTGGTGGCTCCGGAGTTGGTCGAGGTGACCCGACCGGGTGCGACCTTGTCGGTGTTGTTCGGGGCCAGGCTGTAGGAGAGGTCGTTCCAGGTGATGATCGGGACCAGGGCGTCGACGCGGTGGTCGATGCCCGCCGCGGCGAACTGGAACCCGCCACCGTAGGAGCCGCCGATCAGGCCGACCCGGGGGTCGTTCGCCTGGGCGACGCCGTCGTGGTCCTTCTGGTCACGCTGGACCACCTCGAGCGGCGCGACCGGCTGGGTGTGGGCAGCGTCGGCGTAGGCGATGCCGTCGCGGCCGCCGAGGTAGGAGACCAGCTGGCTGGCCGCCTTGCCATCCCAGTCGGGGTCGTCGAGGGTGATCTTGCAGGAGGACCCACCGAAGCCGAGGCCGGAGTACGACAGCACGGCGTAGCCGTTGGTGGCGAACGACGCACCCCAGGCCGCCTGGTCGTCCTTGGACCCGCCGAAACCGTTGGTGGTCAGGATCGCGGGCACCCGACTGGTCGGCGAGGCGGACGACGGCAGGTAGAGGTCACCGATGATGTCGCAGGCCGTGCCGTTGTCCGGGCCGGTGGTGACAGCGAAGTGCAGGGTCTGCACGGAGTACGCCGGCCCGGCGACGGCCGGGAGCGCAGGGGCGACGAGTGCGGTGGCTGCGGCGGCCAGTCCGGCCAGCGGCACCACGCGACGAGCACGGGAACGCGGGAACATGCCTGCACAACTGTGAGGCACGCCACTTGGTTACGCCCTCGTCAACAAGTGGGCCATCAGGCGTTGCAGGGTCAGCGTGCCTCGGTCTCGCCGTGCTCGTGGTCGAAGTGCTCGAGGTCGGTCGACTCCTCGGGCTTGCGGACCGACAGCGCGATCACGATCGAGAGGAGGAAGAAGGCGAGGATCGCGAGCAGGATGAAGACCTGGTCGCGGGTGAAGATCTCGGCAAACGGCTCCATGGCGCACCTCCGTAGACGGTGTGCCCCACCGCTACGAGCCTACGCCGCCGGAGCCCTCCACCGGGAGGGCCCAGACGGGTCAGATGCCCGACTCCTCCGACGGCGGGATCGGCCCGTCCGCGTCGAGGATGTCGGGGTGGTGCTCCGGGTCGGTGGTGTCCCACGGGCGGGAGACGCCCATCAGGAGCGCGCCGACGAAGAACGCGAGAATGACCAGTCCTGTGAAGAGCTCACCGGCGCTCATGACTTCCTCCTTGTGCCGGGTCCAGCCTACGCCCCGGCGCCGTGCCGGCCGGCCCCTTCCGCGAACCGCGCTGCGCCCGCCACCGCCTCGAGCAGGACCTCCTCACCGAGGCGCCACTCCTCCGCGATCGCCTCTGCCTCCGGACGGCCGGCGGCGGTGAGGACGGAGGCCCGGTCCGAGCGCATGCACGCCTGCGGGAACGCCGCGATCCGCTCCGCCAGCTCGACGGCCTCGGCGAGCGCCGCGCCCGGCGCGGCGACCCTGTTGGCCAGTCCGATGTGGAGCGCCTCGGCGGCATCCACCGGGCGTCCGGTGAGCACGAGGTCGAGGGCGCGCGAACGTCCGACCAGCTCGGGGAGCCGGATCGTGCCGCCGTCGATCAGGGGCACCCCCCAGCGCCGGCAGAAGACGCCGAACGTCGCCCCGGGGTCGACGACGCGCAGGTCGCACCAGAGCGCCAGCTCGAGGCCCCCGGCGACGGCGTACCCCTCGACGGCGGCGATGACCGGCTTGGAGAGCCGGAGCCGGGTCGGGCCCATGGGACCGATGTCGTCGGCGGCGCCCGTGGGCGGAGCGACCTCCATCGACGCGGTGCTCACGGCGGCGAGGTCGGCCCCGGCACAGAACGACCCACCCGCACCGTGGAGCACCGCGACGTGGGCCTCGGGGTCGGCATCGAAGGCGAGGAACGCCGCGTGCAGCTCCCGCGCGTGCGGGGTGTCGACGGCGTTGCGGACCTCGGGCCGGTCCAGCGTCACCACCGTGACGGAGCCGCGCTTCTCGACGTGGACGCTCATCCGGGGAACCCGGTCGCCGTGCGCTCGATGATCGGGGCCAGGTCGAGGCCGGTCGGCAGCGTGCCGAGTGCCCCGCCCCAGTCGCGGCCCAGGCGCGAGGCACAGAACGCGTCGGCCACCGCAGCCGGCGAGTGCCGCAGCAGCTGGGAGCCCTGGAAGACCAGCGCCATCTGCTCCACGATCCGGCGGGCCCGCAGCTCGATGTCGTCGAACGAGGTGAACTCCTTCTTCAGCCGGTCGACGGCCTCGTCGTAGCGGACATCCGCCCCCTCGGCCAGCGCTGCCTCGGCGAAGAAAGCGTCGAGCGTGTGCGGCTCCTTCGCCAGCGCGCGCAGCGCGTCGAGCGCCGCGACGTTGCCGGACCCCTCCCAGATCGAGAGGAGCGGCATCTCGCGGTAGATCCGGGCGATGTCGTGCTCCTCGATGTAGCCGTTGCCGCCGAGGCACTCCAGCGCCTCGCCGACCGCGACCGGTGACCGCTTGCAGACGTAGTACTTGGTCACGGCGAGGGCGATGCGACGGAGAGCCGCCTCGCCCTCGTCGCCGCGGATCGCGCGGTCGTTGGCGCCGGCCAGGCGCATCATCGCCGTGGTCGATGCCTCGGACTCCACCTGCAGGTCGGCGAGGACGTTGCGCATGGCGGGCTGGTCGACCAGCAGCTTGCCGAACGCCGACCGGTGCCGCGCGTGGTGGGCAGCCATCGTCACCGCGGTGCGCAGGCCGGCGGAGGAGCCGATCACGCAGTCGAGGCGGGTCATGTTGACCATCTCGACGATGGTCCGGACACCACGGCCCTCCTCCCCCACGAGCCAGCCGACCGCGGCGTCGTACTCGATCTCGGAGGAGGCGTTGGACTTGTTGCCGAGCTTCTCCTTGAGCCGGACGAAGCGCATCGCGTTGTGCTCACCGCCGGGAAGGACGCGCGGCACCAGGAAGCACGTGACGCCCGCCGGCGTCTGGGCGAGAGTCAGGAACATGTCGCTCATCGGCGCCGAGGTGAACCACTTGTGCCCGCGCAGCACGTAGGTCCCGTCGGCCTGCCGCGTGGCCGTCGTGGTGTTGGCACGGACGTCGGAGCCGCCCTGCTTCTCCGTCATCGACATGCCGGCGATCAGGCCTCGCTTGGTCGCGGGGTCCTGCAGGCCGAAGTCGTACTCCCGGTTGGTCAGCAGCGGCTCGAACGTCGCGGCGAGCTCGGGATTGGCGCGCAGCGCGGGGACGACGGCGTACGTCATGGAGATGGGGCAGCCGTGTCCGGCGTCGACGTTCCACGCGTAGAACTTCGCGGCGCGGGCGACGTGGGCGCCGGGGCGGTCGTCGGCCCACGGGGCACCGTGGAGGCCGTGCTCGACGGCGGTCGTCATCAGCTGGTGGTAGGCAGGCACGTACTCGACCTCGTCGATGCGGTGGCCGTAGCGGTCGTAGTTGTGGAGCACCGGCGGGACCCGCTCCGCGAGCCGGCCCCAGGCCTGCGCCTCGGCGGTGCCGGCAAGGCATCCCAGCTCGCTCACCTCCGGGATCGCCCACCCGGCCCCCTCACGCTCCAGGCCCTCGCGGAGCGCGGGGTCGGCGCTGGTGTCGTGGCCGACGAGCGGCGGGACCTGGTTGAAGACTTCGTGCGTCGCGGTCATCGTGGTCATCCCTTGTTCGTGGAGGGGCCGAAGTCGTCGTACGGCGCGGAGTCGCGCTCGCGCACCGCCTGGCGGAAGCCCGCCTCGGCCGCACGCTGCTGGAAGGCGTAGCCCTCCCGGGTGTGCCGGGAGATCCCGTCGAAGACGGTGCTGATCATCCGGCTGTTCTGCACGCCCTGGGCGAGGAGGGCGGAGTTGAGGGCGAGCTTGACCATCATCAGCTGGTTGAGCGGCATCGCGGCGATGCGCTGGACCAGCACCTCGGTGCGCTCGTCGAGCTCAGCGGGGTCGGGCGCCTCGATGGCCAGGCCCCACTCCGCCGCCTCGCGGCCGGACAGCGTGTCGCCGGTGAGCAGCAGCCGCTTGGCCCTCTGGTCGCCGAGGCGGTGCGCCCACAGGCCGGCACTCGGCACGCCCCAGACACGGGTGGGTGGGTAGCCGATCTTCGCGTCGGCGGCGATGACGATCTGGTCGCAGTGCAGGGCGATGTCGGTGCCGCCGGCGACGCAGAAGCCGTGGATCTTGGCGACCGTCGGCTTGTCGGCGTGCAGCAGGCTCGCGAATCCCTTCGTGAAGCGGCTCATCATCGCGTAGTCGACCATCGGGTCCCAGGTGCCGCGGGGGTCGTGGTTGGTCATCTGCACGACCGGGTCGAGCACCGTGCCGGTGCGGTCGTCGGCACCGCGCATGCCGCCCTCCATCAGGTGCTCTGCACTGGCCGCCAGGTCGTAGCCGCCGCAGAACCCCTTGCCCCGCCCGCTCAGCACGATCACGTGCACGCGCGGGTCGAGGTCGGCCCGCTCCACCGCGTGCGCCAGCTCGAGCGGGGTGTCGGGGGTGATCGCGTTGCCCTGCTCCGGCCGGTTGAAGGTCAGTCGTGCGACACGGCCGTCGACCTCGTAGGTCAGGGTCCGGTACGCCGGGCCGTCGTCGCTCGCCGCCGCCGCGTGCCGGTACGGCGAGCCAGGGCCCTCGTCAGTGCGCAGGCGCCAGCCGGGTGTCGTCTCCATGCTTCCGACGTTACAGATATCTATACAGGCGTGTCCAGATTTGTTGCATGACAGGATGTCCTCCGTGCCCGTCGACGCGACCCCCCTCTCCGCGCGCTCCGTCGTGCTCAGCCTGCTGCTCGGCGCACACCCGGCACGGCTCACGACCGCCGAGCTGACCCGGGCGGGTGACCACTTCGGCGTCGCCTCCGCGACCCTGCGCGTCGCGCTCAGCAGGGCCGTCGCCGCCGGCGACCTGGTCCGCTTCGACGGGGGCTACCAGCTGGGCGACCGCCTGATCAGCCGCCAGGCCCGCCAGGACGAGGGCGTCGAGGACGCCGAGGCCGACTGGGACGGCAGCTGGGAGATGGCCGTCGTCGTCGTGACCGGCCGCTCCGGCGCCGAGCGCGCTGCCCTGCGCGACGAGCTCGCACACGCCCGCCTGGCCGAGCTCCGCGAGGGCGTGTGGACCAGGCCCGCCAACCTCCGCCGCCCGGCCGCGTATGCGGCCGACCCGGTCCTCGAGACCTTCCGCGCGACTCCGCACGAGGACCCGGCCGAGCTGGCAGCGCGCCTGTGGGACCTGCCCGCCTGGGCCACCACCGGCCGGCGGATCCTCGAGCACCTGCACGCGACCACAGCCCCGGCCGACCGGCTCGCCGCAGCCGCCCACCTGGTCAGGCACCTCAGCAGCGACCCGTTGCTGCCGGCCGAGCTGCTTCCCGCCGACTGGCCCGGCGCGGACCTGCGCCGCACGTACGCGGCGTACCAGGCCGAGCTGCACGACCTGGCCCGCAACGGCAGCTGACCCGCCGAGACGGGGCCCGTGCCGCGCCGAGACGGGGCCCGTGCCGCGCCGAGACGGGGCCCATGCCGCGCCACGCGGCATGATGCGGCCATGGCGAACTTCTCCGACTTCAACACCGGCGTCTACCTCAACGGGCTCTTCGGCACGATGCCGTCCTTCCCGATGGAGTACGCCGGGTGGGAGGCCGCCGCACGCGCGACCCTCGACGACGTGCTCTACGACTACGTCGCCGGCGGCGCGGGCGACGAGTTCACGCAGGACGCCAACGTGCGCGCGTTCCAGCGCTGGGGCATCAAGCCGCGCATGCTCTCCGGCGCCGCCGAGCGCGACCTCTCGGTGGAGCTCTTCGGCCGGCGCTACGCCAGCCCGGTCTTCATGGCGCCGATCGGCGTCGTCGGCGTCATGGACGCCGCCGGCGGCGCACCGGGCCACGGCGACCTCGAGGTGGCGCGCACGGCAGCCGCGACCGGCGTACCGGCGGTGATGTCGACGCTCATGCAGGACCCGATGGAGGACGTCGCCGCCGAGCTCGGCGAGACGCCCGCCTTCTTCCAGCTCTACACGCCCAACGACCGCGAGCTCGCGGAGTCGTTCGTCCGTCGCGCCGAGGCGGCCGGGTTCGCCGGCATCGTCGTCACGCTGGACACCTGGACCCTCGGGTGGCGCCCGCGAGACCTCCAGCACGCCTCGATGCCCCAGCTGCAGGCGAAGTGCCTGGCCAACTACTTCTCGGACCCGGTCTTCCGGGCGAAGCTCGACAGGACGCCGGAGGAGGACCCGGGCGCCGCCGCGATCCAGTGGGCGCTCACGTTCGGCAACCCCGGCCTCTCCTGGGACGACCTCGCGTGGCTGCGCGGCCTCACCGACCTGCCGCTGCTGCTCAAGGGCATCTGCCACCCCGACGACGTACGCCGCGCCAGGGACGGCGGGGTCGACGGCATCTACTGCTCCAACCACGGCGGCCGCCAGGCCGCGTCGGCCCCGGCGCTCGACTTCCTCCCCGACGTCGTGACCGCGGCCGACGGGATGCCGGTGCTCTTCGACTCCGGCGTGCGCTCGGGCGTCGACGTGGTCAAGGCGCTGGCCCTCGGCGCCACGGCGGTCGGTGTCGGCCGTCCCTACGGGTGGGGCATCGCGATGGGCGGCGCGGCGGGTGCGCAGCACGTGCTGCAGTGCCTGCTCGCCGAGGCTGACCTGACGATGGGGCTCAACGGCTACGCCTCGGTCGCGGAGCTGGCCCGCGAGGTGCTCGTCCGGGTCCCCTGAGCCGGACGTGCAGCCGGGCGACGACCCGCTGACGCCGGCAGCGTTCTGGGGCAGAATCCCGGACATGCTGTCCATGAAGAGCAAGTGCGAGCTGTGCGCCGCCCCGCTCGACTACGCCGCCGAGGCCTTCATCTGCTCCTACGAGTGCACCTACTGCCCGGCCTGCGAGGCGAAGCTCGACGCCTGCCCCAACTGCGCGGGCGAGCTGGTGCCGCGCCCGCGCCGGGTCACCGGCCTGCGCGAGATCGCGCGCCGCACCCCCGCACGGGTGGTCCGCCGGGTGAAACGAGCCCGGTCCTGACCTCAGTCCGCGAGCTGGGCGGGGCTGACGGCGAGCTCGGCGGAGAGCTGGCTCTGCTGCGCGGCGAGCTGGCCGAGGATCTGGCGGCCGGCGAGCAGCAGGTCGCGGACCTCCGGCACGGCGATCGAGTAGACGACCGCCCCGCCCGACCGGTTGGAGGTCACCAGCTGCGTACGACGGAGCACGCCGAGCTGCTGCGAGAGGTTGCTCGGCTCGATGGAGATCTGCTCCAGGAGCTCGTGCACCGCATGATCCCGCTCACTCAGGAGTTCCAGAATCCGGATGCGAGCGGGGTGCCCGAGCGTCTTGAAGAGCTCGGCCTTAGCCTGATACAGCGGTACTCCCACCACAGCTCCTCGCTCGCGACCTGATCCTGTCCGTCAACGGCGACGTCCATCACCATTGGACATGAAGGCTACATGAGTTGCGAAACTCTTCATCTCAAGTAGCCTCCTGAATGTGCGATCCGAGGGCGTGTCGTGTGCAATGGCTGTCAGAGTCGAGAGGACAGGACCCAAATGACTGACGTCAACACCGTGCTTGACCAGGCTGGTCTGACCAACGAGGACGTGCGCGCGTACGTCAACGAGTGGTTTGCCATCACCGGCGCCGAGCGCGTCGAGGTGGTCTCCGCCGCCGACGACGCACGCCTCATCCAGGTGGCGCTCGAGGCCGGCGAGCTGCTTCCGGCCGGCGAGGGTTCGTACTTCTCGCGTTCGTACTTCAAGGACACCGCTCGTGCCGAGGAGCGCACGATCGTCGCGACCTCCGACGAGGCCGACAAGGGTCTGTACAACAACTGGAAGCCCTCCTCGGAGATGAAGCCGAAGCTCATCGAGCTGATGACCGGCGCATCGGCGGGCAAGACGATGTACGTGATCCCCTACCTGATGGCGCCGGCGGGTTCCCCGCTCGACAAGTTCGCCGCGGGTGTGGAGCTGACCGACAACGTCGGTGTCGTGCTGCAGATGATCCGCATGGCCCGCGTCGGTGTGGACTACATCAACCACCTCGGCAACGACTTCGTCCGCGCCGTGCACGTCACGGGCGACCTGCCGAACCTCGGCCAAGGCACCCCGGACGACAAGCGCTACTTCGTGACCGTCGCCGACGAGCGCACGATCCTGCACTTCGGCTCGTCGTACGGCGGCAACGCGCTGCTCGGCAAGATCGCCCACGGTCTGCGCCAGGGCTCCTACGACGGCTGGAAGAACGGCTTCCTCGTCGAGCAGTTCATGCTCCTCGGCATCACCGACAAGGAGACCGGCCAGAAGTGGAACATCTGCGGTGGCTTCCCGTCGGCCTCGGGCAAGACCAACCTCGCGATGACGCTGGCCCCCGACGCCCTCGGTGACCGCTACTACGTGGAGTTCTACGGCGACGACATCGCCTGGATCTGGGTCGACGAGAACGGCGTCCTCCGCGGCTTCAACCCGGAGAACGGTGTCTTCGGTGTCGCCAAGGACACCAACGAGCTGACCAACCCGACCGCGATCGAGTCGATCAAGCCCGGCCTCGGTGTCATCTACACCAACGTCGCGTACAACGAGAAGACGCAGGAGGTCTGGTGGGAGGGTCGCGGCGAGAAGCCGACCGACCTCGACGGCTGGCTGGACTGGAAGGGCGAGCGCATCGCCGACCGTACGCCGGAGCAGGCGGACGAGAACTGGGCGCACCCGAACTCCCGCTTCACCACCACCATCGCCAACGTCCCGAACGCTGCCGAGCAGTGGAACGACCCGGCCGGCGTCGAGATCCACGGCATCATCTTCGGTGGTCGCACCCGTGACCGCGAGCCGCTGATCCGCGCGATCAACGACCTCGCCGAGGGCGTCTACGACGGCCTCACCCTGGGCGCCGAGGCGACGTTCGCCGCCGACGGCCTCGAGGGCGTGCTGCGCTACGACCCGATGTCGATGCGTCCGTTCATGTCCTACGGCGAGGGCGACTACGCCCAGCACTGGCTCGACGTGGTCGGCAAGGCGACGAACAACCCGATCTTCGCCCACGTCAACTGGTTCCAGCGTGGCGAGGACGGCCGCTTCCTGTGGCCCGGCTACCGCGAGAACCTGCGCCCGCTGCTGTGGCTCATGCAGTACCGCAACGGCGAGGTCACCGGTGTCGAGACGCCGGTCGGCGTCCTGCCGGCGCGCGAGGAGCTCAACCTCGAGGGCCTCGACGAGCAGACGCTCGCCGACCTCGACACGATCCTCACGATCGACACGAAGCGCTGGCAGCAGGAGATGGGCTACCGCGAGGAGCACCTCAAGCAGTTCACCAACGTGCCGGCCGAGATCTGGGAGGCGCACAACCGCGTCGCCAAGGCCCTCGAGGCCTGAGCGAGCCGAGCGAGAGGCCGCTGCTCCGTCGTACGACGGGGCGGCGGCCTTCGTCATTTCCCGACCGGCTGCGGGCGCAGGAGGTGACGGCGCCACTGGGAACCGATAGTTTCCGCATACGCGCGGCGGGTCCGGGGAACACGGGGGTGTCCAGACCCGCCGGCATGACCGCCGGCCCGCCGAAATTCCCTGCCGGAAACCGCGTCACCGTTGCGCCGCTCGACCGTTTCCCTTGACGAGTGGCCAGCAACTGCAGGGCCGCACCCACCTGGAAGGCAGCCCCATGAGCACCACGGTCGCAGCACCCGCCATGGACGTCACCGTCTCGTCGCTCGTCCGCCGTCCCGTCGCGGACGTCGCCCGCCACGCGGCAGACCCGGCCACCGCCGAGGCCTGGCTGCCCCACGTGCTGGGACGCAAGCTGCCGCTCGGCTTCGATCTGGTCTCGTTCGAGCCGACCCACGGCATGGTCCTGCGCAGCGAGCAGGGCCCGGTCGCGCTCGAGGCGACCTACACCTGGGAGCCGACCGGCGCCTGGACCAAGCTCACGCTGCGCCAGACCGGCGAGGCCCCGCTCGTCGGCCTCGCCGCCCCGCTCATCGAGAAGGCAGCGGCGAAGGCCATGGCGCGCACCGTCGCCCGCCTCGTCGAGACCCTCGAGGTCCGCCAGGCCGCGTCGGCCTGAGCACCGCGCTCCGCTCCCGACCGGTCAGTCACCGATCGGGCGCGGACGACCGAGGAGCAGGCCCAGCAGCACCATGCCGCCGCCGAGCACGAGATGCAGGACGTCGTCGGCGTCGTTGAGCGGGACGAAGTTCGCCTGGTCGTGCTGCCCGACCACGAGGCCGTAGAGGAAGACCAGCAGGTACACGAGCCCACCGCCCACCAGGTACGCCCGTGCGCCGGCTGCCGTCCTCGCCAGGAGGAGGCCAGCGGCCGCGAAGGCCAGGTGGATCAGGTTGTGGAGGACCGAGACCTGGAACAGGCCGAGCAGCTTCGCGCCCGAGTCGTGGCCCGCGAGCTGCAGGTCGCCGTAGTGCGTGGTCACCCCCGGGATGAACCCGGCGATGCCGACCACCAGGAATGCCGTCCCGACCGCCGCGGCGGCCAGCTGGATCTGCGATGCGTCGTAGCGGACGTCCGTCTCCATCACGCTCTCCTCTCGTCAGGGGCCCGTGAGGTACCCCGCGCGAGGCGTGCGGATGCGTCAGTTGGCGATGTGGATGACCGCGTCGCCCGCGTTGACGATCGGGGCCCGGGTCAGCCCGATGACGACGCCGGTGCGGTCGGCGTGCACGAGCCGCACCCGCCGGCCCAGGGTGTCGGAGAGGCCACCCAGGCGCTGGCCCTCGCGCACCTCGGCACCCAGGTCGACCTCCAGGTGGAGGATGCCGGTGCCGCGGGCCCGGACCCAGCCGCTCGAGCGGCACTCCTCGACGTACGGCGGCTCGATCAGCTCGGGGCGGATGTCGATCATGTCCATCTGGACCAGCACGCGCAGGACTCCCTCGACACCGACCCTGATCGGGGCCTCGTCGAAGCGCATCGCCATTCCGGCCTCGTAGAGCAGGACACGCGCGCCGACGTCGAGTCCCGCCTGACGCAGCGAGCCGTCCCGCAGCCTCGCGTGCAGCATCACCGGAGCGCCGAACGACTGGGCCAGCCTGCGCGTCACCGGGTCGTCGAGGTCGGCCCGGATCTGGGGCAGGTTGTCGCGCTTGTCCGCGGCGGTGTGCAGGTCGATGCCGAGCTCGCACTTGGACACGACCTCGTCCATGAAGAGCCGCGCGATGCGGCTCGCCAGCGAGCCGCGTGCGGAGCCGGGGAACATCCGGTTGAGGTCGCGGCGGTCGGGCAGGTAACGGTCGCCGTTCATGAAGCCGAGCACGTTGACGACCGGGACGAAGACCACCGTGCCGCGCAGCTGCTTGGGGTCGAGGTCGGCCATCACGCGACGGATCACCTCGACGCCGAGGACCTCGTCGCCGTGGATCGCGGCGTTGACCCAGATCGCCGGGCCGGCCTCCTTGCCGTGCACGACGTGCACGGGGAGGCTCACGTCGCCTCCGGTGACGAGGCGGGTGATCGGCAGCTCGACCGACTTGGCCGACCCGGCGCGCACGCGGACGCTGCCGATCGCGAAGGACTCACGCGCCATCGGCCGGCACCGCCTTCGGCAGCGGCGCGACGCCGCGGTTCTTCCGGCGTACGACGCGGCGGGGCCGGCCGCCGACGTACGACCGGGCGGAGTCGACGAGGAAGCCCTGGCGCAGCGCCTCACGGCCGACGAGGAGGCGGAACCCCATCTCGTCGCGGCGGCTGAGGGTCACCTCGGCGGTGACGGTGCGGTCGAGCAGACGGATGTCGAGGAGCACGACGTAGCGCTCCTCGGCGTGACCCGACGAGCTGCGGACCGCGCGCCGGTCGTGGACCGGGAGCTCGACGTCGACGGCGTCCTCGGCACTGCGCTGCCACGGGTGGATGGAGAAGCGGACCCACTCGGCACCGTCACGCTCGAAGGGCTCCAGGTCGAAGGCGTGCACCGCCGACGACCGGGCGCCGGTGTCGAGCTTCGCCTTGATCCACGGCACGCCGAGGTCGGGGAGACTCACCCACTCGCGCCACCCGGCGGTCTCCGGGTGTCTGGTTGGATGGGAGTCCGTCACGGCCCCTATCCAAGCAGAGGCACCCGGTGAAGCTCGCGATTCTCTCCCGCGCCCCGCGTTCCTACTCGACGCAGCGGCTCCGCTCCGCTGCGCTGAGCAGGGGGCACGAGGTGAAGGTCCTCAACACGCTCCGTTTCGGCATCGACCTGGCCGGCGACGAGCCCGACCTGCAGTTCCGCGGCAAGCCGCTGTCCGACTACGACGCGGTGCTCCCCCGCATCGGCAACTCGATCACCTACTACGGCACCGCCGTGGTCCGGCAGTTCGAGCAGATGGACGTCTACACGCCGAACACGGCCGCCGGCATCTCCAACTCGCGTGACAAGCTCCGCGCGACCCAGATCCTGTCGCGCCACAACATCGGGATGCCGGCCACGACCTTCGTCCGTGACCGCGCCGACGTGATCCCCGCGATCGAGCGGGTCGGCGGCGCGCCAGTCGTCATCAAGCTCCTCGAGGGCACCCAGGGCATCGGCGTGATCCTCGCGCCCGAGATCAAGGTCGCCGAGGCGATCATCGAGACGCTGCAGAGCACGCGCCAGAACGTCCTCATCCAGCGCTTCGTGAAGGAGTCGAAGGGCCGCGACATCCGCGCCCTCGTCGTCGGCGACCGGGTGGTCGCCGCCATGCGGCGTACGGCCAAGGGCGACGAGTTCCGCTCCAACGTGCACCGCGGCGGCTCCGTCGAGAAGGTGGACCTCGACCCCGAGTTCGAGCGTGTCGCGGTCCGCGCGGCGCAGATCATGGGCCTCAAGGTGGCCGGTGTCGACATGCTCGAGGGCGCGGACGGCCCGCTGGTCATGGAGGTCAACTCCTCACCCGGCCTGGAGGGCATCGAGGCCGCGACCAAGCTCGACGTGGCCGGCGCGATCATCGACTACATCGACAACCAGGTCGCCTTCCCGCACATCGACGTGCGTGAGCGGCTCTCGGTCTCGACCGGGTACGGCGTCGCCGAGATCGTCGTCCACGGCGATGGTGCGTTCATCGGCAAGACCCTGGCCGAGTCGGGCCTGCGCGAGCGCGACATCACGGTGCTCACCCTCCACCGGGGCACCAACGTCATCCCCAACCCCGCGGCGCGCAACGTGCTCGAGGCGGACGACCGGCTGCTCTGCTTCGGCAAGCTCGAGGAGATGCGCGGCATGATCCCCGACCGGAAGACCCGCAAGGCGAAGGTCAAGAAGCTGCCGAAGCACCCCATCAGCGAGAGCTGAGGCGCGGCCCGACCCGCGGCGCTCAGCTCAGGTGGTCGGCGCGGTCAGTGCAGGTGGTCGGCGAGGGAGCCGTCCGCGCCGAACAGCTCCTCGCGCCAGCGGGCGACCAGCTCGTCGTTGGGGTGGTCGTCGGGGTGGAAGCCCTCGCGGCGGTAGTCGAGGAGCCGCGTCACGACATCGCGTTGCAGGAACGGGTTGTGCCGCAGGCGCAGCAGCGACCGCGCCAGCCGGACCGGGTTCCACGCGGCCCGGTCGGTCAGGAGCATCGACAGCGTCGTGCCGGCGACCGTGACCACGAGCAGGCCGAACGTCGCCATCCGGAAGCCCTGGCGCCGCCGCCGCTCCGTGCCGCCCACCGCACGGAAGACGTCGAACGCCACGGCGCGGTGCTCGGACTCCTCCAGCGCGTGCCAGAGCAGGATGTTGCGGACCTCGTTGTCGCCGAGCAGCGCCTGCGCCTCGGGCTTGGTCAGCAGGGTCTCGGCGATCACCGCCGTGTAGTGCTCGAGCGCCGCGGTGTGCGCGAGCCTCAGGATCGGCGGGAACCAGCGCTCGTAGCGCTGCAGCCAGCCCTTCGAGCTGCGGGCGATCGCGTGGGTCGGGAAGCCCATCTCGTCGAGGCGCCGGTTGAGCTCGCGGTGCTCCCGGCCGTGGGTCACCTCCTGGCCGACGAAGCCCTTCACCTGCTCGCGGAGCACCGGGTCGGTCACCTGGTCGCTGAAGCTCCGCACCGATCGGATGAAGTAGTCCTCACCTGAGGGGAAGATCGCGGACAGCACGCTGACCGCGTGGCTCATCACCAGGTCGCCCTGCACGTAGTGCCGGTCGAGCGAACCCTGGGGGTAGGAGAAGCGGATCCTCCGCGCGTGCACGTCACCGGACATGGTCCGAACGTACGCCGCTCCCGCGAGCCGGTCGAGGTGGCATCATCGGGCCATGCTCGGCGTGACGGACCTGACCACCTACGTCATCGGACTGGTCCTGATCATCCTGCTGCCCGGCCCGAACTCGATGTACGTCGTCTCCGTCGCCGCCCGGCGCGGCACGCGGGCGGGCTACACGGCGGCAGCGGGGGTGTGGACCGGCGACACGGTGCTGATGGTGCTCACCGCCGCCGGTGTCGCCGGCGTGCTGCGTACCAACCCGCTGCTCTTCGCCGTGGTGAAGTACATCGGCGCCGGCTACCTGGCCTGGCTGGCGGTGGCGATGCTCCGGGGAGCCTGGGCCACGTGGCGCTCACGTCGCCTGGCGGCGGCGATCGCCACCGGCGTACCGATCGAGGCGCCGGGCGAGCGGCCCTACCACCGGGCGCTGGTGATCAGCCTCTTCAACCCGAAGGCGATCCTCTTCTTCGTCGCCTTCTTCGTGCAGTTCGTGGACCCCGACTACGCCTGGCCGGCGCTGACCTTCCTCTTCCTCGGCGTGCTCTGCCAGATCGCGTCGGTGCTCTACCTCAGCGCCCTGATCTTCTTCGGTGCGCGCCTGGCCGACGCCTTCCGCCGCCGCAGCGGGCTCTCGGCGGCAGGCACGTCCGCGGTGGGCGTGGTCTTCCTCGGGTTCGCCACGAAGCTCGCCCTCGCCCACGCCTGAGGGTCAGCGCACGAACCGCAAGGTCAGCGGCGGGGTGGTCCACTCGCCGCGGGAGGCAGCCAGGGCACCGAGCAGGTGCAGCGCACCTGCCACGAACGGGATGACGGCGAAGAGGAACCAGCCCAGGCCGAGCGTGACGATCCCCAGCACGAGGACCGCGGCGCCCCAGAGCAGCGCGGTCAGCTGGATGTTGACCGCGTTGGCCGCGTGGTGACGGATGAAGGGCCCGCGGTCCTTGTACATCAGGTAGACCACCAGCGCAGCGACGAAGCCGAGCGTTCCCGCGCTCAGCACCATCGCGGCTCCGGTGACCACGTGGACGCCGATCGACCAGTTCCGCTCCTCCTGCGGGGAGAGCTGGGCGCCGGCGCCGGGCTGCGGGGCGTACGGGTTCTGCGTCATGGGGTGCTCCTCGGTAGGTGACACCCAGTCAAACGGACGACCAGGCATCCTGTGTTCCGGTGCCGGCCCTGAGATCGACCCTGAGATCTCCCCGAGACGGCGCGCGGACGGGCCACCCCCGTACCCCACACTTGGAGGCATGACGTCCCAGAGCAGCGCCCCGGTCGACAACTACGCGAAGCACCTCGGTGTCTCGATCGTGCAGCACGGCGGCGGCCACGCGGAGTCCTTCGTGACCGTGACCGCCGACCACCTCAACCCGCACGGCACCACCCACGGCGCGTTCCTCTTCTCCGTCTCCGGCATCGCACTGGCCGCGGCGGCCAACAACGAGACCCACTCGGGCGTCATCAGCCACGTCGCGATCGACTACCTGCGCCCGGTGCGCGAGGGTGACCAGCTCCGCGCCGAGGCCAAGGTCGACGTCCGGCTGCCCAAGGAGGACATCTTCGTGGTCAAGGTCTACCGCGGTGACGAGGTCGTCGCCCGGGCCACGGGCCGCGGCAACCGACGCGAGCGGGTCGCCCAGTGAAGTTCACCGAGCGCGAGATGACCGTCGGCATCGACCGGGTCGCCGAGGGCCTCTTCCTGGCGTCGCTGCCGCCGTGGCGCAAGTCCAGGCAGGCCGCCTGGGACCTGCTGCCGAAGTTCGAGAAGTACCAGCGCAAGGCGGCGGTCGGCGAGGCCGTCATCCCGGCTCTGCTCGCCCTGCCGGAGCGGCCCACCGTCGGCGCGACCCCCGAGTTCTCCAAGGACGAGTACGCCGCGGCAGCCGGCAGCAAGGCGGCGGCGCGGCTGACGAAGCTCGTCGTCGAGGCGATGCCGGTCCGGCGCGACCCGGACGCGCTCCTGGGCACCGACGACTTCGTCGTACCGGACACGCTCGAGGGACTCGACTGACCCGGGGCGCGTGACCCGTCCCGCACGGGGTACCTCCGGAGTGACCCCTGGAGGTGGTGACGATGGTCTGGGCTCCTCTGGCTCTGCTGCTGATCGGCGCGGCGCTCCTCGCCATGATCGGGATGGCGATGGCAGCGATGCTGCGCAAGGAGCGCACTCTGGACGAGACGCTCCACGACCCCCTGACCCCGACGGTGACGTGGATCGTGCCACCGGGCGTCGACCCGGTGATCATCGGAGGCGAGCTGACCGCCGCCGGCTACCCCAACTCCCTCGAGGAGCGCGCCGGCATGACGACGCTGTGCATCTCGTGCCCGCCGGGTCGGCGCTCGTCGGTCCGTTCGATCATCGAGGCGGTCGAGCTGGAGCAGTACTCCCCCGCGCTCGACCTCCCGCCGGTGCTCTTCCGCGAGGACGCCTCCTGACCGCGGATGTCGACCTCAGCCGGTCGGGTGCTCGCGGGCCAACCACTCCTCGAACGTGCCGCCGATGACCTTCGCGCCGGGCGACGCCTGCAGGACGCCCTGACGCACACGCCGCGCGGTGGCTCCCGGCAGCCAGACCGGCAGCACCCACAGGCGACGTCCGCGGGCCTTCGCGGTCGCGCGCACCAGGTCCGCGAGAAGCCGCTTCTCCGGGCCGGCGACGTCCTTGTGGACGTGCTGATCGACCGGAGCCTCCAGCGCCAGGGCGACGAGCTCGTCGGCGACCGCGTCGACGTCGACCGTCTGGACCGGCTGCGTCGGGCACGGCAGGAGGGGGCCCTTCGCCATCCAGTCGATCAGCTGGCCTGCGAAGCCGTGGAACTGCGTCGCCCGCAGGATCGCGGTCGGCACCTCGCCGGCCTCCGTCGTCGCCTCCTGCGCCCGCTTGCCGTCGTAGTGGCCGAAGGGACCACCGCCCAGACCGTCGATGCCGACGATCGACAGCGTCACGATCCGGCGTACGCCGGCGGCGGCACCCTCGCGCTGCAGGTGACCGGCGACTGCGCTGAAGAACGCGACGGTGTCCGCAGGCTTGGTGGACTCCAGCGAGGTGGCGTCGACGATCGAGGTCACCCCGTCGAGGGCGGCCGCCAGGCCGTCGCCGGTGGTCAGGTCGATCCCCTCGCTGCGGCTGAGCACGACCGTTTCGTGCCCCTGCGCCCGCAGCCGGTCCACGACCTTCGTGCCGACCAGGCCGGTGCCACCGGCGACTGCGACCCGCATCAGGCCGGTCCGCCGATCCGGACCGCGGTGCCGTAGGCACAGACCTCGACGCCGCTGCCGGCGTACTCGGTCGTCTCGAAGCGGAAGGCCACGACGGCGTTGGCGCCGATCGCCTCGGCCTCCGCGGCGAGGCGGGCCAGCGCCTCCTTGCGGCAGTCGTGGAGCAGGCTCGTGATGCCCTTCAGCTCGCCGCCCGCGAGCGACTTGAAGCCGGCGCCGATGTTGGAGCCGATGTTGCGCGAGCGGACCGTGAGGCCGAAGACCTCGCCGAAGGTCTGCTCGATGCGCGCGCCGGGGACGTCGTTGGTGGTCACGATGATCATGTCCGCGAGCCTAGGCCGACGATCCTCAGCGCTGCTCCTCCACCGACCGCGAGTCGGTGAGCGCCCGCGCACCGAGGCCGACGACGAGGCCGACGACCACGGCGAGGACGGCGTAGGTGACCCGTTCGCCGTGGAAGAACGAGGCGACGAGGGCATCGCTCCACACTCCCGCCGGGAGCGTGACCGTGACGAGGGCGGCGATCAGCGTGCCGACGACGGCGGTGCCGATGCTGGTGCCGACCTCCTGGGCGGTGTCGTTGAGCGCCGCGCCCAGGGAGGTGCGGTTCGCCGGCATCGCGTCGACGAGCGCGACCGCGCAGATCGTCATGACGGTGCGGAGGCCGACGGTCATCACGACGATGCAGGCGGCGATGACGGCGTACCCGTGGTCGAGGCCCCAGGCCAGTCCCGCGAGGGACCCGGCGAGGAGGAGCGCGCCGACGAGGGTGGCACGCCGGTGGCCGAGGCGCTTGCCGAGGCCCTCGGAGATCGGGGCGGCGAGCAGCATCGTGAGGATCAGCGGCAGGTTGGCCAGGCCCGCGCGCACGGGACTCCAGCCGAACGCGAACTGGAAGTGCAGGATCAGGCCGAACATCACGCCGGCCATCGCGATCGAGCTGCCGACCTGGGCGATCGTGGCACCGCGGACCGTTCCGTTGCGGAAGAGCCCGAGGTCGAGCATCGGTTCCGGCGTACGCCGCTCGTGCGCGACGAAGCCGAGTGCCGCGAGGACGGCGCCGACGCCGGCGCCGAGGGTGGTCAGGGCGGTCCAGCCGTGGTCGACGCCGCTGGTGAGCGTGTAGCAGGCGAGCCCGATCGTCGCGATGGAGAGCACGGCGCCGGGAAGGTCCAGGCCGTCGCGGGTCAGGTCCTCCTGGCGGTCGGCCGGCACCCCCAGGCGTACGCCGACCCACGCGACGAGCGCCACCGGGGCGTTGACCAGCAGCAGCCATTCCCAGCCGACGTGGGCCAGGGCGGTGCCGCCCAGCAGCGGGCCGAGGACGAAGCCGCTCATGCCGACGACGATCATCACGGTCATCGCCCGCATGCGCAGCGCCGCGTCGTCGAAGAGCCGGAAGACCAGGGAGTTGGTGATGGGCGCCATCCCGGCGGCGGCGACGCCGAGGGCGGCGCGGAGGGCGATCAGCTCAGCGGCCGACTGCACGAGCACGACGGCGAGGCTGACGGTGCCGAAGACGGCGAGACCGACCAGCAGGACGCGGCGCCGGCCGAGCCGGTCGGCGGTCGCGCCGGCGGTGAGCAGCAGGCCGCCGAAGGTGAGTGAGTAAGCGCCGGTCACCCACTGCATGCCGGTCGTGCCGCTGCCGAGGTCGCGGGCGATGGTCGGCAGGGCGATCGTGAGGAGGGTGTTGTCGACCATCTCCACGAAGAAGGCGAGGCAGAGGGCGGCGAGCGGGATCCAGGCGGCGCGCAGTGACGGGTAGGTCCGCGCCGGAGGGGCGGCGGCTGCGGTGGTGGTGGCAGTCATGGCCGGCTCCTTTCAGGTCAAGGATTGTCGAACGGTGTTCGATCGAACATGGTTCGAGAATAGAACAGTGTTCGAGAATGTCAACTTCCCCGCGGTAGGGTGCAGCCGTGAGCCCGCGTGAGAGCAGCCCCGCCGACCGCCGCCGGACGCCGGCCGGACGCGGCGCGGCGCGCACGCGCGGCCGGGCCAGCCACTCGCTCGAGCAGATCGTGGCGGCGGCGATCGGCATCCTCGACCGCGACGGCATCAGGGGGCTCACACTCCGCGGCCTCGCGGCCGACCTCGGAGGAGGTCTCGGCAGCGTCTACTGGTACGTCGGCAGCAAGGACGAGCTGCTGGCCCTCGCCTGCGACGCGCTGCTCGCCGAGGCGATCGTGCGCGCCGACGCACCGGCCGGCGAAGGGCCGGGCGAGGCGGACTCGCCTCCCGGCATCGCGCCGGGTGGCCCCCCGCTCGGGACGGACGACCCCGTGGTGGTCGCCGCCGCCCGTACCCTCCGGCGTACGGCGCTGGCGCTCTTCGAGCAGACGCACGAGCACCCGTGGCTGGCCCTCCTGCTGCACGCCCAGGGTCCGCCGTCCCCTCACCTGCTGCGCTACTGGGAGCGTCTGGGCCGCCCGCTCGCGGAGATGGGCCTGACCCCGCGGCAGCAGTTCCACGGCAGCACGGCGATCAGCGGCTACGTGTCGGGGGTCGCGGCCGAGATGGCCGCGCAGGACCTCCGCGCCGACACCTCGCGCTCCAAGGAGGAGCAGCTGGCCGAGGTGACCGACGGATGGCTGGACCTGGATCCGGTCGAGTTCCGGTGGCTGCACTCGATCGCCGAGGAGTTCCGCGAGCACGACGACGACGAGCAGTTCATCGCCGGCCTCGACCTGCTGCTCGGCGGGCTCGTGCGGCAGGCGGTCGACCAGCGCCACTGAGGCAGGAATACTCCCGCGAGCGACTGGTTGCAGGAACCATGGACATTCCTTCGCTCCAGCTCAACGACCAGACCTCGATCCCCCAGTTCGGCCTCGGCGTGTGGCAGGTCCCCGCCGACGAGACGCAGCGTGTCGTCACCGACGCCCTCGAGCTCGGCTACCGCCACATCGACACCGCGCAGATGTACGGCAACGAGGCCGGCGTCGGCGCCGCGCTTGCTGCGTCCGGCCTGGCTCGCGACGAGGTCTACGTGACCACCAAGCTCAACAACGGCTTCCACGAGCCGGCCCGCGCCAAGGAGTCGCTGGCCCGCTCCCTCGAACTGCTCGGCCTCGACCAGGTCGACCTGTTCCTCATCCACTGGCCGCTGCCGACCCGCTACGACGGCGACTTCGTCTCCACCTGGGAAGCGCTCGCCGAGCTGCGGTCCGAGGGCCTGACCCGCTCCATCGGCGTCTCGAACTTCCAGCCGCAGCACATCGACCGCATCGTCGAGGCGACCGGAGTCGTGCCCGCGGTCAACCAGATCGAGGTGCACCCCTACTTCGCCAACGAGGCCGCACGCGAGGCCACCCGCCGCCACGGAGCCCTCGTCGAGGCGTGGTCTCCGCTCGGTCAGGGCGGTGGTGAGCTCACCGACGAGGTCGTCGTACGCATCGCGCAGGCGCACGGCAAGACGCCGGCCCAGGTGCTGCTGCGCTGGCAGGTCGACCGGGGCGACATCGTCTTCCCCAAGTCGATGAGCCGCGACCGACTCGCCGAGAACGCCGCGATCTTCGACTTCGCGCTCACCACGGCCGAGGTGGCCGAGCTGGCCGCCCTCGACCGCGGACCCGCCGGTCGCCAGGGCCCGGACCCCGACGTCTTCGACTGGATCCCCTGAGCCAGCTCGAGCCCCCGCCCGCGCCCGCGAACCGAGCAGTAAGCACCCGTTGGGGACCTTGAACGGTGCTTACTGCTCGGTTCGGCGCGCGCGGAGGAGTGTCCAGCCGACCAGCACTGCCGCCACGACCTGCAGCCCGGCCACGATCGCAGCCAGCACCGGCAGGTGGTGCTGCACGAGAGCGCCCGCGAGTGCACCGCCGCCGAGGGCACCCAGGCCCTGGACGGCCGCGAAGACGCCGTACGCCGTCGCGCGCCGCGAGGTGGGCACGAGGTCGGCGACGTACGCCTTGACCGTGGAGTCCTGGATCGCGGTGGCCACGCCCCAGACCGCAACGCCCACGAGCACCACCCACGCGGTGTCCGCGAAGACGAGCAGCGGCACGCCGGCGACCAGCACCGGCACCAGCAGCAGGACGCCACCGCCCCAGCGGTCGAAGAGCTGACCGGTGACGAGGGCGGCGACGGCCTCGACAGCCATCGCGCCTGCGTAGACGAGGGGCACGACCGCGGCGGTCACGATGCCGTGGTCGACCAGGCGGAAGGAGATGACGCCGAAGGTCATCAGGCCCGCGGTCATGAAGGCCGTGGCCAGCGAGAAGACATGGAAGGCACCCGGGAGCTCGGTGCCCACGGCGGTGCGCAGTCCCGCCAGTACGCCGCGGCGGGGCGACGCGCCGTCGTCCTCCTCCTCGACGATCGGCGCGTGCCGGCGCAACTGCGCGAGGAGGACCAGCGAGAGCGCGCCGGGGACCGCCAGCACCGCGAAGCCGGGCCAGAGGACACCGGTGAGCGCCGCCATCCCGGAGAGCAGCAGGGGGCCGGAGAAGGCACCGACCTGGTCCATCGCCTTGTGGACGCCGAACCCCTTGCCGCGCCCTGTCTGCGTCGCCATGCGTGCCAGCAGCGCGCTCTTCGCCGGGGAGCGGACCGCCTTGCCGGTGCGCTCGAGGAGGATCAGGACGGCCGCGGTGACCAGGCCCGCGGCGCCGAGGAACGGCGTCACGGCGAGCAGCGGCACGCAGACCGCGGTCATCGCGTAGCCGAGGACCGTGAGCCGCCAGTGGTTCTGCGCCTGGTCGGCCCAGGCGCCGGTGAGCAGGCGCAGAATGAGGGCGATGCCCTCACCGGCTCCCGTCACCAGGCCGACCGTCAGCGCCGAGGCACCCAGGTCGCCCAGCAGCGGACCGGCCATGGCGCGCATGCCCTCGTAGACCATGTCGGCCGCCAGGCTGACCAGTCCGAAGGCGAAGACCGTGCGCCACGGTGTCCAGGCGCGCCCGGTCGCGGTGGTGGCATTCATGGCGCCACCGTAGCCACCCGCCGGGCTCCGGCCCGGCCGGGACTCACTCGGCGGTCGGCGGTGCGATCCGGTAGATCGCGGCGCGCTCCTTGATGATCGTGGCGCGCGCGATGCGCGGCTTGTACGAGCCGTCCTTGATGACGCCCCCCTCGGCCTCGAACGCGGCGAGGAAGTCGAAGGCCCAGGCGACGTCGGCCGCAGACGGGCTCATCTCCTCGTTGATGAGGGCCGGCTGCTCGCGGTCGAGGCAGAGCTTGCCGGTCATGCCGAGCGAGACCGCGTCGGCGCAGTGCTCGCGCACGACGGCGTGCTGGGTGGAGATGGTCGGCTGGTCGACCGGCCCGGTCAGGCCGCCGATGCGCGAGGCGACGACGAGGCGGGAGCGGGGGTACGCCATCGCGAGCGGGGTGTTCTCCGCACCGGTGTCCTTGCGGTAGTCGCCGCCACCGAACGCGAGCCGGAAGGCGCCGCGCGCCTGGGCCACGGCCACCGCGGCCTCGATGCCGACCGCGGACTCGACGAGCGGGACGACCGGCGCCTTCGCGCCGAGCCGGTCGAACGTCGCCACGACCTGCTCGGGCGCCTCGGCCTTCGCCAGGATGACGCCCTTCAGGCCGACGTGGCCGGCGAGCGCCGCCACGTCGTCCTCCCAGAACGGCGTGGTCACGTCGTTGATCCGGACCCACGCGCTGCCGCCGGCGCCGAACCAGTCGAGGACGTGCCCGCGAGCGGCGTCCTTCTGCGAGTCGTCGACGGCGTCCTCGATGTCGAGGATGACCGCGTCGGCATGACCGAGCTGCGCCGCGTCGAACCGGTCGACGTGCAGCGCGTTGACGAGCTGCCAGCTCCGCGCGTGCGCCGGGTCTACACGGTGGCCCTCACGGGTGGAACGGCGGGTGGCCAGGTCGGGCGCATCGACGGAAGATGACATGTTCCTCACGTTAGACCTCGGCCGAGGTTACCCGGAAGTTGCGTTCATATCGGTCGCCGATCGCCGCCGGGACGCCGCCCGAACCGGGGCCGAGGACGGCCACGGCCGCTCAGTCCCCCGCGCCCGGCTCCGTCGCGTGCTGGCGCAGCATCGCCGGCTGGAGGATGGCTGCGCCGCCGCGCCGGTAGAGCGTCGCGGGCCGGCCGACGGCCTGGGTTCCGCCCTTGGTGCTGGTCGCCTCGACGAAGCCCTTGGTGCTGATCACCTTGCGCCGGAAGGCACCCAGCGACGGGGGACGGCCCCACACCGCGGCATAGACGCGGTGCAGCTCGGCGAGCGTGAAGGGCTCCTCGACGAACTCGGTCGCGAGCGTCGTGTACTCCAGCTTCGACCTCACCCGCTCGATCGCGTCGTCGAGGATCTCGGCGTGGTCGAAGGCGAGCTCGGGCGCGTCCTCGCCGCCGACGACGTCGTCGACCGCCCACCAGCGCGCGTTGCGCGCGTCGTCACCGGCGACCGGCGCGGGCAGGTTCGGAGCGAAGGCGACGTGAGCGACCGACACGATGCGGTGGCGCGGGTCCCGGTCGGGTGCCGAGTACGTCTTCAGCTGCTCGAGGTGGCCGGCCCACTGCTCGACCCCGGTCTCCTCGGCCAGCTCGCGCCACGCCGCCTGCTCGGCGTCCTCGTCCGGGTTGATGAAGCCGCCGGGCAGCGCCCACCGGCCGGCGTACGGCTCGTCGCCGCGCTCGATGAGGAGCACCGAGAGGGCGCCGTTGCGGATGGTGAAGACGGCCAGGTCGACGGTGACGAAGACGGAGGGGTACGTCGATGCGTCGTAGGCGTCGGGGTGCTGGTCGCTCATCGCGGGCTTCCCTCGTCGACACGGACGCCGCGCTCCGCCATCTCGGCCAGCGCCGCCGCCGTTGTCGCGGGAGCGACGCCGGCGTGCAGCCCCGGCAGCAGGCGTACGTCGAAGCCGAGGTCGCGACCGTCGAGCGCGGTCGCGCGCACGCAGTGGTCGGTCGCGATGCCGCAGACGTCGATCTCCGTCACGCCCCGCTCGCGCAGGACCGCCTCGAGCGTCGACCCGTCCGGCGCCACCCCCTCGAACGCCGAGTACGCCGGCTCACCCATGCCCTTGCTGACGACGAGGTCGGCGTGCTCGGCGAGGGCGTCGGCGACGGGCACAGCGAACTGCGCTCCGGTCGTCCCGGCGACACAGTGGACCGGCCAGGTGGCGGCGTAGTCGGGCTGCTCCCCCGCGGGCGGGAAGTGGCCGCCGTTGAGGCCATCGGAGTCGTGCCAGTCGCGCGAGGCCACGACGAGGTCGTAGCCATCGGCCCCGGTCGCGAGGAGGTCGGCGATCGCCGCGGCCGTGGCCAGCCCGCCCTCGACGGGGAGCGATCCCCCTTCGCAGAAGTCGTTCTGGACGTCGACGACGACGAGGGCGCGGCGTGCGGTGGAGGCGGTCATGTCAGGCTCCCTGGGTGGCGGGCGTGAGGACGACGGGGGTCAGCCAGGCGACCCCGTCGGTGACGCTGCGGGCTTCGGCGGGCAGCGACGCGAGCGCCGAGGCGCAGGCCTGTCGCGTCTCGACGAGCGCGGGGCGGTGGACCACGGTGCCGTGGTCGACGACGGTCACCTGCGCCGGCGCGAAGCCGTCCGGAGGCGGGCCCGCGACCACGTGGACCTCCGCGGCGAGGATGCCGTCGCGGGTCGACCGGTAGACCCGCTTGCGGCCGCCGACGGACGCCTTGTCGCGTGCCTTCTTGGCGACGGGTCGCATGGTGCCGTCCTCCTGCTCGATGGCGACCAGCTTGTAGACCATGCCCGCGGTCGGGTGACCGGAGCCGGTCGCCACGCGCGTGCCGGCGCCGTAGCCGTCGATGGGGGCGTCCTGCAGTGCGGTGATGACGTACTCGTCGAGGTCGCTGGTGACCGTGATCCGTGTGCTGGTCGCGCCGAGGTCGTCAAGGAGCGCCCGGGCCTTCGCGGCCTCCTCGGCGAGGTCACCGGAGTCGATCCGGATCGCACCCGGGCCCGTCGCGCCGTGGGCCGCGGCGGCCGTGACGGCGTTGCGGATGCCGGTCGGGATGTCGTAGGTGTCGACCAGCAGCGTCGTGCCGGTGCCGTGCGCCTCGACCTGGTTGGCGAACGCCGCGAGCTCGCTGTCGTGCGCGAGCGTGAACGCGTGGGCGGCCGTGCCGACCGTCGGGATGCCGTGGCGGTAGCCCGCCGCGAGGTTGCTGGTCGAGGCGAACCCAGCGAGGTACGCCGCCCGGGCGGTCGCCACCGCCGCCTCCTCGTGCGTGCGGCGCGAGCCCATCTCGATGACGGCACGGCCCCCGTCCTCGGGCCTGCCGCCGGCGGCCGTGACCATGCGAGCCGCGGTGGACGCGATCGCGCTGTCGTGGTTGAGAACGCTGAGCACCAGCGTCTCCAGCACGATGCACTCCCCCAACGTGCCGCTCACGGTGAGGACCGGCGTGCCCGGGAAGTAGAGGTCACCCTCGGGGATCGCCTCGATCGTCCCGCGGAAGCGGAAGGTCGCCAGGTAGTCGGCCGTGGCCGCGTCGACGACGCCCTCGCGCCGCAGCCACGCGATCTCGCTGGCGTCGAAGCGGAAGCCCTCGACCAGCTCGACGAGCCGGCCGAGGCCCGCGGCGATGCCGTAGCGGCGCCCCTCCGGGAGGCGCCGGGCGAATGCCTCGAACACGGCCTTCCGGCCGGCGGAGCCATCCGCGATGAACGAGGCGAGCATCGTCAGCTCGTAGCGGTCCGTGAGCAGGCCGGGGCCGCCGGTCGGTGGGTTCACGGTCTCCATGCGGGACCTCCTCGTAATTATGAACAAAGTGAGCATAACCCGCCGTGGTCATTCCGCAACCCCTGTCGGCGGCCCTTTCCGGGGTGTGCGCACACGTCCGCCCGACGCCGAGGGCCCTCCGTCGGCCGGGGCGCTCCGTCGGCCGGGGCAACCGGAAGCGCCATTGACGAACCCGCCCACGCACCCATCACACTCAGCGCATGCGCGACAGGGCGATCCGGTACCTCTACGACCGATGCGGCAGCGGGTCCGGGTACTGGCTGGTCATGTCCGCGGCACAGAGCGCGGCATCGGCCCTCGTCACCTGCGTCGCCGTCGCCCTGATCGCGTCGTTCTTCGACCCGCCGCTCACCGCCGTGGCCGTGACCATGCTCGGCGGCGTGGTGCTCACCGTCTTCGCGGTCACCTTCGCGACCTCGAAGCTCCGGCCCCGGCTCGAGAGGTTCCGGGAGTGGCGGAGCGCGCCCGACCCCTCTCCCGCGGAGACCCGCGAGGTCTGGGAGCTCGTCGTCAACGGCACGGCCGACACCTACCGCCGCATGGCGGGCCGGACCGTCCTCCTCACCGTGGTCCCCCTGCTGGCGATCGCCGGGTGGTCCTGGCACATCGGCTGGCAGGGAACGGCGGCCACGCTGGTCGCGGTCATCGTGCCGGCGTACTACGCGACCGCCCTCTCCTACTCGACGTCGGAGCTGCTGTCGCGGCCCATGGCCGAGGAGATCGCGGCGCGTGCCCCCGACGTCACGGTGTTCCAGCCCGGCACCTCGCTCGCCAAGCGGCTGCGCATCTCGGTACCGGCCTACACGACGGCAGCCGCGACCCTGACCGTCGGCGTCCTCGGCAGGGCAGACGGCGCGCGGGCGCTCGCCGCCACGACGCTGACCGCGCTGGTCGTCGGCGTCGCCTTGTCGTCGGAGCTGACCCTCTTCCTGTCGGATGCGGTCACCGGGCCGATGCGACGGCTGCAGCGACAGCTGGCCCTGGTGCGCGACGGCGACTTCTCCGCACGGGCGCCGGTGGTCAGCAGCGACGAGTTCGGCGAGCTGGCCGATGACTTCAACCAGATGGCCGCCGGGCTGGCCGAACGGGAACGCATCCGGAGCGCCTTCGGCACGTACGCCGACCAGGCGGTCGCGGACCTCATCCTGTCGGGGCAGCTGCCTCCCGAGGGGTTCGAGACGACCGCGACCATCCTGTTCTGCGACGTCCGCGGCTTCACCCCGTGGGCGGAGCGCCTCGGCGCGCCCGAGGTGATCACCGCGCTCAACGCCATCTTCACGGCGATCGTGCCCATCGTCGACAGGCACGGTGGCCACGTCGACAAGTTCCTCGGCGACGGGCTGCTGGCGGTGTTCGGCACGCCCCGGCCCCTGGCCGACCATGCGGACTGTGCGGTGGAGGCCGCCCGCGAGATCGTCCGGACCGTCAACCACGGGCCGTCCGGACTGAAGGTCGCGTGCGGCCTCAACACCGGCGCGATCGTCGCCGGCCCGATCGGCGGCGCCGGGCGCCTCAACTTCAGCGTCATCGGCGACACCGTCAACGTCGCCGCCCGCGTCGAGGCGGCCACGCGGCAGACCGGCGACGACGTACTCCTCACGGAGGCGACGCGCACCCACCTGCGGCGCGACCACCACCTCGTCGAACGAGGCCCGCTCGCCCTGAAGGGCAAGAGCGACGAGCTCGAGCTGTACGCCGTGCCTGCCGCGGACGCCGCGGCGTCGGCCTAGACCGCCGCGGGCGCGGTGCCGTCGTCCAGGCGTCGCCACATGCGGACGTGCGGGCCGATCTCGGGGTCGACCCACGGCTCGCCGGTCGTCACGAACCCGGCGCGGCGATAGAGCCCCTCTGCCGGCGTGCGGGCGTTGCACCAGACCAGCGCCACGCTGCGCAGCCGCAGCTCGTCGAGCATCCGCGCCAGCACGGCAGCGCCGTGGCCCTGGCCGCGGTGCGCCGCGTCGGTCGCCATCCCGCGCAGCCGCCAGGCGGTCTCGGCGACCTCCCCGAGGCCGAGCTCCGGGCCCGGCAAGAACGCGTCGGGGTGCGCCGCGACGCACGAGACGAGCGACCGCTCGACGAGCGCGCCGATCGCGAACAGCCCGGGCACGTCGGTCTCGGCCAGGACCTCGTCGTAGCTCTGGTGCGGGCGGAGCACCCGCTGCCGCAGCCACACGGTCGCGTAGGGATCGACCTGCTCCACCGACACACTCGTCACGGAGCGATTCTTGCGCGCCGCTGGCTGGGGTACACGCACGTCGACGTGGATCCCCCGACCGTCACCCTGCCGGGCCGTACCGTCGACGTAGGCACTGTTGACACCGGCCGAAAGAGTGAGCCATGGCCAAGCGAGTCCTCCTCGTCGTCACCAACGTCGGCCATTACGACGACGACGTCCATCCCACGGGTCTGTGGCTCTCCGAGCTCACCCACGCCTGGCACGTCTTCGAGGAGGCCGGCTACGAGCAGACCCTGGTCAGCCCCGCCGGAGGCAAGGTCCCGCTCGAGCCGCGGGCGCTCAAGTTCCCCAACGTCGACAAGACCGCAAAGGCGTGGCTCGCCGACCCCGTCAAGATGGCACTGCTGGAGAACACCAAGAGCCCCGACGAGATCGCCTCCGCCGACTACGACGCGATCTACTTCACCGGCGGCCACGCGGTCATGTACGACTTCCTCGACAACCGGGGCCTGCAGAAGATCACACGCGAGCTGTACGAGCGTGGCGCGGTCGTCTCGTCCGTGTGCCACGGCTACTGCGGCCTGCTCAACACCACGCTCTCCGACGGCAGCTTCCTGATCGCCGGCAAGCACATGACCGGCTTCGCCTGGCGTGAGGAGGAGCTCGCGAAGGTGCACAAGCTGGTGCCGTACAACGCCGAGAAGGTCGCCAAGCAGCGCGGCGGGCTCTACGAGAAGGCGAAGCTCCCCTTCGTCCCCTATGCCGTCGTCGACGGCAACCTGGTCACCGGGCAGAACCCGCCGTCGGCGAAGAAGACCGCGAAGGCGGTCGTGAAGCTGCTGGGCTGACGCTTCCTCGTGCCGCCGCCAGGCTCGCCCGGGCCTGCCGACGCCAGCCGAATCTGAAACCGATGCGCGCTCACTCAGGAGCAATCTGAAACACACCATCCGACGAAACTGAAACCGACTTCCGGCTCGGTTGGGACGCGCTACTCGTCGGCCAACGTCCAACCTCCTCAAGGGCACGGTTCGCGATTACTCCGAAACGCGCTGCAAGAGGTACCCGTCGACCACGTGCAGTGTGTGCGAGAGGCCTTCGAGCATCGGCCTAAGCGTTTCGAGAGGCTCGGACGTCGCAAACACGACTTGCCTGCCTGCGGTGCCGCCCGCCGCCCGCCGCAAGAGTGCGGCGAACGAAAAGTCCTTCGCGCTCTGTTGCTTCGGCTCGTCGAAGACAAGGAATCCCGGGTGGTTCGTACTGAACTGCTCGCCGACTTCGAGCAAGCCCAGCAGATAGGCCCAGATCACGCGGACCGAGTCGGAAGCCGAGATGTCGGCCTGAAGATCGAAGTTGTCACGCCTGGGCAGGTAGTCGTCCTCGCTGACGACGATCATCTCGTTGGAGAACGAGCCGAAGTCGTACGCCTTCAACTGGTCCACGAATGACCGCTGGAGAGCCCGAAGTTTCTTGCGATCCTCATCGGACAGATCATCCGAGGGTACGGCCCGAAGCGCAGCGCGCACCTCCACCGCACGTGCCGCAAGAGTCTCCAGGCGGATCTGAAACTCTGCAAGCCTTTCCGCGGTCGCTCGGAGGCGCTTCTCGCGGTCTCGCAACTGAACCACACGGGCAACCGTGGCCGCGCTAGGGCCACCCGAACGACCGAGCAAATCGTCGCGAAGCGCCTGAACGGTCAGCGCCAGATCATCACTGCGACTGCGGACTGAAATCCACCGCTCACGCTTTGCCTCGACAGCCGAGGACGAGTCGCCCAGCATCGATTCAAAGAGCAGGATCTGCTTCTTGATGTAGTCGACGCTGTCGGACGGAGTCATCGTTGGCACGTCGCCGGGCAGGAGGGTCGAGGGCAAGTGCTGGTGGCACACCGGGCAATCAGAGGACATTTGCTCTGAGATCGTCGATCCCAACTTCTGAAGAGTGACGACGTCCTGGTGCTGCCTGAGGTCCTCGCGCAGCGCGGCCAGACGATGCTCGACTGTCCGAACTTCTGCCTCGTCGCGCAGGATGTCCTCTCGAAGGGCAAGGTCGATGGCCCGGATGCGCCTCGACTCGTCCAGGGCCTCGATGATGCGCCCCGAGATCTGTGCAGCCCGCTCGTTCTCCGCCGCCGAGTCGTCGGCCACTTGCTCCACGTTCGCATTCTCAAGCGCTGCTAGTTCAGCCACGCATGCGGCCAGTGCAGCGTCGAGCGGCACCCACTCCTCACCACCGCTCGCCTCAGACACAGTCGCCTGACGGTCTTCCGTAGGCCAAGCACTTGGCAGCCGTGAGGGGACACCGTCGAGACGCATCCCAGTACCGTCCAGCGACCGCGCAAATGCCTGGGTCGCAACCTGCCAGGAGGCGACAAGTTCGGCCTCCTCCGCACGAAGCCGCTGGCGTGTCAGGTCCTGGCGGCCCACGTCCAGCGAGAGCAGGAATTCGACCGCCCGCTTTCGGACTTCTGTCACACCGCTGAAGACGGGCATCTGAGCCTGGATGCCACCCCATCCGCGCCGCTGCTCAACGAACAGCAGCGGGAACACCTGCTCCATATAAAGTTGGGACGTCCGTCCCTCGCGAGCGGGAAGTTCGGGCATGTCCCAGCCGATGAATTCGGCCAACCACACGTGGAAGCCACGCTCGCTTGATGCGCCACCCGAACGCCCGACGTAGTAGTCCACGAAGGGCGTATCGGACGTCAACTCCGAAAGGGGACCCTCGTGGACCCGCACGAGGTTCGGGCTGAGCGTGTCATCGGCCACCCACCGAGTCACGCAAGCCGCATTGCCTGATGCACCCTCGATCTCCACGATCACACGGGACGACAGAACCTCTGTCTCCGCCTTCGAATCGGCGTCGTAAATCAAGCGGTCGCGCATAGCGGAGGTCACAGCACTCGTTGGCCGAGTGGTGATCATCCGCTCCAGACCCAAAGCGAACAGAATGCTTTGGACCGCGGTCGACTTACCTCGCGAGTTCTCCGCGCGAACCACCATGAGACCCGGCTTGAACGGGATGTCTGCGCCGTAGACCCCTTGCCCCGTATGAGCCCGGAGCCGGAGGTGCCGTACGTTGAGGTTCATTTCGTCCGCCATTCGAGAAGACGCTCGACGCTTGAGTTTGAGATCTTTCCCTTCACCGACGTCAGGGCCTCTTCCTCGTCGACGAATAATCCAGCCGCGCGAACCTCGCTGAGCGCGTCCTGACCCACCGGGGTCAGGCTGAACACACCCGCATCCGAGCGGGCGAGAAATCCAAGCCCAACCGCGAGGTCCAAGGCCCGGTCGAGAGCGGGGTCAAAGCGCACCACTGGCCGATCGGCAGGTCCAGTCCCATCACGAAGCCTCGCAACCATCTCAAGCCTGGAATGCGACTTCAGGGCCCAACTGAGGACGTGAACCGCCTTCCACGTAGCCCTTCCACCCCAACTCTTGTCGACCACCATCAAGCACAACGCGATCCGACGTTCGGGACGATCATTTGGCGCGACGGGGTCGGGGCGAGCCACAAAATTCAACGGCGCATCGAGCCAACCAAGAACGTCTGCGCCCAGGTCGCTTGCAGTCACGGCGCGTCCTGAAACTCAAGCGGGCAGCGCATGAGCCAGTCACCGATCTGTCCGAACGAGAGGCGCTGTGCGTCTGCCGCAGCCAATCCAGCCACGGTGTCTCGCAAGTCGGCCGCGTACTCCTTTGCAACATTGGCCACTCGGCTGTGCGGTGCCTCGATTGCAAGACCGTTCTCGAACTCAAGGACCTCTTGCCGGAGCCGACGCTGCCGCTCAACTGCCTCACGAGTCTGAGGCCAGGCCTGAAGCGCCTCCATCAGTTCTTCTTTGGCAAGGTAGGCCTTCGTCAACTGATGACTCATTGCCTCGACATCGGCGGCCGCATGGTGCGCCTTGAGTTTCCTCAGTTTCGCCACGAGCGTTGCAGCGAGTTCTGGTTCGTCGTCTGCGAAGCCCTCGACCGCCTCGTCGTCAACGTGCGGTTCAGGCAGCAGGGCCTTGCTTGAGCCGTCGTGGAGCGCCGCGTGGTACTCCGCGGGGTAGTCCTGCAAGGTCTTGATTCGAACGGCGAAGTCTTCAGAGATGAAGGGAAGATCCCACGCTCGAACCACGTCGGCGCGCTTGTTCGCGTACTCGACCAGTTCCGCGGCATGGAACTGCGGGACGACGAGGAAGTAGTGCCGAACGACCATCCCATCGAGGAGTTTCGGAAGGTCGCTCGCATACTTCCGAATTTTCTCCGTGTCGTCGTACAACTTCTTCTTCTGCTTGTCGGTACGTGCACGCAGGCTCAGCGAATCCTTGTCGGCGTAGCACTGGTACGCGATGCCGTCTGTTGTGTAGCCCTCAATCCCCTTGTCGCCGCCCATGTCCGCCGGGATGTAGACAATGGCTTCTGGCGGATAGCGCCGCGCAAGGAGACCCCAGAAGAAGTCTTCGAAGTCGTCGCCTGAAGGCGTAGCGGGGATCTCCGAAAGCGGGTCGACGGCGGTCATGGTCCTCGCAGATTACTGGGCGTCTGGCGCGCTCGCCGGAGATTGCTCCAGTCACCAATTGGTAGTCCAGCCTCAACGGCTGCCGCGTCACATCGGCGAACCGTCATGGGGCGCCCAGTCAACGCCGTTAGCGATCAGGTAGGCCGCGAGTTGCTTCGGGCTCCGGATCCCCTCGTGCATCAAGAGCGCGACGCCGACGTCGGGAGGGAGGTCGAGTTCGTCATGCAAGATCCATGCGAACTGACAGAGCCGCAGCGCCTCCGTGTACTTCACGTCGTAATGCGCCATGATCCGCCGGGCTGCCTGCTTGGTGCGAGTGCTGGTCATCCACCTCTCCGTTCCAAAGTTTCAAAGTCTGTTGCCGCAACGGGCCGACGCCTGGGTGCTTTGCCCGGTAGCAGGAAGGGCGGCCGTTCAAAGGCAGCGGCGCATCACCTCCTCCCGAAGCCGGCGCATCAAGACGGTTCCCTCAAGCCACACACGCGGGTCGATCTCTATGTCACCGCCGAAAGCCATCCAGTACCCGCTAGCGAAGTGGCCCGCCTCCCATTCAAGGAACGCCACAAGGTTCGTCAGGTAGGCGTCGGTGAGGTCGGCGCGGTCGTCGATCTGGTGCACGTCGCGCAGTGCGTCGACCCAGACCTTTTCCTGGTCGAACACCCGAAGGTCGAGGGAGCCCGGTTCGATCGCGGCGTACTCCTCGAACGGCGGATCTTCCGCGCCGGGGCCCCGCACGATCGCCAACGCAAGCGAGTCGAGAACGCGGCGCATGACCTCTTCCGGCGGAACAGCGCGTTCCTTCGCACGCGCAATGGCAGGTGTGGCGTAGCCACCGGCGGACGTGATCGCGAGGCGCACGGCCTCCCAAGCGTCACTAGTCATCCTGCGCCGCCGCCCACGGCTGCAACGGACGCTCCTGCACGAACGGCCGTTCCGCGTCGCGTTCCCACATGCCCGGCAAGAAGATCTCGACGTCCACTCCCAGGAAACGTGAGAGCGATTGTTCCGGCAACTGCCGCGACAACATCGCTCCGCCGCCCAACGGCTCCCCATAGACGATGGTCAATCGGTCGGGATACTTGTCTCCAGGGAACCGGCCGACGGTCCACCCGCGGAGCGTCCAGCCCCATTTACGAGTGGCGTCCTCGATCGCTGCGCGCTGCTGTTCAATGAGCGGGCGAAGCGCTTCAACCGTCAGGCGCGGGCCGAGAGGCTCACGCTGAGGCGGGGCGCCTGGCACTCGCCGTGCCAGCGCGGCGATCTCGTCGGCGGACAACCGGCCGCGTGCGTTCGCGACCTCCCGCAGCACCTGGCGCAGGCGCCAGCGGAACCACGGTCCGGCCCGGCGCACCTTGGTGACTGGGCTGGTGTCCCACCACTCGCTCATCCCGGTGTGGATCGTCATCGGCGCACCGACGACAACGCCGATGCAGAGATCCCACGACGGATGCTCACCGGCCACGACCCCGAAGAGCCGCTGCTGACGCAGGTCCGCGTTCGACCGAGAGACTGAGCCGTCGGGGTGAGCGCCAGGCAGGCGGCACCACCACGAATGCTGGCGGTGTCGTACGAGCACGATTCGGGACGACCCGCTGGTCGTGACAACCCACATGCCACGGCGCAGGTACTTGGGCTGGGGATCAGTCATCACGGGCTCCCTTCAGGTGCCTCTCGGCCTTCGCGATGGCCTCGTCGCGGTCCGCCAGGCGCAGTGCCTCCATGCGGCGTGCCAGACCCTCGGCCGAGTGGAACGTGACGTCCAGCCCGTCGATCTCGCCCACGATGTAGAGGCGCGCGTTGGTGAAGTCGGACAGCACGACAGCCGTGCCCAGTTCCGGGTCTGCGGCGACCTTAGGGATGTCTTCCTCGGTGAGCGTGATCGTCCTGGTGTGCTTCTCGACGTCGAGGGAGCCGGGCCACAGGAAGATCCAGCGGACCTCGGCCTCACGGCCCACGCGAACCCGCGCCTCTCGCGTGGCGTGAGGACAGCATGTGATGCAGCAGGCATGCGGGTACGGCTCCTCGTCAGGCCGCGGGTGGCCCCACCCTCCGCCTCCGTACTCGGGGTGCTGACAGTGGAACTGGCTCATCCGACGACCTCCACACTCACGACCGGAGTCGTCAGACGCGTCGTGCAGCCATAGCCCTCGTAGTCGTCGACCTCACCGAGCAGGAGATAGGCAGGCTGCCCGAGGACGACCGGCTCCAAGTCGAGCAGCGGCAGCACCTGACCGTCGCGACGCATCGAGGCGGACCGGTACTCCGGGTCACCGTGGGAGACCAGGGGGTTCGACTCGTCCTGCACCCGCATCGCCACTCGCAGCGTCAGGTCGACCAGGTGTCGGGTGCCTGACGCGGTGGTGATGACATGGCGACCTCGGCACTCGCGGCAGAGCACTGCGTCGGCGCCTGCCTCTTCGTGCTCGTGACGGCTCAATACGTGGCGCGCACGAACGCAGAAGGTGCATTCGCAGGTCAGCACAAGTGGCGTCGATGCCAGAGCCCGGCGAGCGTGCGGGTAGCAGTAGTCCGCACCTCCCCACGGGTTGTCGGTGAGGTGCATCAGCAGTCCGTTCTCGGCAGCGCAGCCGGGCTCATGGCACTGCGTCGGGTTCTTGAGGATCTCGGCGAGGTAGGTGTCGTCGGTCATGCCGACTCCTCCCCGCGGCAGCACGCGCAGTCACCGTTATCCGGGCAGCACCACGGCGGCATCCCCGCATGCTTGGTGCTGCCTCGGGTCTGCCACCTGTAGTCGTCGAGATCGCGGTGCAGCACGTCGTGCTCGCACAGGCGGTACGCACGGCCTGCGGAACCGTCCCAGTAGACCGGCGCGACACTCAGCGGCCAGTCCGACGGGGAGTGCACCCAACAAGCGAGATGGCGCCCTTCGCACTGGTCGCTCTTGTGGACCTTACGGAGGATCCCGTTCGCGACGAAGACGAGGTCTCCAGCAGCGAGGTCCATCTGGGCCCGCAGCATGTCGATCTGGGCCCGGGTGAAGTCGTCAGTCATCCTGAGCCTCCAGGCGCTCAGCCAGCCGGTTCAGCCGTGACGTGCGCGCCCGTTCCTTGGCAACGTGCTGGCGTAGGCGCTCCTGCGCCGCGGCGGTGAGCGGACGACCTTCGAGCGCCATCTCCCAGGCGATCTCTGCGGCTTCCTCGTCGATCGACCACTGGCGTGCGACGTTGAAGCCAGCCTCGAAGGCTTCGCGGAGCAGCGAGCCGTACCGGTTCGGGCTCTCGCTGGCCCACGCCTTCCAAGCGGACTGGACTGGGTCGGGGTTCTGATTGTCGATCACTCGTGCCCTCCCCGGCTACGCGCTACGAACGACGGGTTGTCAGCGGCCGAAACGTGGGTGATTGGCCGCTGCTGAAGAAGGCGGTGCAGCGCCGCCCCTTCGGGAGTCAGGTGCACCGAGTGGTGACGACGGTCGAGAAGGGTGAGGGACCGCTCCCTCTCGAATTGCTTCATCGAGACGCTGAGCGTCGGCTGCTGAATTCCAATCCGGCTAGCCGCCTTCGAGATGCTTTCAACCTTCGCGACTTCGTGGAAACGGGCAAGGAAGATCGCGAGACGGTCAGAGTCGTTCGACTGCTCCGACAACGCCAGGGCGACGAGGTCCGCGAGGGAGAGCGCGGCGCCCGGCGCGGCGACCGGTCGGGCCGAGGTTCGAGCGCGTCGGTGGCTCCAGTCGAGTTGGCGCGTCAGATCGGGCGCCGGGCAGGACCATGTTCCGTTCGAGTCCAGAATCGGGGCCCAGGTAATCGGCTCGTCAATGCAGTTCAGCAGGAGCGCCTGTTCAGCCCGGCGCAGCAAACCCTTTGGCGGCTCGCGATCCCACTCGTTCCTCACCCGAGCGTAGGCAGAACGCACGGCACCATGGATGTCGAGCCGGTCCTCACTCAGCAGCACATCGCTTCCGCTGAGTTGCTCGAAAACCCACCACGACATGAACCGACCCAGTTGGGCCGTGGGCCTCATGCCAAGTTCCCGGGCGACCCGCTTGGAGGTCCGGTCCGCTAGCGGGACAGGATTCCGGAACGCTCGGCGACGCCGGGCATAGTCGACAGGAACGCGGCCGGTCGTGAGCGCATCGTGCACCGCGAGGAGCATCGCGAATGGATCGCCGTCCGTTGCCGCCGATACGGCCTCAAAGAGCCGCTTCGTCTCGCGGCTCACCCGTCCGGAGAGGTAACCGTGTCCGAGTGCCTCGCACCCCGACTTCAGGCTCAGGCTGGTTGCGGCCGTCAGTAGGGCGACCATCGCGGTCAGCCCAACGAAGGGACTGGAACCGGTCCACGGCGCTACCGAGACAAGCGGCGGCCAGGGTCGTGCAGGAAGCCCGCTCTCAACCAGAGGCGGGCGGGACGTGCCATCCGGCCTGAAGCGTTCACTGCCCGAGCGAATGGCTCTGACATGCATCGGACGGACGTAGTTGTCGTCGATCCACAGGGCTTGGGCGAGGGACCACGAGATTCCGCGCTGACGACTCTGGCGAGCAGCATCCCGTCGGGCATCCGCCGAAATAAGGTTGCGAAGAAGTTCGGCTGCTCGGGCCGTGGATGAGGACCCGAGTACCTCCGTTGCAACAACAGCAGCAACCCCAAAGGCGACCCGTGACGCGGCGGCCTCGGCGAAGCGTGCGCCGGGCGCCGTGTAGTCGCTCAGGCCCAGGAACAGGTGCCACTGATCCAGCCGCCGCTGGATAGTTCGACTGTCCTCTCCGTCTGCACCGTACAGAACCGATGCGTAGGCCGAGGGGAATCGGTCGGCAGGAAGGCCGACCAGCAGGAGGCGGGTGAGCGCGGCGAGGTCGTGGGTCCACTCGATGCTCGAACGGCGGTGCCCAAGCGACGCTACGGTGCCCGGCTGCTCGATGCGCCTGCTGATGGTTCGCTGGGCTCGAATCAACACATCCGGGAGGTCGTCGAGCACTCCCCGCTCACCTAGGACGACCGCAGACTCCGCGGCGGCCAGAACTGCGCTCGCGCAGTCGCATGCGTCGCCACCGCTGCGATCGGGCGCGGTCATGCTCAGGAGCGGGTGCCCTCGGCGCCGCGTTCTGGGTGGTTGACCGCAGCGCGGGCAGCGGGTGTGCAGGAACGTGCCGTGCTCTGTGCAGAGGAACGTCCACTGGACGTACCAAGAAAGCCGCCACCTCAGGCCCCGGTCGCGAAGGCAGGCCGGGCAGAATCGTGCACCCTTCTGCCGCAACCACGGCCCTGGTCCTCCGCCCGGAAGACCCCGCGCAGCCATGAGCCCGGCAGCGTCGTACCGCCGCAGCGTCATCTCGTGAACCTGGGTGGGGCTCCAGCCCATTACGCGCGCAAGTCGCTCCGCGTCACCGTCGTCGAGCCCGTTCGCCGCTCCGTAAGCGGTGTCGCGCGGAAGCCCGAGGTGGGCGCTCAGAGCCGTGGCCGAGATCTGAATCTGATGGGCGAGGTATTCGAGATATCCGTCGAGGGGTTCGTCGTCGAGCGGACGGGGAACGAATGCGAGATAGCCACTGGCTCCGGGCGTGGTCACGTCAGTCTCCTTCCATCAACGGGCCGAGTGGCGCTCGATGCGCTTCCGCGACAAGGCGCCCCGCGGTCAGCACGCCGTCGTTTTCCGCGATGGCTTCGATGACAGCCTGCTTCAGGACGTTCAGGAAAGAACCCGGCCGACCTTGGCTGCGGTGCAGCACCACAGCAAGCGCCTCTGCATCACGCAGGGCGTCGGCGATATCGAGTCCGGTGACGGCCGCCATTCGCTTACGGAAGTTGTGCGCCAGTTCGGCAGCGGCCACCACATCGCGTCGCCTGTCGAGGGGCTCAAGCGAGATCGGGAAGTGGCGTCGCTCCAGTTGGTGTGCGGTGTCGTTGTTCCGGCTGGACCGGTAGAGCAACGCGGACGAATGGAGATCGACCCCGACAAAGGCGAACGGCACCGGAATCTCCAGGATCTTCCGAAGCCCGTCGGTGACGCGCGACGCCGCATCATTCCTCCGACGGAACATGTGGGCGTCATCGACAACCACGAGGCGAGTTCCAAGCCGCGGCAGCATCTCCGCCAGGCGCTGCTTCAGTTCCTGTTCGGTGCCTGCGTCTGGCAGCCCGCACGCCTTCGAGATGGTCGCTAGCAGCCCGCGAGCCTCCTGGTTCGAAGCCGCGACGACATAGACGTATGGCGTGGAGAGCACGCCCTCCCCCGATCGAGTCCGCCATTGCTCCGGCTTCTGCATTGCACGCTCAATCAGGATGTTGGTGACCGCTTGGGTCTTCCCCATGTGGGACGCACCGCTGACTGCAAGCCACCGCTGGTTGGTGGCGCGGTGGTGCCGGATCAGACGGTCAAATCCATCGCTGATCGTCTGTTCGAACGGTCCGGGAATGTGGACCATGTGGATCCAGGAGAAGAGATCATCTTCGTTGGTCGGTGGCGACTGATTGCGGAACTGATGGATCGAGGGCCAATCATCGAGTCGCTCGAACACGCTCGACCTCATGACGGGTCCTCCGCATCCAGGGCGGCCAACGCATCGGCAAGGTTCCATCCGCCGGACTGCCAGTCCACGGAAGGTTCGACAACCTTCCCCGTTCGGAACGACACGACGTTGTGCGCAGCGGTACGCATCGCCTCCTCGGCTCCGTGGATCACGTGCCGCGCGACCCGCGCGGCGTGGCTGTTCTTGGCGAGTTCCTTCGCTCCCTGGGCTCGGGCCTCCCAGCCCGCGCGGACGTCCGCGAACGGCATGACGGCTACACCTGCCTCAGCCGGGGTCTTGAGAACCTTCACCGCGAGCCCGTCGGGCGTGGGCCAGTAGATCCGGCCCATCCGACCCGGGTCGAAGTAGAACGTCATCGGCTCTCGCTTGCCGGTTCGCCATGCGGAGGCCCGGATGATCTGTTCGAAGTCTTCGCAGACGAACGTCTGGCGCCCGATTCGGATCCCCTCGTCTTGTGGCGTCATCTCAACCCGGTGAAGCAGCCCGAGAAGTCGTGTGGGGTCACGCTGCGCGCGGATGTGGACGTCTTGGTTGATCGAGAAGGCAACCGCCTGTGCCGGGGTGAAAAAGCGCTTCGATGCTGACGGGTGCGGCAAGCCGGTATGCGGTCGGGTGACGTAGTCCTGCTGCCACGCGTTCGCCATCGCCTGGAATTCCTGGACAGTGAGGACCGGATCGGGTTCGCTGTGTGGCCGGTTCTCGACGTTGTTCCCCTTGTGCCCCGGTACGAGTTGGCACCACCTCGCGAAGGAGTTGATGGCCGATTCGACGTAGGCCTTGTCAGTTGGCTGGCGCGTGCGGGCCCATTCGATGGTGACGCCCAACTGGGTGCAGTGGCCGATCACGCGGGCGTTCTCTTCCTCCGCCCCGTGGTCGAAGACAACGGTTCCAGGGAGCGCAGCCGGTGGCGTGCCCTCTCCACGCCAGGCGTTGAGCGACAGTTCGTTACGCACAAGAGTCGGCACCCCGGTAGTTGCCAGATCACTCCCCGGCACGACCGCTGCTTCACCGCCCGCCATGTCCCACAGGAGCAGAGCAAGGTCCGCTCCCTTTGGCGCTCCCGGGACGATCCGGACCCACAGGTACCGGGTGGAGGTGCAGATCGCGAAGACCGCATGCGCCTTCACCCGCCCATTTTCGCCGCGGACAAAGACATCGAGTGGCGTCGAATCCATCTCGATGCGATCCGCGAAATCGAAAGCCCTGTGTCGTGCACCGTGTGTGTGAGGGCGGTTGGCCTGCTGCTGCCGAACCCGCGCCGACTGAGGTCCCTTGCCCCGGTTCAGGTAGTTCACCATCTTCGTGAACTTCTCGGACGAGACCACCGTCGGGCCGAACGGCACTGCGTCGGTAGCGAGGTCTTCGTGAAGGGTGACCAGGCCCTGCTTGGCGAGTTCGGCGAGGAAGAGGCCGTGCAGGTTTCCACGGCCCTTCGTGCTGCTCGTCCGCTGGTCCGCTACGAAGTCGCGAGCGACCGCCAGGACCTCCGGGTCGAGGTCCAGTGCCCCGTTGGCGTCCAGCACGCGGTCTGCGGCAGGGACCAGGCCGACGATTCCCGACTCTCGATAGTCCCTGATGCTGCGGTGCATCTTGGACTTGTTCATGCCAAGTTCGGCCATCTTCGCGGCACGACGTTGGCTCATCGTCGTCGTGCTGGCGTCGTACGGCCCACCCTCAGTCGAGCGCCCGTGGATCACGTCGATCATGTGGGCTTCAAGAGCCCTGGCCTTGTCCCGCTTGACCTTCGGGATCCAGTTCATGAGTTCGTGCTCAGCACCGAAAGGACGTCGCGGTGTTGCTTCGCATGCCTCGAATGTCTTTGCGCGAATCACCTCGCTCAAGGGGATGCGTTCGACCTCGCCGTTGACTTCAACGATTACGTGAAGCGCACCGTTCTCTTCCACGGTCTTCAAGACCCGCGCGGCGGCACCCGCCATGTCGGACACGCAACTGTCGAGGCTCAGGCGGATGTTGACGGTGAGCGGGGCCGGGGTTTCGTCGGTCATGCCGCACCACCCGTCTCTGCCCAATGGAGCGCAGCGTGGAGCGAAATCGGTTCGTTGAGGTCGAGCGAAGCGAAACCGCGAGCGACCGCGAAGCAGGCGGCGTGGAGGCCTACCAGAGACGGGCATCCTGGAGCCGGGAAGTCGATCCCTTCCAGCCCCAGGTGGCGACGGACAATCCCGTAGAAGCCGCCGATGGTTCGGGGGCGGTGCGGGCGGACTACCTGTGTCCAGTTGTAGAGCGTCGGATTTGGATGCCGATACTGAGCAAGGCGCTTTAGGTTGATCTGTCGCTGCTTCGACATCGAACCGAGCAACTCGAATTCGATGTGGCCGAAGCCGAGAGTTTCACCGACGAGCGCGAACAGTCGTTGGTTCCACTCCTCCGCGGCCCGGTCATCTGGCTTGACCGCGTGGACCACCAGGCGGCCATCGCGAATCGTTGCCAAGTCAGGGAAGTGGACCACGCTTCCGTCGCGATGCCGCCACACCATCGCGAACGGCTGGCTGAAGATCTCGGTCACCTTGGGGTCAAGGACGAGTTCAGTCGCGTGAGCCAGTTCGAGTTGCGATTCGAGTTCGAGCATCGTTGCGTATTCCCCGCGCATGACGGGGAGCATGGCGATGCGACTCTCGGCCCCCTTGAAGGTGCCAATCCGGCGTGCCGGACGAAGGCCTCTCAGCGAAGGGACCTTGACCTCACCGATCGGGTGGATGACTGGCTTGTCGTTCACGTTCCAGATGACTCGGCACCGGGACGGGTCCAAGTCACCCGACGCAATCAGATCTATCGTCTGCTGGCGGGTGAGCGACCTGCCCACGGCCTCCCGCATCGAGGGGGCCATGCGCCGGGTACCGCGGCGTGCCGTGGACCTCGGCATGAGCGGATGCGTCTCTGGCAGCAGCGGCCATCCCAAATCGTCACCGACGGGGAGCCCTTCCGGGGCGAGTTCGACGATGCTCATCAGCCGAGTCCTCCGGCATGGGATACCCGGCTCACGAAGGGCTGGCATGGAATGTGTCGGCCCAATACGGGACACTTGGACACAGCGGTGCCCTCTCGTCGTGCTTGCTCTGATTGCTCCGACGAATGCACCGCAAGTCAGGTCTCTGCTGGTGCAAACAGCGGGGGCCTGACGCCATTTCTGGCGGATCGCGGGACGTCGTCTGGCTTGCAACGGTACGCCGCCGTCGCGGTCGATGGCTAGCCCGGATTTCAGCGATAAGTCAGCGTTTTCGGCCGATATAACTTAACGTGTTGATCCGTAAAGTCAGAGGAGGCGTTGACATGTCCGTTGACCAGCCACGATGGCCGAACCTCAGCCAGCGCACTCGAAGTCGACTCACAGCGTTCACTGACCCATTGCGCCCCGGAGTCACCACGGCACCATGCCGACTCCCTGGCTGCGACGAGCGCGTCGAGCGACGGGACACCTCCGGACGACCACGCTTCTTCCATGACCGGAAGTGCGCAATCGAGTTCCGGACCCGCCGCAGCGCCCTCGACGCGGCCGTTGAAGAACTCGCTGAACTCCTTGAGTCAGGTCACCACACGACACGAGATGCGAACCGGATTCGAGCCGACCTCGAATGGCTGCTCGACCAGCGCAGCCTCTACGTTGCACCCGGGGCCTGGCGGCATGGCCCGTCGGACGCAGCGCCTGCTGACGCGAACTCGCCTGCCACCGATGCATACCTGAACTCGGCATACCTCGCACGGCGCAAGCCCAGCCCAATTGACCCCTGCCCCACCTGCAAGGGCGGCGGCGACCTCAGTCATCTGCGAGCCGAGATCACTCGCCCGAGGAACGGAAGGGACTATCAGGCGGAGGCCCGGCTGGCCCGTCGGGCCAAGATGGATGCGCTCGCGCGCCTTGCGGCAGAGATCGAGAACGCAGAGAGGGTGGCGCCGAATCTGGCCTGGGGCGACGCCATGCTCGAAGTTCGGCGGATGGCCGCAGAAGCCGAGCGGCACCTGATGAAGTCACTGAACCACGAGGCAGGGGGCTAGAAACAAGGCCTCGGCCTAGCGAGTACGTCCCGCCGATGCCCCGTTCGGGTCGACCTCGATTGGCACGAGGTGCCTCCGCTCGAACCACTCGATGCGAAACGACCGCCGCACGCCCTCCTCAACGAACGCAACGAGGAACCGGTTCGAGTTCGCCGTAAGTGGCCACTCGACCACATATCCCAGATACGGCTTCAGTGCCCCCGCACGCTTGATGAAGACAAAGCGCTGCTCATGACCTGCATACGGGCCCCACGCGTCGTTCTTCGGAGGAGAGGCCACGGAACAAACGATAGAACATACGTTCGATGACGCCCCCGGGGTTGGTTCCTTGCGTCGCTGTGTGCGCCCCAGATCCCAGCGCAAGCGTCCGGGACAATCGCTCGTCGGTGAGGTACATGTAGGACTGCGGTGGGCGAAGCCCGTCTTCGATGTCGGCGAGGGCAACGGGCGCGTCGAAACGCGTCACATCACGCACGCGAATCACGAACGCAGCCTCAGCGCCGTCGTAGTAATCGAAGAACGGATCTTCTTCGATGCCGCCAACATCGCTATATCGGGACCACGCCGCGGTTGGAGCCACGCGATCGATGCCCTCGATCGCGAAAGCGCCGACGACACGCTGCACCGGCGCCGTCGCGTAGATGACGACGTGCGTGACATCGGCCGGAAGACCCTGCCGACGAAACTCAACCTTCTTCGTTCCAGACAGGATGGCGTCTGCGTACCTCGGGTGGATGGAGAACAGGGCTACGCGTCCGACCTGGTCGACAACCATTCTCGCCCCTCCTCTCTGATGCGCTGAACCTGCTGGGGCCAGCCGTTCACGGCCTTCTCCGCCCGTAGTTCGTCGATGGTGATGGGGTTCCCTCGAAGCACCCTGTCCTGGCGGAACTTCACGACGAGCACGTCGCCGCGTCGGGCCAGAGCCTGGATATCCGCGAGAGCGTAGACGGTGCGATTGCCAACCTCGGCGAGGATCTCGTCGGGGTCCTGGCTGACCAGGGTGGACTCGCACACCCCAATCACAAACACCGCCTTCTCATCATGACTCCGATAAAACAACACCGGGTCGCCGGGCTTGAGGAGGCGCGTCGAAGCATTGCAGAGATAGGCCTTGCGCAGCGCGTTGCCGAAGGGTCGCGTGCCGACGTCCGCGGCTGAGAAGAGTGCCCCATCGTCGGGCTCGGCGTCCGGAAACAGAACCCGGTGCCAACGCGGCTCGATGGGGATGATGAAGGGCGTGGTCGCGTCCCACGCGATCCACGGCGGGCCATAGGCAATGTGCTGCTCTAGCGGAGTCAGCGTGGTGTCTTTCGGCGCAACGAGGCTCTTGGCGAAGACCATCTCCCCTGAGTCGGTGGTCACCCCCGCGAGCGGCTCGAAGCCGAACCCGCGCAGGACTGCTGACAGCGCTTCTTGCTTTGGATAGAGCGTGACGAAGATGCCCTCGTAGCCCTCCGCATGCGCCTGCTCGAACGCTGCCTTGAGTAGCAACTCGCCGTACTTCTGTCCGCTGTATTCGTCAGCCACCTTGAAGGTGCACAACTTCAATTGAGGTCCAGGCAAACCATGTTCGCCGGTGGGCTCCCTCTTCAGAATGACGAGACCAGCGTGCTCGCCTGCGCCGTCAATGAGCAGGGCATCGCGTTGCGACTGCGCGGCCTTCTGGAACCAAGCGACGAAGGGTGGGTAGTCGGCCTTGAGCCCATCGAAGATTGGGTCGTCGATGTTCAACTCGTGCGTCTTGACTCGTCGGACCGACGGTGGGACCGAGGGAAGGTCGACGTGGAGCGTCCGGAGTAGATTGACAGCGTCGGCCAGCCGGAGGACACGCTGGTCGACGCCCATCCGCGCCGCCTTGCGATGGATCCCGTCGTCCTCGGTAACGAGGTAGCCAACTGCGTGCCCAACCACCGAAGCAAGCAGTGCGTCGTCGACCGCATCGTTTGACCCCGGAACTGCCTCGCCCAACTCAGCAATTTGTGCTGCTGTTATCTGAGGCGGCGACGTGATTTGTGTGTACCGGCCAAAGAGCGCGAGCCGTGCTGCACGCTTCTTCGGGTCCGCGATGCGGTCGAAGTCGATCCGAGATGCCGGATGGGTCCTCAAGTCGTGGTGATGGGTCGACACCAGACGGAGGAACTCCATGGCAACGTCGACGCCTGCTTCGAGCACATGGCCGAGCGGGTCTGCCTTAATGGCGACATTGCTGTCAATCAGGAACAGCACGGGACTAGATTGCCCCTTCAAACCAATTGGCGGGATGTGTTTCCGCCGATCGTCCTTGCAACGGGATCACACCAGCCGTTGCGCTGGGCCCAGTGGGTGTTCCCGGCCAGCCAGACAACCAACGCGCACCGCCGTCAGATCCCCCACGCGGTGTCGGCCAGATTCTTCAGCGGTGCGCCGTACCGCCGTGACGTCAGCGCCCGATCCGCGGCGATCAGCCAACCCAACGAGTAGTCAGCGGGGCGCAGCAGCATCTGCTCTGCCACCTCAACAGGAATATCGCCCTCCAACGGCAACACCTCGGTCGGCCCTGTCCCGAAGGCGGCGATCAGCCGAGCCGAATCGAGGGAGGGATCAACCTTGAAGCGCTCCTGTGCTGCCCGGGCCGCGGGCCACGAGCCACGCCCGAGGACGGCGGCTTCGAGGATGAGGTCGTCATCAAAGAGATCGGCCGGGTTGTTCGCGTAGTGCCCGAGCAGCAAGCGAACTTCGACGGACGTATCGGAATCGACGTAGACACTGGCGAGGTTGCGCGGAATTCCAGACGCAGCGATGCGACTGCTGCTTTCGATGAGGGCACGCTTCTCCTTCGGCGGCAAGCCACTCACGATGCCTCCGATCTCGGGGAGCAGCGCCTGCACGACGGGGGCGTTCGCCGAACAAAGTAGGCCAAGAACCCACGTCGCCCTCGCATGCTCGCAGTCGCATAGCGTGACTTGTTGCCTCCACCACTCCTGGTCCGACTTGTGCGCGCGAACCGCTGGCAGCCATTGGCCGTAGTCCATCGCCGTTCCAAAGCATGGCGCACCCTTAGTGAGATTGCCGCCGGTGAAGTAGACCGTTTCCGGCAACGCCGCGGCGATGGCCGCGATCTCGGTCGCGAGCCACGTTGGTCGGCCGTACGTAGCGGCCAGCGCGCGGGCCGTATTTACCCAGCGCGTCGTTGTATTGCCGTCTCCCTTGTGGATACGCAGCGCGTTCTGGATGCCGCGGTTGCCATGACGGTCGGAAAGTCGCTTCAGTGCAGCAGTTCGGTCGTTCTGCCGGGTTGCGAAGGCTCGGTGGCCAGCAAGGTTCAGATTGCCCCCCACTCCTGCGAGGCCGGTCATCATCAGAAGCACGCGGGGTGCTACGACGCGGAGGAGGTCGCTGGCCTCGGAGATCCCGTGCGGAATGGCATCTGAACACTCCCCATCAAGGACGGCCTTTAGGAGCCGCTGAGCGTTCTTCGATCCGTCTGTCGGACTCACACCGGCCTCGATGGCAGCCATGGCTGACGCGGGCATGTCCAGATCCAGGGCATCGACGGTAGTCGCTGGAAGGGACGAGGCGAATCGCCTCGAACCGCCCGCGGTGAGCCATGCCGTCTGTGCTGACTGTCCCGCGGCCTTTCCGAGTTCGGACTGCCACCACACTTCGAGGTCCTTCTGATCCCCGACGCTGGTCGCGACGGTCATGCGCGACTGAGTCATCCTTGAGCCCGGATCCCTGGTTACGGCGTCTCGCAGCACATCACTCAAGACTGGCGCGCCGAAGTCACTTGCCAACGTCGGCAATGTGGATCCACGCACGATCTCTGGGGCTACGAAACGTACCGTCAGGTCGTCGGCGAGCATCTCCGCGACGCGGGTTTGAGCGAGAGGCCGCTCCTTGAAGATGCCGTCAGCGAGGAGGGTCCAAAGGGTCGTGCGAACCTGCCGGGCTCCGTGAACGTCACCGAGGCGCTCCTGAATTAGATCTGCAACATGAGCGATCTCGCGCGATTGGAAGTGCCCGGCGAGGAACCGGGCTGCGTTGGACCAGTACGAGCGCGGCAGCAACTCGACGAGCGCAGCCTCTGGCTCGTAGCCGTCTCCGTTGTCTGACTGAGCGAACTCGTAAAGGAACCGCGCCGCGAAGAACTCCCGGATCGATTGCACGTCGAATTCGTAAGTGCCGGTGTGCTTGCTCGTCAGCACCCACACACGATCCCGGAGGGCCTCGAAGAGGCCTTGAACGCCATCCGTCGCCTTCTGGACGCTGGCCAGGTACATGGTCATCTCGCGGATGATCCGGGCACCAGGTAGCCGGGTCGACGTCGCATCCACCTCCGTCAGCGCGTGCATGAACCAGCCGATGAAGGCGGTCGCCTCCTCCAGGTCGGAGAGGTTGTCTAGGACGGCGCGGGTCTTGGCTGCCTCGCGAGCCAAGAAGAGGTCCATGTAGGCGCGGTAGAGACTCGTGCGCGCCGTCGGCAATGAGTCGCCCTTCGTGCGGATCAAGTGCAGAAGGATCGTTAACTGCATCGGATTGGAGGCAAGTTGCGCCACGTGTGGCGCGGCCGTCCGCTCTCCGAAGATCCGCTCTAGGTTTCTACGCTCGCCGGAGTCGATCTGCTGAGCGACGACCCATTGGCGCAGGTAGCGCTTGCGAATCGCCTCCGTGAGGGGCTGGAGTTCGAGTCGCTGGAACAGGTCAGGCGCTGGCTCCGCGAGCCCCGAAGCATTGGGCCGGGTCGTCACGAGCACCCGCATGTTTCCCGGGCGGACTTGGACCCAACGTCCGATAAACGCGTCGATCTCCCCCACTAGCGCCTGCCGCAGTTCCGGCGAGGCGACTTCGTCGAGCCCATCGAAAACAACCTGGCTCGGGAACCGATCAAGGAGGCTACGGACGTCGGCCACGTTGAGGTCGTGGCCGGGTGCCGCGGCCTCAATGTGAGCCAGGAGGAAATCCTCGACGGTGATGCGCTTGGGCGGCTTCGGCTTCTTCTTCGCGTCCGGCTCCGTGACCGCGAACGGGTCGCCGCCGGTCGCCCACTCGGCGTAGTCGGCCAGATCGATCCGAAATGGGACACGAAGGTCGTCTGTCTCGGTCTCCGGCAGCGCCTCGCCCTTTGCCTTCAACGCATCTCGACCGATGAACGTCGCGCGGTACACCTGGCAGATGTACTGCGCCAGCGTGGACTTTCCCTGACCTGGCACGCCCTCGATAAGGGTGAGCGGCGGGGTCGCTGTGTCGAGGAGGTTCTCCGCGACGTGATCGACCTCAGCACTCGAATAGAACACTCCGCGAGGAAGGCGTGAGCGCAGGGCTGTGACGTCGACGAACAGGTCGCTGAGGAGGTCGCTCACGAGATCGATCTGGCGGAACTTCACGCGCCGATCCCGAGACCAATGCGTACCGACGTACGTGACCAGGACATCCTTGTCGCGCCTCTCGCTCGCCTCCAGGCTCATGGAGTTCAGCAGTGCGAAAAGGGCATCCGTGCCCGCGAGCATGTCGACGTACGCGAACTTGATTCCCTGCGGAGCGTTGTCGACCCACGCGTCGAGGTCAGACGACCATAGGCAGGACATCTCGACCTTGAACTTCTTCGAAAGCGCCGTTAGTTCCTCCTCGACCTCGTCGCGCGAGCCGGAGCCAGGGGCGGCGCCACCCTCGACGTTGGTCATGAGGATGTAGCGCTTGCAGCCCTCATTCACCAAGCGCTCGATGTTCGTCGCTTCACCGTTGATCTGCTGCTTCATCCACGTTGCAGTCTTCTTGCGACGGTCGCCCGAGAACTTGACCTGAAGGATCGTTCGGTTCTCACCGGTGCCCGAGACCATGTCCCGGCCACCGTCCTTCTCTCCAACCGGGAAGACGGCAACGTCGGGTAAGCGATCCAGCACGAGTGCTGCGCAGAGTTGCTGGAAGCGACTGTCGCCGAGCCGCTCGTAGAGGTACTTCCAGGATCCCGAACTCGCCACAACGCCATCCTCCACGCACGGACCCAGAACGTCTGGGGAATCCCGGAGAGGATCGCTTAACGCGCCTTCCGCCATGCATCGCCACTCACACAGCCCCTCCACTCACCGCACGAAGCCCTGGATTGGGCGCTGCGCATGCTTCACGAAGGAGGGCCCGTTCCGTCGCGCTTCGGCGCGATGTTGACAGCCACTGCCTCGCCGGAGAGGACTAAAGTCGCCTGGCGATTGCGGCTTCGGAGCACCTGACGATCTACGGAGACGCCCGGGTCCGGGCCCGCGCCCATTCCGGCCAATTGGTGACCGACCGACGTGCGAAAAATGCCGACGGCTAGTCCGCGACCACTCCAACTACGCCGCCAACCGCGGCGAACGCCCGCCGAAGGCGCGCCTGAGAGTCGATCAACCAGTCGGCGATCTCGGGCCAGCGCTCGCGGTCGTTGACGTCGGTGTAGGGCGAGAGCATGGCGATGCGCGTCGCCTTCTTCCCCTCCATGGGCTCCCAGGCGGGAACCGCACCCAAGGCTGCTTCGAAGGCGGCCCGGCGTTCGTAGAGCGCCTCGAACCGCGCCGTCGCGAGCGCCGGATCGGTCGCCAGGAAGTAGATCTGCGACACAAGTCCTTCGCGAGTCCAGACCATTGAGCCAACGATGCCTGGGACCCCGAAAATGGTGTCGCAGAACGACTGCTTCGACGTGTTTCGTCGGGTCCACGACGGATGCTGTGCCCGCATCCGCGGCAACACAAAGTTCCAGAACTCGCGGTACGTCGCTTCTCGCTCGGAGGTCTCACCCGACTGGCGGGTCGCGGCCTTCACGGTCTTGTTCCAGTCGTTCGGCTGCGCCACCAGTTCGAAGTTCGGCGCGGGCTCCGAGTCCCCGATCCGCACAACGTGGATGACTACCCCGAAGACACGAGTGTTCTCGTCCGTGCGCTGGTTCAGCCAGTCGATGGCGGCGCGATGCTCTTCGCGGAACCCGGTCGCGACCCAGACGATCGTGGTCGGATCCGTTCCTGCGGCGTAGGTGATGATCTGGCCCAGGTGAGTGTGGTCGGAGGTCTCCAATTGGTTCTCGACGATGACCACCTCGCCGGTCGACTCGTCTCGGCCGATCAGGTCGAGGCTGAATCCGCCGACTGGATGCTCGGCAGCCTCCAGGACCAGATCCATGCCCAGTAGATCGGACAGCACATCGACGTTCCGAAGCAGCCACGGCGTGAAGTCCAGCGCTTCGTGCGGCCAGACCTCACGGGCAGGCACGACAGCGAGACGTCCGAGTGAGGTGGTCATGGTTTGGACCGTATCGGCAGCCGTCGACGGATGGGGACGCTTAGCGACTACCCGAACTGCTCACTCACCGAGTAGATGATCGCCTCACAGCCCGAGGCGTCCCGCGACGTTCCCGTCGCCTAGGAGGTTCTCGCGCCGCTCGTGCCGGGCAACCGCACCGAGGGTCACTAGGTCCGCGTGCGACGCGATGGCGTACGACTTCGCGTCGTTCCGCAGCGCCGTGCGGATCATGCCCGCGCGAAGGGAGATGAAGACGTAGCGCCCATCGAGCCCGGCTTCCTCGGTCCGGTCATGGACGATCCGGTTCAGTGCATTCGAGCGCAGCGGCTTCGGATAGACGACTGCGTGGTTGCTCGGCATGAACGCCAGTCCGTCTGGGGCACGCAACCCACGCTCTTCAAGTACATCGAGCCAGTCCTCCCAGGCAAGCGCCGGGTCGTACGCAGGGTCGGGTGCCGACGGCAGGAAAGTCAGCCGCTTCCGACCATCGATCGAGATCACGAGTCCTTTGTCATGGCGTTCGACATCGCGCTGCCGAAGAGTCGACGCCTCTGCTGTCCTCATTCCCGCTCCGTACGCCATGAGCATCAAGGCTGGGTCACGGATCTGAGCGGGGTACGGGGCCGACGGATCCGGCTGGGCGAGGAGACGCGCGAGCCGATTCGCTACATACTGGCGGCCGTCAATGCCGAGCACATACTCGCCGCCCCCGACCGAGCGAAGCACTCGGATCATCGCGACGGGACAGGTTGCGCTCCCTCGCTCAGAGTTGAGGCGGTGAGTGATTCGTCGCGCCTCTCCGACGCCCATCCTCCTGGTCTCCGTGATCTCGACGCGGTCCTTCCCGAGCCAGACGTCAGACCATTTCAAGCGACAGATGGCGATGTTGGTCATCTTGAGTCGCGTCCTCAGCATCAGCGCCGCTTCGCCGCGGCGCTGATCATCGGATGGTGTCCGGGCTGCGTCGACGAGTGCATGGGTCAGTTCAAGGTAGAGCGGGGCGTAGTGCGTCTTGCCGTCACCAACCGGCCTCTCGGAGAACAGACCCTTGAGGAACACCTTGACGTCGGGATCCTGATTCCACGGCCGGAGCCCGCGCAGTCGACGATCGAGATCGATGTATGTGAGCCGGTCGCGAATGGTCCGGCTTGGCAGGTCGCCCGTATGCAGGCCAGCCAGGTAGAGGACGACGGCCTCGGCCGAGTCGTCGAGATTGAAGCGGCTCTGGAATGCGGTGTAGGCAGCCGCCTCGACATGGGCTCGGTCCGCCCGTTCGGGAGAGACTAGGTCTCCGATCCTCCGTTCGCGCGCCATCAGAGACCCATCTGGGTGGCCGGATTGTCGCGCCACGGGTCAGAGGAGATGTAGAGGATCAACGAGTCCAAGGTCGCGTGGCGAGAGCCCTTCGCGATGTCCTCCAGCCTCATGCCGAGGTCCGCCGCAGTGCTGATGAATCCTCTTCGTAGAGAGCGGCCGGACCAGCGTCCTTCGATGCCAGCCTCCGCCATCCGTGCGCGGATCATCACGGAGAGGGCGGTCGTCGTAAGCGGCAAGGTGCCGATACGCCCTGCTCGACCGACCTTGGTGAAGATGTGTCCGCCCTCCGCCAGGTAATCCGGACCCAGTTGGCGTTCCATTCGATCCCGCCACGCGATGAGCGCAGCGACGGGGTCAGTGATCGCCGCCGCTCCCTTGGGAATCCCGACGTCGACGCCTTCACCTACGCGGTCTGTCTTGGACTTGCGCAAACGCAGCACCATGCCGGATTCGACGAGCGTCACGTCAGTCCACCGAAACCCGAGAACGTCGGGTCGACGGAACGCGCCCGCGAAGCCAAGCAGGATGAGCGCCTTGTCCCTGAGCACATCAGGGCGGGACGAACCGAGGAGCCGCATCGCCTGGTCGAGTTCGGCCTTGTCCCCCGCCTTTCCCAACGAGTTGAGGCGAGCCTTGCGGATCCGGAAGACGTCGCGGGATTCCCACTCACGATCCTCCCTGCCACCGTTCTTATCGGTCATCGTGACGACCCAAGGCACCGTCGTCCCTGCCAGATCTCGCCATGCCCTAAGTGCCCGCACCCCGCAGATGTCGGGGTCCTCCAGTGCGTCGATTCGTGCGCGACGATCGGACCGCTCCGAGCGAAGTGACCGCACGTAGATGGATGCGTATTTCGGCGTGAGCCGAACGTCGTCCCAGACGAGCCGGACCACCTCTCCGTCGCCCAGCCCCGCGCGGTGTAGCGCGAAGAGCGCTCGGTCGCGTACCTCCACAGGGTCTGGCCCGATGGAGTCGAGGTAGCGGCAGACTTCGCGCAGCGGGCCGATCTTTAGCGCGGAGATCTCGTCTTGCGGGTCCCGTGGCTTCACGCCCTTCCGCATCGACCGTAGGAACAGCGTCATCGCAGGGTCGTCGCCTGGCGGCTGGAGACCAGCCTCGACATGGATTCGGTTAATGGCTGCCATGTAGCCGCGGAGCGTGGAGAGCGAAGACCCTTCGGGGCCGACGTGGTCGGCAAGGAAAATCATCACGACCTCAGGTGGCGAGTCGAGCGGGTCGAATCCCTTCTGCTCGCACCACGACTCAAAACGTCGCCAGCGCCGGGCATAGTCCTTGCGGGTTTCCTCCGAGATCGACTCGGAGAAAAGTTTCGCCGTCTTCGAGATGAGCGCTTCGAGTTCAGTTTGAGCCTCATCGGTCTCCCCAGTCAGGAACGCACGAACACGTGCTTCGCGGATCCGTGATGCGAGCGAACCCGGCTCGGCTCGGTCTCCGCCGGGTCGCGGCAACGTCGACCTGGGCTTCTGAGCGTTCGGGGGCCACTGCGCGTAGGTTGGGGTCACTCGGTGATCTAACGATCAATCGTCGCTCTCGGATCGATTTTGCGGATCTGCAACGCGGGGAGCGTTCGACCGTCGGCCGCACACCTGGAGGTTATGGATCAAGATCTCTCCGCACGCATCCGCCGTCAGCGCGACCTCGACGCCGCCAACAGGCAGGGCCTCATCGTCCTGTCGCGCGACCTTGAACGCCGGGGAGTGGGTGCCGAGATCGAGAACACCGGCGGCTACTGCATGGCCCTGGTTTGCTGCGTTCCGGACGACGACGGCCCTTCGGAGTTCGTCGTCGCGACTCATGACGACCGGTGGTACGTCGCTCGCTACACCCAGGCGGAGTGGCATGACGGTGACTACCGCGGCCGCGGCATGCCGATTCCTCACGACTTCGAACGTCGCGGCGATGCCGTCAGTGCCTTTGACCAACTCATCCGCGACGGGCTGCCCCACGCAGCGTCGTTCGATAGGAGCGTCTGAGATGCCAGCGCCCCGCCAGTACGTAGTCGGTCTTCCCGTCATCGTTACCGTCCGAGATGACGGCACCGTGACCTACGACGTCGACACAGCCGAGACCAGCATCAGCCTGGGCGAGGACGAGACCGCGGCGGAGAACTACTCCGAGCGCCAGATCGCCCGCGATGTAGAGATCGTCGACGGCGACCATAGGCGACGTGTCGCTCGACGGGAGTCGTGATCCCATGCGTCACTCGGGTCACGACCCGGCGCGGATGCCTATTCTGTCGGTGGTCTCTGCCTACGATTCGGCCATGCCGCAGCAGCCCGCGTTTCGCTTCATCGATCTCTTCGCGGGCATCGGCGGCTTCCATGCCGTCATGAAGGCGTTCGGCGGTGAGTGCGTCTATGCCGTCGAGATCGACAAGAAGGCTGCGAACGTCTACGAGGCGAACTGGGGCCATCCGGCTCACGGCGACATCACTCTCGACGCCGACGACGAACTCGGGATCATGAACGTTCCGGCCCATGACGTCCTCTGCGCAGGCTTCCCCTGCCAGCCTTTCTCCAAGTCCGGCGCCCAGCGCGGCATGGACGAGGCCCGCGGCACCCTCTTCTTCAACATCGCCTCGATCATCAAGGCCCACCACCCGGCCGTCGTGCTCTTGGAGAACGTCCGGAACCTCATCGGACCGCGCCACGCCCACGAGTGGGACGTGATCATCCAGACGCTGCGCGAAGAGGGCTACAACGTCTCGGCTCGTCCTGCCGTCTTCTCGCCCCACCTGCTGCCCGAGCACCTCGGCGGCACCCCGCAGGTCCGGGAGCGAGTCTTCATCACGGCGACCTATGCGCCCCAGACCGTCCCGTACCTGCCGAACGGGAAGGTCGACTTCGAGGTGGAAGGCCCCAGGCCCGTCGCGAATATGACCGACCGGTTCCCCGCCAAGGAGACCAGCAACGCGCCACTGTTCGACCCTGGCTCAAAGGACAACGGCTGGAACCTTCTCGACGGAAGCATCCTCACCGACTCGCACCGGGTGCCGGGGTGCGACCTGACGCCAGTCGAGACGCTCTGGATCGACGCCTGGGACGACTTCACGCTCTTGATGCGTGAGCGCACTGGGGAGCCGCTCAAGGGCTTCCCCTACTGGGCTGACTGCTGGCTCGACTTTCCTGAAGCAGCGGCCGCGATGCGACGTGCCCCGGTGCCGACCCGCGATGACGAGGGCCGCTACCAGCCCACCTCCGCGGCGGACTTCAAGATGCCGAAGAAGGTCACCCGGCCCGCGATCCCGTCGCACCTGCCCGCGTGGAAGCAGAGCCACCTACGCAGGAACTACGACATGTTCGAGGCTCACTGGCGCGACGTTCTGCCCTGGGCCTGGCGCTGGGGCATCTACACGGACCTGTTCCCTGCTTCGCGGCGTAAGGCCGAGTGGCAGGCTCAGGACGCCAAGCGCCTCTGGGACACAGTCATGCACTTCCGACCGTCCGGTATCCGCGCCAAGCGTCCGACGTACCTACCCGCGCTTGTCGCCATCACCCAGACTTCGATTGTCGGGCCTCTGGAGCGGCGTCTGTCGCCCCGCGAGACTGCCCGCCTCCAGGGGCTTCCGGACACCTTCGTGTTCCCGAACCAGCCTGACGCGGCGACGTACAAGCAGATGGGCAACGGGGTCGCCGTAGGGGCAGTCCAGCACGTCTTCCGCGAGCACGTCCTGCGTGACGAAGCGCTGCTCATGGCAGATCCCGCTGGCGTGGGACCGAGGATCGTGGCAGCCGCCAAGGACACGACGCCCGCCAAGGTCGTGCAGCGTTTGGCAGAGCACAAGCCCGCCTGTTCCTGAGCCCACAAGCGCATTCTTCGGCGGCGCTTGACTCATGGTCGCTAGCCTCACCGGGTGTGCGCCGCATCCGCTGACCGACCTTTCTTCCTGCCTGCCGAGACGACCTCTGAGGCGATCGCTCGCATCTATTCGCTGACCGGCGCTTCTGACGCGGGAACGCGTGGCGAGAAGCGTGCGATCGTGGCACTGCGCGACGCCCTCGGGCTCGACCTCGACATGGCGCGCACCAACGCGCTGATGGGTCAGCACATCGCCGCGGCGCTCGGGGTCGAGTGGCGGTCCTCCTACGCCGATCTGAACAAGGTCAACCTGGACGGCCTCAACGCCCTCCTCGAAGGAGCGACTGAGGCCTATCACTTGGGCTCGCTGCGACGCCTCATCGGCAAGAAGCCTCCCGGTCTCGACGGCCCCCAGTGGTCTGGGTTTGAGCCCGCCCAATCGAAGATCGAGGCGGTCAACCGGATCTCCAGCCTCACCCACTCAGGACCGGAATGGCTCGGTCCAGGCTCCAAGGAGCACAAGTCCGTTCTCATCAACCTGGCGGTGAACCTCGCGCCGCACATCGATCCTCGGTTGAGCAAGACCAAGTTGGGCGCCGCTCTCGCCGCCGAGTTCGGCGCTCCGTGGTCGGACGCCTGCGAGTCGACGGGAGAGACGATCTCCCTAATCGGCCTCAACACACTGCTCGCTGGCGCCGAGTTGCGCCTCGGACGCCTCGGCCAGGCTCGCAAGGGCCTGTTCGGCACCCCGCAGGAAGAAGGGATGGCGCTGGCTGGTGCCCTCCTGGACGGCTGGAGGGCCGAGCGGCAGGCCGACGGCGGTAAGCGAGTCGTGTGGGACGCGCGGCACTGCATTCAATGGATGAAAGAGCAGGGAGTATCCGAAGGGCCCAACCAGAACGAGTGGCAAGGCTTCTATTGGGAGAGTCGCGGCCGAACCTTGCTGAACTCAGCCTTCACACCTAACCCGAATCCACCCAAGATCGCCTACGGCAATACCTCCTTCGACTATTCGCTGCGCTTCGTCTGGGACCTGAAGGCTCACACCGAGTCGTGGCGGTCCCCCAGCACAGGCGCCGTCAAGAGGGGGCAGTCCGCTGCGCCGCTGAACGACCAGGAAGCCATGGAGGCGTGCGTTCGCGAGCAAGGGCTTGGGTTTCTAATGGTCGGCGGAGAGGCGATTGTCGATGAGGACCGCTCGTTCTACGACTGGCACGCCGCGTTCAAGGCGGCGGGTGGCGTGAAGTCCAGGTCGTCAAACTCGGGCAACTCGCGAGCGCGAAAGTCAGCCTTCGAGCCGCTCCACGTAGAGGCGTTCTGGTTCGACAACTCTGAGGCGCTCGAAGCCGCAAAGGCCGCCGGACAGATCACCGGCTTCGCCCAAGGCAAGCAGGCACCGGACGAGGAAGGTGGCGTCGGTCGAATCCGGAGACCGAAGTACAACCTCTCGGTCCCGAAGGCTCGTCAATCGTCGATCAACGTCGCGCGCCTCGATTGGCCCCGCTCGTAGCGGCTACCAAGGGTGACGCTCGTCGTAGTCAGCCTCCAGCCAAGGGCGGCGAATCTCCCAGCCGAAGAACACTCCGTGGCCACCGGTAGGGCTCCGGAACGCCGTGAACGCTGTCTCGACGCGCGGGCCCTTGGAATAGCCCCGGAGACCGAGAATCGCATCGGTGAACTCGATCAGCGGCCGCGGGTACAGAGTGCCGCCGTTCCGGCGGACGACGACCTTCATGGCTGCGATGGTCGTCGCCGCCTCGGGGTGAAGTGTGAGCGCCTCATCGCATGACGCTTCGTCGTAGCCGAACGCGTAACCGATCACTCCAACGCGCTTGGTGAATCCGTACTGCCGAAGGCGGGCGGCATCGTGAAGCAGTCCGCGGTCCTTGAGATAGGGCGAGAGCATCTTCCCGACCCCAAAGTCGTTCGCCCCGCCGTTGTTGCCGATGAACTCGATCTTCTTGACTTCGAGTCCCCACTCCGCGCTTCCGTCGTCCGTGGCATCGACCGTGAATACGTGATCGCACTTCGCTCTCGCGACCTTCGGGTACTTCACCCCGACACGCTCGTCAGCAGGCGTGATCAACTCGCCGGGGTGGAGAAGTGCCCACATCGCATCGATCGCATCGACGGCCTTCGTTTCGGCGAGCGACTTGAACGACACGTGGTAGACCTCGCCAGTGCGTGGGTTTGCCCTCTCGACGTCCGTTTCAAGGTCGATGTACTCAGCGGCTTCGGCGTACCGGTTGACGATGTCCTGCAACTCCACTCCCTGAGTGGATCACGACGGCCGGGAGCGCGTCCGGTGGACGCGCGCGAACCGGTCAGGGCGAGGCGACCTTTCCCCCCACTGTCCAGTCGTAGGAGAGCGGAGACAATTCCTTCTCGGTCGGGTCCCACATCCGGATGACCTTCTTCCCGCTTTTGCTGTCAACCTTGCCGTCGGCGCCGAAGCGAACTCCGGACCAGATGCCGATGACGTTCTGACCTGGGTGATCGAGCGCGTGCTCCACCTCGTTGCGCGTCACGATCACCGTCGCTCCTGCGCTCTGGGTGCCCTTCGCCTCCAGGAAGAGGACCTTTCCGTTCTTGATGGCTCGGGCGTCGAAGGGGTTCCCGATGTGCGTGTCCTGGACCAGCCACCCGGCATCCCGATAGACCTTCATCAGCCAGTTCTGCGCGGCGTCCTCGACGGCCTTGCGACGAGCGGCGTCGAGCAGACGGGCCTGACCGCTCACAACCTTGCCCGTCTTCGCCCACTTCTTCTGGAGCGTTGCGAGGTGCTCGGTCCAAAGGCGCTGCACCTCATCGCGGATGGGCTTTGACAACACCGTGCCACTGCCCTGCGGCGACCAGAAATGGCCGATCGGCACCTCGGCTTGAAGAGTCTCGATCGGCAACGCCTCTGACGGGTCGACCACCATCTCCCAGTCGACTTCGATGTAGTTGCCGGTCTTCGCGGGGTCGGCATAGTGCTCACCCTGGAAGACCTCTGACCGTGCGGTCCCGGAGGCGACAATGCCCCGCTCGCTTACCCCCTGTCGGAGCAGGAACACAGGGTCGCCGATCTTGATGCCGCTCGTCCGAATGCCTGTCGACCAGCGTCCCTTCACGATCTGACCAGCGGCAGTCGCGTCGATGGCGGCTGCAAGTTCATCCGACGGCCAGTCCCAACGCCGGGGGTTCCATGTCAGCAGTACGCCAAGGTGCACGGGAACGGGACGCACGAGGATTTTGAGCGCCTCGCGCAGCGCCTTGATTCCGTCGAGGGTCACGGTGGAGCCCCCGGCGGAGTCGGAGGCGCGTGAGTCATACGACGCCTTGAAGGGCAGGCCAGCCTTGCGAATGATCGCTTCGTTGGCGCCTGGCATCGAGGTGTACTCGACCCCGGTCTGGGCCGCTGCGGCCTTGAAGACGTGACTTGGCAATGACGACCCGGCCTTCACCCCCGGTCTGTCGATGATCCAGCGATTCAGACCGAGGATGTCTGTGATGTCGTTGAGCACATCCTGTTTCGTCGCCACGCCGCATTAGATCGCGCCGCACGTCGGTGTGTCCTGGGAACAGCCTGACGGCTCAGCAAGTTCGACCGTCATGGAGCCCAAACCCCTCAGCCCGCGCACGCATGAAAAGCGCGGGTCGTGCAGCCTCTGCGGGACCCAGGCTCGACTGACGCAGGCGCACGTTCCACCACGGGCGGCGTTCAACACTGGTCTCATGCGTCGCGGCATGATCTCGGCTGATCAACGGATTGAACTGGATCGTGGCTTGAAGGGCGGGATCCGGATTCCTGCCCACTGCGAGGCCTGTCGTTCTGCCACGTCCCCATGGGATGACGAGTACATCCGCTGGGCGAAGTTTTGGGCTGAGGGGTTGATCAGGATTCAGGGCCAAGGGGCAAACGGCATCTCAGCAACGATCCCGAACGCGCGGCCGGGCCGGTTTATCCGCGCTGCCCTGTCGGGCATGTCAGCCCTCGCCGAGCGCCTTGTGGAGACTCATCCTGCCTTCATCGCCGCTGTCCTGCGCGGAGAGGGCCAACCGCAGAGCAACAACCTCCGGTTCCTCATGGCGCTTACTCCTGTTCAGGAGAAGGTGTCTGTAGGTGGCATCCACCAGGGATGGCAAGTCCACTTTTCCACTGACGGCAGCGAGGTGGCGGCCCCCGTCTCAGCACCGTCGGCAGTCATCCACCACGCACCGCTGAGCCTGCTGCTCGTCGACGAGTCGACGGCGCGGCTCTATCCGCACGTCGACTGCACGCATTGGCTTGCCGAGAATGCCGTCGCCGTTCGGAACGACGTCAACCTGACGCTTCCTGTCGTTCGGCTGGTCTCGGAGAACAGGTGGCAGCCGGAGTCCTTCGAGGTCGTGTCCATCTAGCAGCGGCGGCCGGGCGGGACATCTGATCTGTCGGTGCCGCCTCGTAAGTTGAGGACATACACGACAATCAGGAGGAACGCGTGAGCGACGTCCCCGACGTTCCCGAGGGAAAGTCCAAGAAGCGCACCGCGATCGAGGTCGCCGGCGAGGGCGCGCTCGGGGCCATCCCATTCGTGGGGTCGCTCCTTGCTGCGACCTTGTCGACATACTTCTCTGCGACTCAGGAGAACAGGACTCGCGAGTGGATGGAGGAGATGGCTGAAGTCGTCCAGGCGCTCTTGGACCGGATCGAGAACCTGGAGGCTGAGGACCTCGCTGACAATCCTGCCTTCTACGACGCTGCTGTGGCGGCCGCGCGGATCGCGACGTCGACATCTGCGGCCGCCAAGCACGCCGCCCTCCAGAACGCCCTCTACAACGTCGGATCCGGAGATGGCTGGGACGCAGACAAGCGGGCGATCTTCTTGCGCTACGTGGACGAACTGACGCCTTCCCACATCAGCCTCCTCCGCCTCGTAGAAGACCCGCCCCGCTGGTTCGAGCGGCATGGGCTCTCCTGGCCCGGCGGCGGCCTCCTCTCGGTCGTTAAGGCAGCGTTTCCAGCCTGGGCCAACGACGAGGACTTCATCGATACGCTCGCCGCCGACCTCGCGGCTCGCGGACTTGTCGACGCCCTTCCTCTGCGCGCGATGATGACGGACAGCGGCGCGAGGGCAGGGCGCGCCAAGGCTAAGGGCCGCGAGTTCATCGGCTTCATTAGCGGCCCCTTCAACGCTGACGGGTGCCAGTGACATGTACCTGACTCCCGTACCCGGATCAGACCGCACGGCGCTTATCCAGATACTGCGAGCCGTCGAGAACAGTCTGATCAACATTCGTAGCCGATCGCATGTCCGCGCCGACCTGCTGGTCATCTACTCGCAGTGGGCAGGCGAAGCCGTGCGACTGCTGCGCGGCCACGTGCGCGACACCGACATCGACGGCCTTGTCCTGACCCGGCGCTATTGGGCCCTCCAAGCCGCTACTGCGTCGACTGATGTCGCCACGATCATCGACGTCGAGATCGATGAAAGGCGTTACGCATTCGCAGCCGCCATCGCAGAACTGGAGCGCCAACATCAAGTCGGCCTTGCTCGCTCGGGTCATGTGGTCGTGCCGGACACCAACGTCTTCTGCCAACACCCCGACAAGATCGAGGACCTCGACTTCGCTGGGCTCCTCGGTCTTCGCGACACACCGATTCGCCTCATGATCCCCATCGTTGTTATCGACGAACTTGACGCCTTGAAGGGAAAGGGCCAAGGTCCGGTCCGCTGGCGCGCGGCCTACTCGCTCGCCTTCCTAGACAAGCACCTGGACCAATCCGGCTATGGCGTCATCCGGGACGCGGACTTCTCGGCCCTTACGTCAGGCGGAATCCCGCGCGGCCGTGTTTCAGCCGAAGTGGTGCTCGATCCTCCGCGCCACGTCCGCCTACCGATTAACGACGACGAGATCATCGATCGCGCGGCCGCCATTCAGGCATCGGTAGGGAGAGAACTCACCTTGATCACCTACGACACCGGCATGTGCTTGCGCGCGCGCATCGCGGGACTGGAAGTCCACAAGGTGGTGGAAGCGCTAGACGCCGAGCCCAGACGCCAGTAGGTAATCGAAGGCGCCTGCACCCAGTAGGTAGCGTCGACAGGTATCCGGGCAGTGCCATCGACGTGGCACGCTCAAACCATGGCAAAGCCATGCGAGTCCTGGGCATCGAGCGCAGCGGCGCGAGCCGTGATGCAGGCGAACAGGCGGCGAGACACCACGCCCGAGATGGCCGTACGGCGACTCGTCCATGCGGCGGGCCTTCGGTACCGGGTCGACGCACGTCCGCTGCCGGACCTGAACCGTCGGGCGGACTTGGTCTTCGCCCGGGCGAAGGTCGCGGTGTTCATCGATGGCTGCTACTGGCACGGGTGTCCTGAGCACGGTACGAAAGCGAAGACGAACTCGGAGTACTGGTCAGACAAGATTGCCAGGAATCGCGAGAGGGACGCCGAGACTGACGCACGCCTTCGCGCAGAAGGTTGGACGGTGCTGCGTTCATGGGAACACGAGAATCCTGCCGACGTAGCGCAGCGGATCCTTGCCGTCGTTCGAGGCCCTACTTCGATCAGGTAGGGGAACCACGGCCTCAAGGTTTCGCGCAGCGAGCGAGGACGGCAAGCAGCGGGCCTGACGAGCAGCCCTGCTTGCGGCCGCCCGCCAAGCGAAGCACCCAGATCGACGTATGACTGATTGCTCGTGGTCGGGTGCTGCGGAGCCCGCCCAGATTGCCCTAAGACAGTGACTCGGGGGGCGTGACCAGGATCAGAGCCCTCGGGTCTACGTCGTCGCGAGCACGAAGAACGGGCAGTTCTGAGTCGTCGATCTGCTCGGGATCGATCAATGATGCAGCGAGCATCTGCACCTTGGCTTGCTCGACAGCCGACGCAACAGACTGCGCAGATGCAAGGGCAGCGTAGAACGACCTCGCGAAGACGATGGCTGCCGTGTCGTCGATCGTGTCAGACATGCCGATGACCACGGGAACCGTCTGAAGCAGTTCGTCCGCTCCTGCAATGCTCTCGCACGCGTTTAGAACCACCAACCGCGGCGGCTCGTCTGTCGCACCGAGAAGCCTTGCTAGAAGACCGAAGTCGATGTCCTGCCCAGCGATGTCGCCAGCCTCATTCTCCATCCAAACGCCGAGCGTGTCGGCGTGACCCGAGAAGTGCACGATGTGCGGACGGTGATCGTTGAGGCCCTCGACTAGATCCGTGAACGTGGCAGCGGGAGCGTGCTCGACAATGACGAGATCCCGATACTTCGTGCCGCGCAGTCCCTGCTTGACCTGGCGTACCTCCTGGTCAACGCGCAACCAGACTCCCTGCTGAATCACTGAACCATCCGAGTTCGTCATCGTGGTCTCGGTCGCGTCGGGATTTGCGGTGAGATAGAGGACGCGGAGTGGCTCAGGACGTGGTGGTGCGACCTCGATGAATCGGATCGAGGTGGAGGGAACGCTCGCTTTGGCCACAGCGCGCGCGTGGTTCAGTTCTTCAGTCCGAAGACGCGCGGCGTTTCGGCGGCGCGCACCCTCCGCGTTCTTCCGCTCTGTCTCCTCGGCTGTGCGGAGGGAGGTCGTCTTAGAGGCGAGGGTCTTGTCGACGGCGGCGCTGTCTTTCCGCGCCTTCGCAATCTTGCCTTCGGCGGCGGCGACCTTCTTGTCCTCCCGTTCGGCCGCCGCGAGCGCAGTGCGGACCGTCGACGCACTCTTAGACCGACCTGCCTGCTCACGCTTCTTCCGCGCGGCCTCGCGCGCAGCCGCCGCGACCTTCTCCTGCGCGGCAATCACCCTTGCGTAGCCAGCCTTCTTGTCTTCGAGACCCGCGATCTCACGACGAAGCATGTCGCTGCGCGCCACTACCCACCCCAATCTCTGCCTATCCGGTCTTCAAGGCCCACATGTTCCATGTCGACATTGCACGCACGAGTTTGAGACGGTCTCATTTTCAACCGCGGAATTTCAGATTCGGCCAGCGTCGGCAGGGCCGGGCCTCAGCGCTGCATGTCGACGAAGCGCGAGTAGTGGCCCTGGAAGGCAACCACGATGTCGCGGGTCGGACCGTTGCGGTGCTTGGCGATGATGATGTCGGCCTCACCGGGACGGGTCGACTCGCGCTCGTAGACGTCGTCGCGGTGGAGCAGGACGACCATGTCGGCGTCCTGCTCGAGGGAGCCGGACTCACGCAGGTCGGAGACCATCGGCCGCTTGTCGGCGCGCTGCTCGGGACCACGGTTGAGCTGCGAGAGCGCGATGATCGGGACCTCGAGCTCCTTGGCGAGGAGCTTGATGTTGCGGGAGAACTCCGAGACCTCGAGCTGACGGGACTCGACCTTCTTGCCCGAGCTCATCAGCTGCATGTAGTCGATGACGATGAGCTTGAGGTCGTGCTTCTGCTTGAGCCGGCGCGCCTTGGCGCGGATCTCCATCATCGTCATGTTCGGCGAGTCGTCGATGAAGAACGGCGCCGAGGAGACCTCACCCATCTTGCGCGCGATCTTCGCCCAGTCGTCGTCGGTCATCTGGCCGGTGCGGATGTGGTTGAGCGGCACCTTCGCCTCGGCGCTCAGGAGACGCATGGTGATCTCCGAGCGGTTCATCTCGAGGCTGAAGAAGCAGCTGGTCAGGTTGTTGTGGATCGACGCCGCGCGGCACAGGTCGAGCGCCAGTGTCGACTTACCCATGGCGGGTCGGGCGGCGATGATGATCATCTGGCCGGCGTGGAGGCCGTTGGTCAGCTCGTCGAACTCGGCGAAGCCCGTCGGCACGCCGTAGACGCCGGCCTCGCGGTTGCCGATCGCCTCGATCTCGTCGAGCACGCCCTCCATGACGTCGGAGAGCGGGACGTAGTCCTCCTTGCGGCTGCCATCTGCCAGGCCGTAGACCTCCGCCTGGGCCTGGTCGACGAGGCCAGCGATCTCACCCTCACCGGCGTAGCCGAGCTGGACGATCTTGGTGCCGGCGGTCACCATGCGCCGCAGGATCGCCTTCTCCTTGACGATCTCGGCGTAGTACATCGCGTTGGCCGCGATCGGCACGTTGGCCGCGAGCGTGTGCAGGTACGGCGCGCCACCGACCCGTTCCAGCTCGCCCCGGCGGCCGAGCTCGTTGGCGACCGTGATCGGGTCGGCCGGCTCGCCGCGGCTCAGCGACAGGTCGATGATCGCGTCGTAGATGACCTCGTGCGCCGGCCGGTAGAAGTCGACGCCCCGCAGGATCTCGCCGACCTCGGCCACCGCGTCCTTGGAGAGCAGCATCGATCCGAGGACGCTCTGCTCGGCCGCGTTGTCCTGCGGCGGCGTGCGGTCACCCGGACGGCGCGACGCCTCCCCCGGCTCGTACGACGCGGGGCCGTCGCCCCAGCCGTCGTCGGCCGGCTCGGGACCCAGGGGAACGGCGTCGAACTCGGTCACGCTCATGGGCTGACGGTAAGCGGTGGTCCCGATACAACCCAACTATGTGACCGCTCGTTATCCACAGACCATGTGGAGAACCTGGGTATCCCGTGGAGGACACGCGGTGAGAATGTGCACCGGCTGCGGAGAAACCTGTGGAGAACCATTCACAGACCCGCGGTATGCATGGTCTGACCTGCGGAAACGCGTGTCCACACCTGTGGAGGAAAATCAGTTCAGAGCGACGCGGACACCTCGCGACACCCGTCAGGCGCCTTGTGGGTTTGTCGACAATGCGGAAGTGACCCGCCGGTATGCACAGCTTGTCCACGGGTCGCGCGACCGCCCGTGAGCGGCACTCCCCAGTGCCGTGCGCGGCGCTGACCTGCACCGATGCTGACCGTCGTCGATAGCGTGCACCCGTGACCCGACGCCCCGAGGACCGCGCGATCCTGCGCCTCGCGTGGCCCGCGTTCCTGGCCCTGGTCGCCGAGCCCCTCTTCGTGCTCGCCGACGCGGCCGTCGTCGGACACCTCGGCACGACCCAGCTCGCCGCTGCCGGCGTCGCCGGCGCACTGATGACGACGCTGGTCGGGCTGTGCATCTTCCTCGCCTACGGCACCACCTCCTCCGTCGCCCGCAGCATCGGCGCAGGCCACACCGACCGCGCCCTCGCCCACGGCGTCGACGGGCTGTGGCTTGCGGTCGCGATCGGCATGCCCGTCTCCGCGGCCTCCTGGATGCTCGCGCCGCGGCTGGTCGACCTGCTCGGCGCGAGCGCCGTGGCCGGACCGGCCGCCACCTACCTCCGTATCGCCCTCGTCGGGACCACGCCGTTGCTGCTGATGCTCGCCGCGACCGGCGTGCTCCGCGGCCTGCAGGACACCCGCACACCGCTGCTCGCCGCCGTCGCCGGCAACGTCCTCAACGTCGCCCTGAACGTCGGCCTCGTCTACGGCATCGGCCCCGTCGACGGTCTCGGCCTGCCCGGATCCGCGCTCGGCTCCGTCCTGGCCCAGGTGGCCACGGCGACCTTCCTGGTCGGCGTCGTCGCGCGCGCGGCGCTGCGTGCAGGCGTCGACCTGGCGCCCCACCCGCGCGGGGTACTGGCGGCCGGACGCGCCGGCGTACCCCTGGTCGTGCGGACGCTCACCCTGCGCGCCGCGATCCTGCTGACCGTGTACGCCGTGGCCGCCCTGCCGGAGACGGACGGCGGGGGCGAGCACGGGCTCGCGGCCCACCAGGTCGCGATGGCGGTCTGGGGCTTCCTGGCCTACGCCCTCGACGCGATCGCCATCGCTGCTCAGGCGATCACCGGACGCGCGCTTGGCAGCGGCGACCTCGCCACGACGCGTCGGCTCACCACCCGGATGCTGCAGTGGGGCGTCGCCGCCGGTGTGGTCACCGGCCTCGGGCTCGCGGCCGCGGCACCCTGGCTCGGACGGCTCTTCACCCGCGACCGGACGGTCGACGACCTCCTGGTGCCGGTGCTGCTCGTGGCGGCCCTCGCCCAGCCGCTCGCCGGTGTCGTCTTCGTGCTCGACGGCGTGCTCATCGGTGCCGGCGACGGCCGCTACCTCGCGTGGGCCGGCACCCTGGTGCTCGCCGCCTACGCACCACTCGCCCTGCTCGCCCCGTCACTCACCTGGCTGTGGGCGGCGTTCGGGTTCGGCTTCATGGCCGCGCGTGCCGCCGTTCTGCTGCATCGGGCACGCGGCACCCGCTGGATGAGGACCGGCACTACGCTGACGCGGTGACCACCGCTGATGCCCCTGTCGTCCGGCCCCTGCTCCTGATCGGACTGGGCCTGGTCATCAACATCCTCAGCCCGCGGGTCGACGGCTGGGACGTGCTCCCCGACTGGTGTGGCTGGGTGCTGATCCTGATCGGCACCTGGGCCTTCGCCCGCCAGCTGCCGAGCGGCCGGCTGATGATCGCCGCCGCGGCCCTCGCGCTCGTGGTCTCGGCAGCCCAGTGGCCGCCCGCATGGCAGGTCGTCGACCCCGGAGCGATCGGGAGCCGTGACGTCTCCACCTCCGACGCCTCCCTGCTCTGGGCGCTGTCACTGCCGGCCCTCGCCTGGATGATCCTCTACTGCCTCGCGCTCGCCGGAGTCTCGCGTGCGGATGCCGGCACGTCGTTCTGGTGGAAGTACCTCGCCGCAGCCAACGCCGGCGCCGCCGTCCTCCCCGTCTTCGTCTACGGGGCCGGGATGAAGGGTCTCGAGGGCCTCCTGGGCGTGCTGATCCTGCTCGGGCTGATCGGCGCCACCGTCTTCAGCTTCCTCCACTCGGGGCGCGAGTGGGCCGTCGTCCGCAAGGCCTGACGGCGGCGCGCCTCGGCGTCGAAGACTTCACCCGTGGGAAGAGTTCACCGCGATGTGCCTCCGACGCGGGTGAAGGTCTTCACCCCGGCGAAGACCTTGGCCCCGAAGCAGCCCGAGGCCCGAGGCAAGAGACCCGAGACGTGAGAAGGCCCCGGCCCGCGTGATGCGGACCGGGGCCTTCCTGCGTCAGACGCTGTGTCAGGCGGCGACGACGTTGACGGTGGCCGTGGCCAGGACGTCGTCGTGCAGCTTGACGGTCACGGTGTGCGCACCGAGCGACTTGACCGCGGTCTTGACCGCGATCGTGCGCTTGTCGATGGCCTCGCCCGCGACGGCCTCGAGGGCGGTCGCGATCTCGGCAACGGTGACAGCACCGAACAGGCGGCCCTCGGCGCCGGCCTTGACCTTGACGGTCGCGGCCGAGCCCTCGAGCTTGCCCTTGATCTCCTCAGCGTGACCGAGGTCGCGGGCGGCACGCGCGGTGCGGGCAGCCTTGATCGACTCGACGGTCTTCTCCGCGCCGCGCGTCCACGCGATCGCGAAGCCCTGCGGGAGGAGGAAGTTGCGGGCGTAACCGCCACGCACCTCGACGACGTCACCAGCGGAACCGAGACCGGTGACTTCCTGGGTCAGGATGATCTTCGCCATTTCTACAGTCCCCTTTCTCAGCGACCGGTGGACGTGTAGGGCAGGAGCGCCATCTCGCGGGCGTTCTTGATCGCGGTGGCGATGTCACGCTGCTCCTGGACGGAGACGCCGGTGACACGACGCGCGCGGATCTTGCCGCGGTCGGAGATGAACTTGCGGAGAAGAGCGGTGTCCTTGTAGTCGACCTTGGTGACACCCGCCGCCTTGAGCGGGTTCGCCTTCTTCTTCGGCTTGCGAATAACAGGCTTCGCCATTGTGGTGCTTCCTTTCGAGAAAGCCCGGCTCACGCCGGAATGGTGATGATGAGTGGAGTCAGGCGCTCATGCGCCCGACGGGGAATCAGAACGGGGGCTCGTCGCCGCCGACGCCGGGAGCACCCCACGGGTCGTTCTGCTGCGGGGCGGGGGCCGCCGGAGCACCCCAACCACCCTGGCCGCCCTGGGCCGGCGCCGCGGGCGTCGCCCACGGGTCGTCGGCCGGAGCGCCGCCACCAGCAGGACCACCCTGCGGAGCGCCGCCGCCGAAGCCACCGCCGCCGCCACCCTGACGGGTGGTGCGGGAGACCTTGGCGGTCGCGTACTTCAGGGACGGACCGACCTCTTCGACCTCGATCTCGAAGACGGTCCGCTTCTGGCCCTCGCGGTCCTCGTAGGACCGGGCCTTCAGGCGACCCTGCACGACGACACGCATGCCGCGCTGCAGGGACTCGGCAACGTTCTCCGCAGCCTGGCGCCACACCGAGCAGGAGAGGAACAGCGCGTCGCCGTCCTTCCACTCGTTGGTCTGGCGGTCGAACGTGCGGGGGGTCGACGCGATGCGGAAGTTCGCGACTGCAGCGCCCGAGGGCGTGAAGCGGAGCTCCGGGTCGTCGACCAGGTTGCCAACTACCGTGATGACGGTCTCGCCTGCCATGTCAGGTCCCTTTTCTGATTCGTGGATGTCTGTGCCAACAGATCTTGGTGGTCACCACCGACAAAGCGGTAGGGGCCGGCCAGAATCAGGCGTTGGCGCGAAGGACCTTGGTGCGGAGGATCGACTCGTTGAGGGAGAGCTGGCGCTCGAACTCCTTGACGGTCGCCGGCTCGGCGTTCAGGTTGAGGACGGCGTAGATGCCTTCCTCGTTCTTCTTGATCTCGTACGCCAGACGGCGACGACCCCAGACGTCCACGTTGTCGACGGTGCCACCGTCGTTGCGGATGACGTTCAGGTACTTGTCGAGGGACGGCTCGATGGTCCGCTCGTCAAGGCTCGGGTCGAGAATGACCATGACCTCGTAAGCACGCATAGCTGTCTCCACCTCCTCTGGACTCGGCGGCCACGGGATTTCCGTGGCAGGAGGGCTAGTGCGATGTCCCGTGCCGGATATGCCGACAAAGGACAGGGAAGGCTATCAAGCCGGCGCCTCAGCCGCCCAATCGTCAGGGCACCGTCGGAGGGCCTTCCTAGACTCCTCCCCATGAGCAGCAGCGCCCGCCTCGGAGCCCACGTCGACCAGGCCGACCCCATCGCGGAGGCGAGGGCGCGCGCCACCGACGTCGTGCAGTTCTTCCTCGGCGACCCGCAGTCCTACAAGGGCCCCGAGATCCGGTACGCCGGAGGGGCCGAGGGTCTCAGGGCCGACGCCGAGGCGGCTGGCGTCGACCTCTACGTGCACGCGCCGTACCTGATCAACGTCGCGACCACCAACAACCGCCTGCGCATCCCCAGCCGCAAGCTCCTGCAGTCCCACATGGACGCGGCCGCGAGCATCGGCGCGAAGGGCCTGATCGTGCACGGCGGCCATCTCAAGGACGACGAGGACCCCGCGATCGGCTTCACCAACTGGCGCAAGGCGGTCGAGGCGACCGACATCAAGGTGCCGCTGCTGATCGAGAACACCGCCGGCGGCGAGAACGCCATGACCCGGCGGCTCGAGGCGATCAAGGGCGTGTGGGGCGCGATCGAGGGCACCGCGCAGGCCGACCTGGTCGGCTTCTGCCTCGACACCTGCCACGCCCACGCGGGCGGCAACCCGCTGGAGACGATCGTCGACGACGTCCGCGCCATCACGGGCCGCATCGACCTGGTCCACGCCAACGACAGCCGCGACGGCTTCGACTCCGGCGCCGACCGCCACGCCAACCTCGGCGCGGGCCACATCGACCCCGACCTGCTCGCGCAGGTGATCCGCGACGCCGGTGCCCCCGTGGTGCTCGAGACCCCGGGCGGTGCCGCCGAGCACACGACCGACCTTGCCTGGCTGCGGCAGCGCTGGTGAGCGGAGCGTTCGTCACGCCCACGCCACCCGCAGGCTGCCGTCAGGACACCGTGCGCGGATAGCCTGCGCCCCATGAGCCTCACGCTGTACGTCGACGGCGCGCGGCTGCGAGGGCACCTCACCGCAGTCACCGACCGCCTGCCCGACCTGGTGCCCCTCGTGCGCGGCAACGGCTCCGGGCTGGGCAACAGCCGGCTCGCCCTCGAGGCGCAGCGGATCGGCGCCGACGTCCTCGCGGTCGGCACCGCCGACGAGTGCGGCCAGGTCGCGGGACTCTTCGACGGCGACCTGCTGGTCCTCGCGCCGTACCGGCCGTTCGCACCGAAGGCGGATGTCTCGCGCGAGCGGCTGGTCCACACCGTCAGCCGGCTCGACGACCTCGACGACCTCCTGGAGGCCGATCCGACGGCCCGGCTCGTGCTGGCCCGGATGACCTCGACCCGGGTGCACGGACTCTCGGCACGCGAGCTGCGCGCAGCCGCCCACCGGCTCACCGAGGCCGGCGCGGGCACCCCGGCCGGCCCCACCCTCGAAGGCGTGCTGCTCGCCTTCCCCGCCGCGGGGCCGGGCCGGCTCACCGAGTTGCACCGCCTGGGCCACGACGTCCACGCCAGCGGGTTGCCCACGACGACCCTCTGGGTCACCAACCTCGGCGAGCCCGAGGTCCTCGCGGCGCGCGGCGCCTGGCCCGACCTGCACGTGCGGCCGCTGCTCGGCGACGAGCTGTGGCTGGGCGACGAGGGTGCGTTCTCGGTGCGGGCCCACGTGCTCGACCTGCACCGGCTGGAGCGCGGCTCGACGTTCGGCGAGCACGGCCGCGCCATCCCGCGCCGGGGCCACCTGGTGGTCCTCTCCGGAGGCATGGCCCACGGCATCGGCCTCGAGCCGCCCACCGCCGACCTGAGCCTGAAGGCCCGTGCCACCTCGCTGGCACGCGGCAGCCTCGACGCGGCCGGGCTCGTGCGGTCGCCGTACGTCGTCGACGGGAAGCAGCGCTACTTCGCCGAGCCGCCCCACATGCAGGCGTCGGTGGTCTACCTCCCGGAGGAGGCGCACGTGCCGGAGATCGGCGCCGAGGTCGAGCTCCGGGTCCGCTTCTCGACCACGACGTTCGACCGCACGATCGTCAGCTGAGCACCGGATCCGGGTCGCCCGCACGCACGACGTCGTACGCCGGCTCGCGGATGTCGCGGATCACGATCGCCACCAGGTAGACCTCTGCCAGCACGCGGACCAGGATCACCAGCCAGTAGAAGACCGGCTGGGTGCCGCCGCCGGGGTCGAGCTGGCCGTCGAGGTACCACCAGACGCCGGCGAAGTAGAGCAGCTCGCCGGCCTGCCAGACCAGCTGGTCGCGCCAGCGCGGCCGGGCCAGGACGGCCAGGGGCAGCAGCCAGAGCACGTACTGCGGCGAGTAGACCTTGTTGAGGATCAGGAAGCCCGCGACGACGAGGAGGCCGAGCTGCGCGAGGCGCGGCGTCGAGGGAGCCCGCAGGCCGATGACCAGCACGACCACGCACCAGGCGGCGAAGCCCAGCAACGACACGTCGTTGACCAGCTTCGTGCCCACCGGCACGCCGGCCTGTGACAGGACGAGCCACAGGCTGCCGAGGTCCGCGCCACGGTCGTTGTTGAAGCGCCAGAAGTGCAGCCACTCGTCCCAGCCGGTCAGCATCGCCGGGAGGTTCGCCAGCACCCAGGCGGCGAACGTCGCGCCGACCACGCGGGCGAGGGTGCCCCAGGAGCGCGACCGGAGGCAGATCACCGCGATTCCGCCGAGCAGGAAGAGCGGATAGAGCTTGGTGGCGCACCCGAGCCCGATGAGGACGCCGGTGAGCACGGGCCTGCGGCGGGCCCACGCCAGCAGCGCACCCGCCACCAGGGCGACAGCGAGGAGGTCCCAGTTGACCAGCGCGTTGACGACCAGCACCGGCGAGGCAGCGAAGAGTGCCGCGTCGTAGGGCCGGTGGCGGTGCACCCGGGCAAGGGCAGCTGCCGCCGCGAGGGTGGCGAGCGCCAGGCCGAGGGTGGTCGCGACGACGAAGCCGCGCTGCTCGTCGAGGACGCCGGGCTGGCGCAGCAGGTCACCTGTGCCGACATCGGCCCGCGCCGCGACCGAGCCGCTGCCCACCAGCCAGTGGGAGACGTGCGCGGCCGCCCACGCGGCGTACGCGATGCCGACGGGGTACTCCATGACCTCGTACTTCGCGCGGACCTCGGCATCGTCGTCGTAGGGCCAGAGGAGCTCGGCGAACCCGCGACCCGTGTACAGGTAGGGCACGTCGGAATAGCACATCTTGACGTAGCGGTCGTGGCCGTCGCCCCAGTCCTCCGACCAGCACGGCTGCTTCTGCAGCATGCCCAGCGCGAACGCCAGGGTGGCCAGGGCGAGCACCACCCGCACGGGCGTCCACCACCGTGCGGGACGCGCGTGGCGGCCGAGCGGCCCGCCGATGCCCTCGCTCAACGCGGTCACGACCGGGTCGTCGAGCGAGGGCGCGACACGCTGGGTCACGGGCCGGGCGGCCCGTTGCCGTTGCCCGCGGGGCTGGCGGAGGCGGTCGTCGTGTCCGTCGGGCTGGGGCTGCACGTGGCCGGAGGGAGGAGCTCGTTGCACGGGTCCTTCGGCGGCGGCACGTTCTTGGTCGGGGACTGCGTCGGGGTCGGGCTCGCCGTCGCCGTCTTGCTGGCCTTGGCCGTGGCGGTCGCGGTCGCGGTCTTGGCCGGCGCGACGCAGTCGTCCACCGAGGGCTTCTGGCCGCTCTTGCAGGTCGGCGCCTTGTTCGGCTTCGGCGCGTGGCCCGACTCCGGCGCGTCACCGTCGACGTACGCCGGCGGCGGCAGGGGCAGGACCGGCTCACCGTCGAGCGCCTCGCGCATCGCGGCGGCCCAGGTCATGGCCGGGTAGTGCCCACCGAACTCGCTGGAGATGTAGCCCGCGAGCGGGAGCGGCTGGCCGCGGTCGCCGGTGCGGTTGTACATGACCGCGGTGGAGAGCTGCGGGGTGAAGCCGACGAACCACGCCGACGAGGTGAAGTCGTGACCACCGTTGGGGTCCTCGGACGTCGCGGTGCCGGTCTTGCCGGCCGCCGGGCGACCGAGGGCGCCCGCGGCGGTGCCGGTACCCGACTTGATCACCTGCTGCATGGCGTAGGTGACGTCGGCGGCGACGTCCTCACGGATCGCCTCGTGGGTCTGGGTGCGGTGCTTGTAGAGCACCTTGCCGTCGCGGTCGACCACCTTGTCGATGACGTACAGCTTCGCCGCCTGGCCCTTGTTGGCGATGGAGGCGTAGGCGTTGGCCATGTTGACCGGCGCGATCGTGGCCGAGCCGAGCGCGATGCCGGACACCGCGTCGAGGCCGGGCGACTTGTACATGTTGTTGACGCTGTTCTTGTCGGTCGCCTTCGGGATCCCCAGCGCGTAGGCGGTGTTGCGGATCTTGTCCGGGCCGTCCGGGATCGACATCGTCAGGTCGGCGAAGGCCGAGTTGATCGACTGCTCGGTCGCCTTGATCAGGTTGACCGGGCCCCAGTCGTGGCCGGCGTCCTCGTTGGAGACGAAGGCGCCGGTGCCCTGGCCGTTGTAGTAGTACGGCGAGTTGCCGTCGAAGGTGTCCTTCAGCGAGTAGCCCGCCTCGAGGCCCGCCGCCAGCGCGAACGGCTTGAACGAGGAGCCGACCTTGTCACCGGCGAGGGCCCAGTTGAGCTGCGACTTCAGGTAGTCCTGGCCGCCGTAGAACCCGCGCAGGGCGCCGGTGCCGGGCTCGACGTTGGCGATCGCGGTGTGCAGCTGGTCGAGCCCCTTCGGCCGGATCTCGTTGATCGCGTCCTCGTCGGCCTTCATGACCTTCTTGTCGAGGGTCGTGTAGACCTTCAGGCCGCCGCCGTCGATCTCGCTCTCCGTGGCGACGCCCAGGCGCAGGAGCTCGCTCTTGACGAGCGACATCGCGTGGCCGCGCTGCCCGGAGAAGACGCTGCCCGACCTGTTCGCCGTGAAGTGGGGAAGCTGCTTGCCGGCCTCGTCGGCCTCGATGCGGGTGATCTTGCCCATCGACACCATGCCGTTGAGCACGCGGTTCATGCGCTCGAGCAGGGCGGCGGCGTTGGCCTTGCCGTTGTCGGGGTTGTAGAGCGTGGGGTTGTTGAGGATCGAGGCGAGCATGACGCCCTGGCGCAGGTTCAGGTCCTTGGCGTCCTCGTGGAACCAGCTGGCCGACGCCGCCTGGATGCCGTAGGCGCCACGGCCGAAGTAGATGGTGTTGAGGTAGCCCTCGAGCACCTCCTGCTTCGACATCTCGCGGTTGATCTTCTTCGCGACGATCGCTTCCTTGATCTTCCGCTTGTAGGAGTGCTCCGACGAGAGGTAGAGGATCTTCACGTACTGCTGCGTGATCGTCGAGGCGCCCTGGGTGTCGTTGCCCTTGGCGTTGGAGAGGGCCGCGCGGAGGATGCCCTTGAGGTCGATGCCGCCATTGGTCCAGAAGGTGCGGTCCTCGGCGGCGACGACGGCGTCCTTCACGACCTGCGGCATCTCCGAGTACGGGATGCGGTCGCGCTTCTGCAGCGCGAACTGCCCGACCTCCTGCTTGCCGCCCCGGTAGTAGACGTGGGTCGTCTCGGTCTCGAAGTCCTTGTTGGGGTTCGGGACGTCGATCGACTTGTAGAGCACCGCGACCAGCAGCACGCCGAGCAGCGCGAGCACCACGCCGATGATCAGCACCGGCTTGACGAGACGGCGCAGCCTCGATGCTGACGGGGTCGAACGCTTGCCCTGTGCTGCCACTGACGGCCTCCGCGAATCCTGCCGGCGCCCGCCGTACGCCGCGGCGTACGGGTGGCCGGTCCTGCTGGGTGTGCGCTGGACAGGGTACGCGGCGCCGGCACGGGCGCCAGGGGGGCGCGCGAGCGGCCGCCGCGACAGGGAGCGGACTCGTTGCACTCCCCAAGGACACGCCCGGGGTTCACGTCACATTCACCTGGCAGCGATATATCGCTACGATAGATCGCATGGCACGGCGTGGAGACACCATCGAGTTGGCAGTCCTGGGACTGCTGCACGAGTCACCCATGCACGGCTACGAGCTCCGCAAGCGTCTGAACCTCATGCTCGGATGGCGGAGCCTGCTCTCCTACGGATCGCTCTACCCGGCGCTCAAGAAGATGCTGCGCGCCGGCTGGATCGAGGAGCACACGGTCCTCAGCGGCTCGACGAGCCGCCGGCCCCGGATCGTCTACCAGCCCACGGAGGCGGGTCGCGCCGAGTTCGTGCGGCTGATGTCCGAGGCCGGGCCCAGTGCCTGGGAGGACGACAACTTCGACATCCGCTTCGCCTTCTTCTCCTCGACCGACATGGAGATCCGGCTGCGGGTGCTCGAGGGGCGCCGGATGCGCCTGCAGGAGCGCCTCGAGCGCGTGCAGGGTCAGCTGTCGCTCACCCAGAAGGAGATGGACCGCTACGCCGCGGAGCTCCAGCGCCACGGCGTGGAGCAGGTGGAGCGAGAGGTCCACTGGCTCTCCGAGCTGATCCAGGCCGAGCGCGCCGGCACGACTGCACCCCAGCAGCCGCCCGCCGCCAAGGCCTGAGCCAGACCTGAACAGACCAACAATCACTCGCAACAACGAGCAGGAAGAGGAAACGATGGGTTCCGTACGTGTAGGCATCGTGGGAGTCGGCAACTGCGCCACCTCCCTGGTCCAGGGTGTGGAGTACTACAAGGACGCCGACCCGCAGGGCACCGTCCCGGGTCTCATGCACGTCACGTTCGGCGACTACCACGTCTCCGACGTGAAGTTCGTTGCGGCGTTCGACGTCGACGCCAAGAAGGTCGGCTTCGACCTCTCGGAGGCGATCGGCAACTCCGAGAACAACACGATCAAGATCACCGACGTCCCGCCGACCGGCGTGACCGTCCTCCGCGGCCCGACCCTCGACGGTCTCGGCAAGTACTACAAGGAGACGATCGAGGAGTCGACCGAGCCGGCCGTCGACGTCGTCCAGGCGCTCAAGGACGCCGAGGTCGACGTCCTCGTCTCCTACCTCCCGGTGGGTTCGGAGGAGGCCGACAAGTTCTACGCCCAGTGCGCGATCGACGCCGGCGTGGCCTTCGTCAACGCCCTCCCCGTCTTCATCGCCTCCGACCCGGAGTGGGCCAAGAAGTTCGAGGACGCCGGCGTCCCGATCGTCGGCGACGACATCAAGTCCCAGGTCGGCGCCACCATCACGCACCGCGTGATGGCGAAGCTCTTCGAGGACCGCGGCGTCGTGCTGGACCGCACCTACCAGCTCAACGTCGGCGGCAACATGGACTTCAAGAACATGCTCGAGCGCGAGCGCCTGGAGTCCAAGAAGGTCTCCAAGACCCAGGCCGTCACGTCCAACCTCAACGGCCCGCTGGCCGGCAAGGTCTACGACAAGAACGTCCACATCGGTCCGTCGGACTACGTCGCCTGGCTCGACGACCGCAAGTGGGCCTACGTCCGCCTCGAGGGTCGCGCCTTCGGTGACGTCCCGCTCAACCTCGAGTACAAGCTCGAGGTCTGGGACTCCCCGAACTCGGCCGGCATCATCATCGACGCCGTCCGCGCCGCGAAGATCGCCAAGGACCGCGGCCAGGGTGGTCCCGTCATCGCCGCGTCGGCGTACCTGATGAAGTCGCCGCCGCAGCAGATCGCCGACGACCTCGGTCGCGCGATGCTCGAGTCGTTCATCAAGGGCGAGTGAAGCGAGGCGCCGGCGAGCCTGCTCGTCCGTGCGCCGGGAGAGCGCGCCCGCTGCCGCAGGCAGCAGGGCGCGTGAGCTCCACTTCCTGAGTGACAGCGAAGCCGCCGGTTCCCTTCGGGGAGCCGGCGGCTTCGTCCTTGGCGGGAACGGGGCTCAGGCCTCGGCCTCGGCCTTGAGCCGGGTCAGCGTCTCGCGCATGCCGGCCTCGACCACGCCGTCGAACTTCTCGGTGCCGCCCATCGCCAGCTTCTGCGAGTACGCCGACACCGGCGACAGGCCGTCAGGAGCGGTCCGGCTGTGGCGCACGTGCGTGCCGCCGTCGGCGGTGGGCGTGAGCTCGAAGCTCCAGTGGAGCCAGTTGTCGGCGACCCGGAAGGCGACCTGCTGCTCGGGCTCGAAGACGGTCACCCGGGAGAAGGTCGGCCAGAACTTCCAGCCGTTGCGGTTGAGGTTCACCATGCGTGCGCCGGCGCGGGTCGAACCACCCGGGATGAGCGTCTTCACGACCTGGGGGCTCCAGCTGGCCATGCGCGGCAGGTCGGAGATCATGCTCCAGACCACGGCAGGCGGGGCGGCGATGTCGGTCTCGGCGACGAGGGTCGGTGCGTCGAAAGGCATGCCGTCACGCTAGCCGCGGGGATCGGCGCCGGCGTCCACCCACAGGAGGAGATCCCGACCGGGTCCGGGCATGTTGTCGGGGCGTTCACCGCAGGTCCAGCGGATGGTTCCCGGATCCTCGGTCTGGCCTGCGAGAACGGCCGCGTGGTGACGATGACCCGCCGTACGGCGGTGCAGACAGGCCTCTACGGCGTCGGTGCGGTGGCACTGACCGGCGCGACGGGCGGCTGGTCGCGGACAGCCGACGAGACGGAGCGGCAGCCGGTCTTCGCGCGCGGCACGACGCTCGACAGCACCATCGCCGCCACGGGGCGGACGGGCTATCGGCGGCTCGCCTCCCGCGACGGGGAGCCGGTGGTCGTCCGTCACGACCTGGCGGCGGCGCGGCCGGGGCGGACCGAGCGGCGGACCGGACTGGCGGCGGTGGTCCAGGTCACCGACCTGCACATCGTCGACACCCAGAACCCGATGCGGTGGGAGTACCTCGACGGCAAGGTCGGCACGGCGTACCGGCCGCAGGAGCTGCTCGGGCCGCAGGGCGCCAACGCCCTGGTCGGCGCCATCAACGGGCTGGCCGTCGGACCGCTGACCGGTCGGCCGCTGGATGCCGTGATCGCGACCGGCGACACCACCGACAACCACAGCGGCACCGAGCTGGACGTGCTCCTCAGCGTGCTCGCAGGTGGCCGCGTGCATCCCGACAGCGGGGGCGCGTCGTACGAGGGCGTGGCCAACGCAGGACTCTGGCGCCACTGGCAGCCGGGGTCGGAGGCCGAGGACCGCTACGCGAAGGCGGGCTTCCCCCACCTGCCCGACCTGCTGGACGCCGCGATGCGCCCGTTCTACGCCCCCGGGCTGGCGGTGCCGTGGCTGATGACGATGGGCAACCACGACGACACGGTCATGGGCACCCTGATGACCCGGCCGTTCGCCGCCGAGTGGGCCACGGGCTCGCGCAAGCTCTACGGCGCGAACGGCGACGCCACCGTCTTCCTCGCACAGCTCGCCAGCTGCACCGAGCTGGATCCGCGGCACGTCGACCAGGCCTCCGGCCTCCTCGAGGACCTGGCCCGACGTGGCGACGTCCGCTCCGTCACCGCAGACCCGCGTCGGGCACCCTTCACCACCGAGGAGTACCTCGCCGCGCTGCGCTCGCCGCGCTTCACCGGCGCGGGCCCGGTCGGACACGGGTACGACGCCGACGCGGACGCCACGCGCCTCCACTACGTCCACCGGCTCGGCGAGACGGTCGTCGCGGTCAGCCTCGACACCACCAACCAGGCCGGCGGCGCGGACGGCTCGATCGGCGCGGCGCAGCTGGCCTGGCTCGACCGGACCCTCGCCGCGCACGCGGACGACCACGTGCTGGTCTTCAGCCACCACCCGTCCTGGACGATGTCCAACCTCGTGCCGGACCCGCGGCTCCCCGACGAGGCTCGCCACGGCGGCGGCGCCGTACTCGACCTCCTGCACCGGCACCCGAACGTGCTGGCCTGGGTCACCGGTCACTGCCACAGCAACACGATCAAGCCGCGACGGCACCGGGACCCGAAGCGGTCCTTCTGGGAGGTCAACACCGTCTCCCACATCGACGCGCCGCAGCAGGCCCGGATCATCGAGGTCGCGGCCAACGGCGACGGCACCGTCTCGCTGCTGACCACCATGCTGGATGCGGACTCACCGCTGCGTCCGTCGTACGAGGACCTCTCGACCGCCTCACTGGCCGGCCTCTACCGCGAGCTGGCGTTCAACGACCTCGGCCAGCGGGAGCGCGGCGGCGACCCGGCCGATCGCAACGCGGAGCTGGTGCTCGTCGACCCGTTCTCCTGAGGAGCGCGTCGACCGGCCTCAGCCGCGGGCGGCCCACCAGGCGCGCAGCGCGGCCTCGGCCTGCTCGGGCGTCTTCGGCCCCTCGTCCAGACGCAGGTCGAGCAGCCACTTGTAGGCCTCGCCCACCTGGCGACCCGGCCCGATACCGAGGATCTCCATGATCTGGTTGCCGTCAAGGTCCGGGCGGATGGAGGCGAGCTCCTCCTCCTCGGAGAGCCGCGCGATGCGCGCCTCGAGGTCGTCATAGGTACGCCGCAGCCGCGCCGCCTTGCGCTGGTTGCGCGTGGTGCAGTCGGCGCGGGTCAGGATGTGCAGCCGCTCGAGCTGGTCGCCCGCGTCGCGCACGTAGCGGCGTACGGCGGAGTCGGTCCACTCACCCGAGCCGTAGCCGTGGAAGCGCAGGTGCAGCTCGACCAGGGAGGAGACCGCCTCGATCTGCTCGTTGGAGAAGCGCAGCGCCTGCATCCGCTTGCGGGTGATCTTCGCCCCGACGACGTCGTGGTGGTGGAACGTGACGACGCCGTCGTCCTGGAAGCGGCGGGTCTTCGGCTTGCCCACGTCGTGCATGAGGGCCGCGAAGCGGGAGACGAAGTCCGGCTCGTGGCCACGCTGCTTCTCCAGGTCGATCGCCTGCTCCAGCACGGTCAGCGTGTGCTCGTAGACGTCCTTGTGGCGGTGGTGCTCGTCGCGCTCGAGCGCGAGGGCGGGCAGCTCCGGCAGGACGTACGCCGCGAGCCCGGTGTCGACGAGCAGGCCCAGGCCCATACGGGGCTGCGGGGCGAGGACCAGCTTGACCAGCTCGTCGCGCACGCGCTCGGCGGAGATGATCGTGATCCGCTCCGCCATCGCGGTCATCGCCTCGACCACCTCGGGGGCGACCGCGAAGCCGAGCTGGGCGGCGAAGCGGGCGGCGCGCATCATGCGCAGAGGGTCGTCGGAGAACGACTCCTCCGGCGTGCCCGGCGTGCGCAGCACGCGCTGGGCGAGGTCGACGATGCCGCCGTAGGGGTCCTCGAGCTGACGCCCCGGGATGGTCAGCGCCATCGCGTTGACGGTGAAGTCACGGCGGCGCAGGTCGCCGTGGAGGCTGGTGCCGTAGGCCACCGACGGCTTCCGGGAGGACGGGTCGTAGGACTCCGAGCGCCAGGTCGTGATCTCGATCTGCCAGTCGCCCTTGCGGGCGCCGATCGTGCCGAACTCCTTGCCCAGGTCCCAGACCGCGTCGGCGAAGCCCTTGAGGATCCGCTCGGTCACGTCGGGGTGGGCCGAGGTGGTGAAGTCGAGGTCGTTCTGCAGGCGTCCGAGCATCGCGTCGCGGACGGGGCCGCCGACGAGGGCGAGCTGCTCGCCCGCCGCTTCGAAGCGCGCACCGAGCTCGTCGATCACGGGGCCGAGGCGGTCGAGCTCCGCGGCCACGCGCCTCTGGACGTCGGCCAGGAGAAGCGGCGGCTGGCTGGGCTGGGACACGAGGGACAAGAGTAGTCGCCACGGGCGCCGGACCCGTCAGCGCCGCGGGCACGGGCGGCCATCGGACGGCGTGACGGGCCGGCCCGGCCGCGTTGCCGGCACGGCGGCGGAGGCGGTCCCGATGGTCACCCGTGCCCTAGGGTGAGCGGGTGATCCGACTGCTGGCTGCCCTCCTCGCGCCGCTGGTCGTGATCGCCGGACTGGTGCTTGGCCTGCCCACGCATCAGGGCGAGGACCTGCAGCGCGTGATCGGCGCACAGGCCGACGCGGACGGCCAGGCAGCAGCTGCGCTCGGCGGAGCGGTGACCGAGGCGACCACCGCGAAACACGCAGCGCCGCGGGCGGCGTCCCTGCGCGCCGCCGCGGGCACCGACGCGACGCCCACCGCCCTTCCGCTCGGCGTCACCATGACCGGGCTCTCCTCGGCGGTCGTGCCGAAGGAGAAGGCGGTCGTGGTCCGGGGCCGGGTGGTCAACGACAGCGACGAGACGTGGACGGACATCAACGTCTACGCGTGCAGCTCGGGGGCGCCGATCACGAGCAGCCACGAGCTCGACCACGCGGCCGAGGCGACCACCGACGACGTCGTCTGCGGCCGCACCTCCGTGTTCACGACGATCGACTCGCTCGCGCCCGGCGCCTCCGCGGCGTACCGGCTGAAGGTGGACCGCGACCGGCTCGGCATCGGTTCCCAGCCGGGCGTGTACTGGTTCGGCGTGCAGGCGCTCGGCACGTCGACCGAGGGGCGCGACTCCGTGGCCGACGGGACGGTGCGGACCTTCCTCCCGCAGGTCGGTGAGAGCGCGGGGCCGCGACCGGACGCGGCGTTCTCGCTCGTGCTGCCGATCCGGGCCCGCACGCTCCACACCGCAGACGGCCGCCTGGCCAACCCCGACACCTGGGCGACGGACCTGGGCACGGGGGGCCGGCTGAGCAACATGCTCGCGCTCGCCGCGAGCGCTCCGGCAGGCGAGGCGACCCTGCTGGTCGACCCCGCTGTCGTCGACGCGGTACGGGAGCTGGCTGCCGGCAACCCGGCTCGCGACCTCGGCACCGCCACCGTGGCCCCGTCGGACGACGCCTCGCCCGCCGCGGCCGATCCCGACCCGCAGGACGACGCGACGGCCGCCGTCGCGGACGACGCCGCCGCGTGGCTGCGCAGCTTCACCGACGTCGCCCGCCGCCTGCCGGTGCTCGCCCTGCCGTACGGCGACCTGGACGTCGCCGGCGCCTCCCACCACGACGTGCGCGCCCTGGCCCGGGCCCGGCAGGAGTCGGAGGCGGTCTTCAAGGACCTCGACGTGGCCGCGACCCCGGCGATCGTGCCGCCCAACGGGCTGCTGCCGGCGGAGGCCCGCGAGCTGGCCGACGGCGCCACCGTGATCGTGTCCTCCGCCGCGCTCCCCGACTCCCTGGCGACCGCCGACGCGGTGCCGTCGTCGGTGTCCATCGGCGGCGAGCAGGTCCTCGTCGCCGGGAGCAGCCTCTCCCTCGGTGGCCCCGGCCCCACGGACGGGTCCCGCGCGCTCGCCCTGCGCCAGCGGCTCCTCGCCGAGGGGCTGCTGCGCTCCGACGAGGACGCCACGGATCCCGCCCTCGTCGTCCTCCCGTACGACGCCGATCCCGGCCCGCGGGTGGCCCACTTCTTCGACGAGCTCGACCGCTCGTTCCTGCGGCTCACCGGCGTCAGCGCTCCGGACGGGACCGCCCCCGAGCTCGAGGACCTCGCCTACCCGAGCGGCCAGCTCGACCGCGAGATCCCCCACAGCACGTTCGCGGAGGCCGACCGGCTCACCGAGCTCGGCGACACGCTCGACCGGATCCTCCCCCGCAACGCCGGACTGGCCGCGACCGCGGCGCGCGAGGCGCTGTCCGCCACGTCGTACTTCGCCCGCGACACGTCGCTGGCCGCCGCCGAGCTCGAGGGCACGGCCACCGCCAACCTCGGCGGGGCGGTCGCCTGGTTCGACGACCGGCTCGCCAGCGTGGACGTGTCGGTGCCCCGTTTCGTGATCCTCGGCTCGACCGAGGGCCCCTTCGCGATGACGGTGACCAACGACCTGACGCGCCCGATCCGGCTGGGCATCCGTGCGACGACCACCGGCGGCCTCGACATCCGGGCACCCCGCACGATCAACGTCCCGGCGTCCTCGAGCCGCACGGTGAACCTGGTCGCCAGGGCCACCGGACCCGGCGTCCACTCCGTCGTCCTGGTGGTCACCGACGAGGACGGCCACCCGATCCGCAAGTCACAGGACATCTCGATCCGTTCCCGCGACGTCGGCTGGGTGATCTGGCTGATCATGGGCGGCGGAGCAGCCCTGCTCTTCGGTGCGATCGCCCTGCGCTGGCGCAAGCGGCTGCGGGCCCGGGCCGCGACGCCGGCCGTCGTCCCGGGGAGGGACCCCGAGGACGGCACCACGACGGACACCGAGACCCCGGAGGCACCATGAGCGAGACCCGTAGCGTGATCGGCAACAGCGCGATCATGGCGGCGGGCACGGTGGTGTCACGGCTCAGCGGCTACGCCCGGTCGATCCTGCTGGCTGCTGCCCTCGGCACCGCCCTGCACGCCGACATCTTCAACATCGCCAACTCGGTGCCGAACATCCTCTACGTGCTGCTCCTCGGCGGCGTGGTCAACGCGGTGCTGGTGCCGCAGCTGGTGCGGGCCGGTCGCGACGACTCCGATGGCGGCGAGGCCTTCACCAACCGCATCATCACGCTCGCGGGCCTCTTCCTCATCGCGGTGACGGTGATCCTCGTCGTCGCCGCGCCTGCGGTGATGAGCCTCTACCTCGACAGCTCGTACAACGACCCCGCACTCCACGACCAGCGGCAGTCGGTCATCGACTTCGCGCGCTACTGCCTGCCCCAGGTCTTCTTCTACGGCATGTTCGTGCTGATCGGTCAGGTGCTCAACGCCCGCGGCAGCTTCGCACCGATGTTCTGGGCGCCCATCGCCAACAACGTCATCTCCATCGCGATCCTCGTCGGCTACCTGGTCTGGTTCGGCCCCGCGGCCGACCCGAGCGGCGCCTACGGTCCGAGCCAGGAGCTGCTGCTCGGCCTCGGGTCGACGCTGGGCATCGCGATGCAGTTCTTCATCCTCCTGCCCTACCTGCGGGCGGTCGGCTTCCGCTACCAGCCGCGCTTCGACTTCCGCGGCGCCGGCCTCGGCCACACGGCCCGCCTGGGCCTGTGGACGGTGCTCCTGATCGTCGCCAGCCAGGTCGCCAACCTCGTCGTCGTGCGCCTGGCCTCCAGCGGTACGGCGAGCGGCGCCCTGCACTCGACGGGCGGCACCGGCTACACGATCTACTCCAGCGCCAGCCTGCTCACCCTGGTGCCGCACTCGATCGTGACGGTCTCGCTGGCCACCGCGATCCTGCCTCAGCTCACCCGGCTGGCCCACGACGGCGACCACGCCGGGATGGCGAGGACCGTCAACAGCTCGCTGCGCACGGCGCTGGCTCTGGTGCTCCCGTTCGTGGCCCTGCTGCCCGTGATCGCCACGAACCTGTCCAGCCTGGTCTGGGGCTACGGCGCTGCCGCGAAGTCCTACCGCGACTTCGAGCCGACCGTGGTCGTGCTCGGCTTCTCGCTGGTCTTCTTCACCTCGCACTACCTGATCGTCCGCGGCTTCTACGCGCTGGAGCGGACCCAGCTGGTCTTCTGGATCCAGTGCGTGATCGCGCTGGTCAACATCGTGCTGGCCTACGTGCTGGTCGGCCGCGCCCTCGCGCACTCGGTCAGCCCGGCGCTCGGCCTCGCCTACACCGGCGCGTACGCGGTCGGCGCGGCCACGGCGTACGGGCTGCTGGCACGGCGCCTCGGCGGCCTCGACACGCCTCGCCTCGTGCGCTTCGGTGTCCGGATGCTGCTGGCGATCCTGCCCGCGCTGGTCGTGGCCTGGCTGGTCGCCGGTCAGCTCGACGGCCTGATCGGCGACGACCCCAACAAGCTCGAGGTGATCGTCTTCCTGGGCGTCGTCGGCGGCGTCTACGGCCTGGTCTTCCTCGGGTTCGCACGGTTGTTCCGGATTGTCGAGGTGACCGAGATGGTCCAGGGCTTCACCCGCCGCATCCCCGGGCTCCGCTGACCCTCCGCAGCTACGCCGGAGCGACTAGGGTTTCACCGAGCAGCTCCACGATCGCGGCGAGGAGGTAGGCATGCGACCCGGTGACGTCCTCGCGTCGCGGTACCGCCTGACCGTGCTCCTCCACGACCGCAACGGCGGCCGGTTCTGGCGTGCCCACGACCTCGTCCTCGCCCGCGACGTCGCCCTGCACCTGATCCCGGAGGACGACCCGCGCGGCCCCCTGCTCGAGGAGGCGGCGCGGCGTTCCGCCACCGTCCAGGACCCGCGCCTGCTCCGGGTGCTCGACAGCGCGAGCGTCGACGGGCTCCACTACGTCGTCAACGAGTGGGGCGAGGGCACCTCGCTCAACCACCTCATCGCCGAGGAGCCCCTCTCCCCGGTCCGCGCCGCATGGCTGGTCTCCGAGGTGGCAGGGATGATCGCCGCCGGCCACGCCGCCGGAGTGGCCCACGGGCGCCTGGTCCCCGAGAACGTCCTCATCGACACCACCGGAGCCGTGAAGATCATCGGCTTCGCGGTCGACGCGGCCCTGCACGGCCTGCCGCCGGGCCGTGCATCGGCCGACATCACCGACCTCGGTGGCCTGCTCTACGCCGCCCTCACCGGACGCTGGAGCGGCGTCTCCGAGTCCGGTGTGCCGTCCGCACCGATCGAGCACGGCCGGCCGCTTCGCCCGCGCCAGGTGCGTGCCGGCGTTCCGCGGGTGCTCGACGGCATCTGCGACAGCCTGCTCGGCGCCGGCACGCGCTTCACGAGCGCGGCGGAGGTCGCCGAGGCGCTCACCGACTACATCGGCGACCCGGCGACCGTCGCAGCCGCCGAAGCCGACCGGCTGCGCACCGGCACCACGCCCGTACGCCGCCCCGGCACCGACGACACCGACGCGACCGGCGCCCTCGCGGCCGTGACCGCACCGGTCCCCGTTCCGCCGATGGACGGGCCGTCGCCCGACGACACCGTGCTCACCCCCGCCGTGACCGAGGACGACGTCGAGCGCACCCAGATCGGCGCGCCCGTGTTCGGCGACGCCGACGACCCCGAGGCTGCTGCGCTGGCCGACCCCGACTGGCACACGCCGTCGGAGGTCGCACCCGCTCCTCCCCCGCCGTTCGAGGAGGTGCCGGAGCGGCCGCTCTTCGCGCCCGACCCGCCCGAGGGACGGCTGCGACGGCTGCCGCCACCGACCTCCGCCGACGCGGGCTTCTGGCCCTTCGGCAACACGGGCGAGCTGCCGGCGATCCCTGCCGTCGAGGAGAAGGAGCCGGCCGAGCCGGTCCCCGGGCGGAGCTGGCTGCGCGGCGCCCTCGTGCTGCTGGCGATCCTGGTCCTGCTCCCGATGGCCTACGTCATCGCAGGCCTGGTCCGGCACGACGGTGACACCTCGACCGGCTCGGGCAGCGGCGGCCCCTCGGCGTCCGCGAAGCCGCTCCCCGGCGTGCGGGCCACGGCGTTCGACCCGCTCGGCGACAACGACGAGCACAACAGCGATGCCGCGCTGGCCGTCGACGGCAAGGCCACCACGGCATGGACGACCTCGGGCTACGACCAGGACCTCGGCCCGGCCGGCCTCAAGGCGGGTGTCGGGCTGGTGCTCGACCTCGGCGCGAGCCACACGGTGACGTCCGTGGACGTGACGGTGCAGGGTGGGGCGACCTCGCTGCAGCTCTTCGCAGCGGGTGGCACGTCTCCCGGCACGGTCGACGGGCTCGACGCCGTCGCCTCGGGCTCCGGCAGCTCCACCATCACGCTCACCCCGACGAAGGCGTTCTCGTCGCGGTTCCTCGTCGTGTGGATGACCAGCCTCCCGCAGGTCTCCGGACAGTTCCGCGGCGCGATCGCCGAGGTCGAGGTCCACGCGTGAGCGAGAGCGGGCCGGAGGGATCCGACGCCGACCTGCTCGCCGCCCACGTCGACGGTGACCCCGAGGCGTTCGGGCTGCTCTTCCGGCGGCACCGCGACCGGCTGTGGGCCGTCGCGCTCCGGACCCTGGGGGACCCCGACGACGCGGCCGACGCCCTGCAGGACGCGATGGTCTCGGCCTTCCGTCGTGCGGCGTCCTGGCGCGGCGAGGCCGCCGTGACCACCTGGCTGCACCGGATCGTCGTCAACGCGTGCCTCGACCGGGTGCGCCACGAACGGATCCGCACCGCGGACCCGTTGCCCGACGACCTCGAGACCCGCCTGCGCTCACCGGAGCGGGCTCCCGTCGAGCCGGCGGTGGTGGCCGAGGCCCACGACCGGCGTGCCGTCGTGCTCGATGCGCTCGCGTCCCTCCCCGCCGAGCAGCGCGCTGCCCTCGTGCTCGTCGACATGGAGGGCTACTCCGTCGCCGAGGCGGCGACGATCCTCGACTGCGCGGTGGGCACGGTGAAGTCGCGCTGTGCCCGCGGACGCGCCCGGCTCGCGCCCCTGCTCGGCGTTCTCCGTGAGACCGGGGACACCCCCGACCCCGGGAACCCGCCGGCCGATGCCGACGTCCCATCCACGAGCCCCAGCCGCGCCCCGCCGGCCGACGGCACCGTCCAGCCCGCCTGACCCGACCGATCCCGCGACCCCCGAGGAGGTGACCATGTCCGAGGACCTCACGCCCGACCAGACCGACGCCGTACGCCGCTCCCTGCGCGCCGCGCGCCACGAGGAGCCGCTGCCGGACGACGTCGCCGCACGCCTCGACGAGCGCCTCGCCGGGCTGGTGGCGGAGCGTTCGGCCGGGGCGCCGGCCGACGTCGCGCCCGTGGTCCCGCTGCGCCGGCGCCGGTGGCCCGCGGTCCTGGCGGCTGCCGCGGCCCTCACCGCGATCGGCCTCGGCGGCACCCAGCTGCTGCACCGCGGCGACCACGCCGACTCGCTCACGACCGCCGACCGGGCCGAGGCGACGGCCCCCTCGCCCTCGAGCCGCGCCGGTGCCGGGAACGTCGACGGCGCCCTCGACAACCTGGGCGGCCAGATGCAGCTCGCGATCACCCCCGAGATCCGCGCGGACCTGGCCCGCGCAGGCATCCGCCACGTGCGCCCGCTGCCGACCGGCGACCCGGCGCTCAGCAGCGTGGCCAAGGACGCCGCGCCCACGGCACCCCAGGAGGACGCGCGCGTCCCGTCGGCGTACGCAGCCTCGGCCGCCGCCTGCGGTGCGACCTTGCCGGATGACCTTCCCGACGGCAGCCGGATCTTCAGCGGCGTACGCGACGCGGAGCCGGTGCTCATCGTGCTCCGGCCGGAGATCGCGGCGACGCTCGTGACGGCGTATCCCTGTGACGGAGGCGTGCCGACGACGCTCCCGCTGGACTGAGCCGGGCCGCGGAACAACGCGCGCCTAGGATCGGTTGAGCAGCACACGTCACCCGATCCACCGGCCAGGAGGCCAACCGCTCATGAGCGAAGTCCGCAACGTCATCATCATCGGCTCCGGCCCGGCCGGTTACACCGCCGCGGTCTACGCCGCGCGCGCCAGCCTGAAGCCGCTGGTCTTCGAGGGTGCGGTCAGCGCGGGCGGTGCCCTCATGCAGACCACCGAGGTCGAGAACTACCCCGGCTTCCGCGACGGCATCATGGGCCCGGCCCTGATGGACGAGATGCGTGCCCAGGCCGAGCGCTTCGGCGCCGAGCTGGTCACCGACGACGTCACCGAGGTCGACCTCACCGGTGACATCAAGGTCGTCAAGACCTACGACGGCGAGTTCCGCGCCCGCTCCGTCATCCTCGCGATGGGTTCGGCCCACCGGAAGCTCGGCCTCCCCAACGAGGACGCGCTCTCCGGCCGGGGCGTCTCCTACTGCGCGACCTGCGACGGCTTCTTCTTCCGCGAGCAGGCGATCGCGGTCATCGGCGGCGGCGACTCGGCCGTCGAGGAGGCCACCTTCCTGAGCCGCTTCGCCTCGAAGGTCTACCTGGTGCACCGTCGCGACGAGCTGCGCGCCTCGAAGGCGATGCAGGAGCGCGCCTTCGCCGACCCGAAGATCGAGATGGTCTGGAACGCCGAGGTCGCCTCGATCAACGGCACCGAGTCGCTGGAAGGCCTGACCCTGCGCGACACCGTCACGGGCGAGACCCGCGACCTCGCGGTCACCGGCCTCTTCGTCGCCATCGGCCACGACCCGCGCTCCGAGCTCGTCAAGGGTCAGGTCGACCTCGACTCCGAGGGCTACGTCCTGGTGAACTCGCCCAACACGCACACCAACCTCGCGGGCGTCTTCGGTGCCGGCGACCTGGTCGACACCCACTACATGCAGGCGATCACCGCCGCGGGCTCGGGCTGCGCCTCGGCTCTCGACGCCGAGCGCTACATCGCGGCCCTCGACCACGCGGCCTCCACGGCCGGCTCGGCCGAGGCCACCGCCGTCGAGGCCGGCTGCGAGACCGTCTGATCCCGCGCCGTCCCGGGGAATGCATCCGGGCGACGTAGTGTTTGAACCCCCGTACCAAGCCTCTGAGCTGACTACCCCGCGCTCACCAACACCGGTCGAGCAGGGAAACCGAAAGGGAAAACCGTGGGCAACATCCCCGCCGTGACCGACGCCGCGTTCGACGCCGACGTCCTCAAGTCCGACAAGCCGGTCCTCGTGGACTTCTGGGCCGAGTGGTGCGGCCCGTGCCGCCAGGTCGCCCCGATCCTGGACGAGATCAACACCGCCCACGGCGACAAGATCACGTTCCTCAAGATGAACGTCGACGAGAACCCGGTGACGCCGTCCAACTACCGCGTCACGGGCATCCCGACCCTCGCCGTCTTCCAGAACGGCGAGATCGTCAAGACCATCGTCGGCGCCAAGCCGAAGGGCGCGCTCCTCAAGGAGCTCGAGGACTTCATCGGCTGAAGCCGGGCCGCTGAGCAGCCGAGCACGATCGGCTGACGAAGACGCCACGCGAGGCCGCCTCTCCCGCACGGGAGAGGCGGCCTTCGTCGTACCGGGATCTCCATGGCGCCGCGCGAGGGTCGCCTGAGAGAATGCGCCGTGCGCCAGATTCGTCAGAGCAAGAAGCTGCAGGGTGTCCGGTACGACGTGCGCGGACCGATCCTCGTCGAGGCCCAGCGGCTCGAGGCCGAGGGCCACCGGATCCTCAAGCTCAACATCGGCAACACCGGCCCGTTCGGCTTCGAGCCGCCGGAGCAGATCGTCGCCGACATGGTGCACCACCTGCAGAAGGCCGCGGGCTACAGCGACTCCAAGGGCATCTGGTCGGCGCGCACCGCCGTCATGAACTACTACCAGTCGCACGGTCTGCGCGACGTCGGCGTCGACGACATCTACATCGGCAACGGCGTCTCCGAGCTGATCTCGATGGTGCTGCAGACGTTCATCGACGACGGCAACGAGATCCTCGTGCCGGCGCCCGACTACCCGCTGTGGACGGCAGCCGTCACCCTGAGCGGTGGCACCCCGGTCCACTACCTCTGCGACGAGACCAACGGCTGGAACCCCGACCTCGCCGACATCGAGTCGAAGATCACCGAGAACACCCACGCCCTGGTGATCATCAACCCCAACAACCCGACGGGCGCGGTCTACTCCGAGGACGTCGTCAAGGGCCTGGTCGACATCGCCCGGCGGCACAACCTGGTGCTGATGGCCGACGAGATCTACGAGAAGATCCTCTTCGACGACGCGGTGCACCACCATGCTGCGACGTATGCCGGCGACGACGTGCTCTGCCTGACCTTCTCGGGACTCTCCAAGGCGTACCGGGTCTGCGGCTACCGCGCCGGCTGGGTGATGGTGTCGGGGCCGAAGGAGATCGCCACCGACTTCCTCGAGGGCCTGACCCTCATCGCCAACATGCGCATGTGCTCCAACGTGCCGGCACAGCACGCGATCCAGGCGGCGCTCGGCGGCTACCAGTCGATCGAGGAGCTGATCGTGCCGGGCGGCCGGTTCTACGACCAGGCGATGCTCGCCGACCGGCTGCTCAACGAGATCCCCGGCGTCTCCAACGTGACGCCGAAGGGCGCGCTCTACTGCTTCCCGCGGCTGGACCCCGAGGTCTACCCGATCGAGGACGACCAGCAGTTCGTGATCGACCTGCTGCGCGCCAAGAAGATCCTGGTCACCCACGGCACCGGCTTCAACTGGCCGAAGCCGGATCACTTCCGGCTGGTCACGCTGCCGGACGAGAAGGTGCTGAGCGAGGCGATCGAGCGGATCGCGGAGTTCCTGGAGATCCGCCGCCAGGGCTGACACCTGCACGAACCGACACAGAGACGTGTCACCGTGTCGGTTCCTGCAGGGTCGGCGCCGCCGACCCGACCGGCACCCCGAGGACGGCGGCGAGCTCACCGCCATGCGTCAGCTGCGGGTGGTGCCCGGCACCGGGGACGATGACCAGCTCGACGTTCCGCCGGGCGAGCTGCCCGGCCACGTCGCTGGCAAGCGGGTCATCGCTGCCCGTGACGATCCGGACCGGCCCGTCGAACCGCGCGAGCGCCTCCCGCAGCTCGCCCCGCCACTGCTCGGAACCGGCCCGGGCGAGCTGGGCGGCCACACGGCCCGCGGTACGGCGCCGGAGGTCGCCGACGCTCGACACGAGGTCCTCGGCGTGCAGGTCGCTGCCGGTCAGCTGCCGGGAGAGCCGCAGCGGGTCCGTGTGGCGCAGCCAGTGCCGGACCAGCGGCCGGACCCGGACCGAGGCCGGCATCCGGCCCTGGAGGAAGAACGGTGCGACCAGCGTCAGCGACCCGACCCGCCCGGGGAAGCGGTCTGCTGCGAGCACCGCGGCGGCCGCGCCGACCGAGTGGCCGACGAGGTGGACCGGACCGTCAGCCCCGACGAGGGAAGCAAGCCACGTGTCCCAGTCCTCCACGCCCGAGCCGCCGCTGAGCCCGAGGCCGGGCAGGTCGACGGCACGCGCGCCGATGGAGCGGGCGACGCCCGCCCAGGTGTCGGCGTTCACCGGCAGGCCGGGGAGGATCACGCGGTCGGAGCCGGCGACGCCGACCTCGAACGTCCGGACACCACCGACGTCGACGAACCGCCGGTCCCCGGCCGGGGCGGCGCCGAAGCGGTGCGCGGCGAGGTGGTCGCCCCACCGCTCGAGCGAGACCCGCACGTCGGGCGTCTGGATCCCGTGCCGTGCCGCGAGCTCGCGGGCTGACGCAGTCGGGTAGCGGTCCGAGGAGAGGAAGGTGAGCGTCTCGGGGTCCGCCTTGGTGATCGACTGCGGCAGTCGGGTGAGCAGACCGACGGGGAGCCGCAGCCGCGGGACCTTCACGCCGAGGTGCCGGCCCACATGGCCGAGCAGGTCCGCGAGCGGCGGCGTGTCGTCGTCGAGGACCCAGTAGGCGTGGCCGGCGGCTGCCGGATCCGCGGCCGCAGCCACCATGAAGGCCGCCAGGTGGTCGACGGTGAGGACGGGCAGGAAGGTCCTCTCGTCGCCCGGCAGCGCCGCGAGCCTGCCCTCCCACAGCTGCCCGATCGACGACGCGATGCCGATCTGCTGGTCGGTCTCGCCCGTCCGGCTGTCGCCGATGACGGTCGCCGGGTTCACCATGGTCCACGGCACCCCGCGCTCGGCGGCACGCGCCTGGAAGACCGCGTCGGCCTCCATCTTCGACGCTTCGTAGGCACCCAGCTCGGCGTACGTCGCGGCACGGCGCTCCGCCGACCAGGGCACCCCCGCCGGGTCCTGGCCTCCGACCCGGTAGCCAGAGACGTAGACGACCCGCTGGAGGTCCGGGATGCCGGCAGCGAAGTCGACCACCTTCTCGACGAGGTCCACGTTCCCGCGGCGGGCCTCCTCGACGCTCATGCCGAACCGGAAGTCGCCGGCGCACTGGTGGATCTCCGTGACGTCCGCGAACGCCGACGGCCCACCGGCGAGGATCTCCTCGGCGTCGAAGTCGACGATCGCCGTGGCGATGCTCCGTGCGAGGCCGTGGTCGCGGAGCCACCGCTCCACGCGGGCGCCGGACTCCGGCGTACGCACTGCGGCGGTCACGTCGGCGCCGTCGGCGGCGAGGGTCAGCATCAGGTGGCGACCGATCAGCCCGGAGGCGCCGAAGACGAGGGCGTGCCGGGTCATCGCGCCGCTCCCGCGGTCCCGCAGCGCTGGTCGACGAGCTCCGCGAGGACGTCCGCGGCGTTCGCCAGCGGCTGGGTGCTGCGCAGGGCGCGCGAGACGATGACTGCGCCTTCGATCGTCGCGACCACGACCGTCGCCAGCTCGCGGGCCTCACCCGCAGCGAGACCGTTGCTCTCGAGGAACGCCGCCGTCGGGGAGATCCAGGACTCGAAGGCCGTCGCGCACGCCTCGCGCAGGCGCTCGCTCTCGGCACCCATCTCGAGGGTGACCACCGAGACCGGGCACCCCAGCTGGAAGCCGCTGTCGCCCACGATGGCCGAGAGCGCCGCGATCGCGGCACGGATGGAGCCGGCGGGCGTGCCCGCCTCGAGTGCCGCCTCCGCGATCAACGTCTCGAAGCGCCGGGCCGCGAGCTCGACCGCCGCGAGACCGAGGCCCTCCTTGCCGTCAGGGAAGTGGAAGTAGACCGACCCCTTGGGGGCGGACGCGTGCGCGATGACGGCGCTGAGACCGGTGCCGCTGTAGCCGTTCGTCTGGATGAGCTCGAGCATCGACTCCGCGAGCCGTGCCTTCGTCAGGTCTCCCTTGGTTGCCATAGGGAGAAACTAGACCGGTCTACATATTTTGGCAAGCGGCGCTGGCCCGTGCCCTCCACGGCGGTCGGGCTAGCCCTGGCCGGAGCCCTCTCCCCGCACCGCGGGAGGCGCCGGCTTCGGCTGCTTCACCGGCCGGACGGCGTCGAGCAGCGCGCCGATCGCCTGCTCGACCTCGTCCTTCCAGCGCAGCGTGGAGCGCAGCTCCATCCGCATCCGCGGGTACGACGGGTGGGCACGCTGGGTGCGGAACCCGAGCGCGGTGAGGAAGCCGGTCGGGAGGACGCAGCCGTGCGGGTGACGCCGACTGTCACCGAACGCCTCGAGGGCCAGGACGTCGCGGTCGACCAGGTCCTTCGCGGCAGCGCGCACGAGCAGCCGGCCGAGCCCACCGCCGCGGTAGCCGGGGTCCACGTGGACGGTCAGCAGCTGCACCGCGTCGGGCGTCACAGGAGCGGTCGGCAGGACGCCACTGCCCGGCGCGAAGGCGGGCGGCGCGTAGAGCGCGTGCGCGGCAACCCGGTCGCCGTCGAGCAGGACGTGGCCGCAGGCGCCCCACTCGCGCAGCACCTCGGAGACCCAGTCACGCTTCTCCTCCGCTGCCTCGGCGGCGGTGAGGCGCGCCCGACGTACCGGGTCGAGCTGCCAGAAGAGGCAGTCGTGTCCGTGGCCCTCGACCGCAGCGAGGTGGTCGACCGCCAGGCGGACGGGACGACGCGACAAACCCATGGACGCCACCTCCTATCCTTGACTCCATCATGAGCGACATCACCCGCGGGAGCACGCGGCTCGACCAGTACGTCGACAGGTACGCCGCGCGCACCGAGGGGATGAAGGCCTCCGAGGTCCGCGCCCTCTTCTCCGTGGCCAGCCGGCCCGAGGTCGTCAGCCTCGCCGGCGGCATGCCCAACATCAGCGACCTCCCGCTCGACGTGGTCGGCAAGGGCATCGCCGACCTGATCGCCCACGACGGTCCGGTCGCCATGCAGTACGGCTCCGGCCAGGGCACCCCCGAGCTGCGCGAGCAGATCTGCGAGGTCATGCGGCTCGAGGGCATCGAGGCGCACCCCGACGACGTCGTCGTGACCGTCGGCTCACAGCAGGCCGTCGACCTGGTGACCCGCATCTTCTGCGACCCGGGTGACGTGGTGCTCTGCGAGGCGCCCAGCTACCTGGGCGCGCTGGGCGTCTTCCGGGCCTACGAGGCCGACGTCGTGCACGTCGAGATGGACGCCGACGGCCTCGTGCCGGAGGCACTGGCCCAGGCGATCGCGGTCACCAGGGCGGCCGGCAAGACGATCAAGTTCCTCTACACGATCCCGAACTACCACAACCCCGGTGGCATCTCGCTGAGCGCCGAGCGCCGTCCCGAGATCCTCCGGATCTGCCGCGAGGCCGACATCCTCATCCTCGAGGACAACCCCTACGGCCTGCTCGGCTTCGAGGGCACGATCCACCGCGCGCTCCGCGCCGACGAGCCCGAGGGTGTCATCTACCTCGGCTCCTTCTCCAAGACCTTCGCCCCCGGGTTCCGCGTCGGCTGGGCGCTCGCGCCCCACGCAGTGCGCGAGAAGCTCGTGCTCGCGCAGGAGTCGGCCACGCTCTGCCCGAGCGCCTTCTCGCAGTTGGCGATCTCCAGGTACCTCGAGAACCACGACTGGCTGGGCCAGGTCGAGGCGTTCCGTGCGATGTACAAGGAGCGCCGCGACGCGATGATCAGCGCGCTCGAGGACTTCATGCCGGCTGCCTGCCGCTGGAACGTCCCGACCGGCGGCTTCTACGTCTGGCTCACCCTTCCGCCGGGCATCGACGCGAAGGCGATGCTGCCCCGCGCGGTCACCGCCCGTGTCGCCTACGTCCCCGGCACGGCGTTCTTCGCCGACGGGTTCGGCTCCTCCTCCATGCGGCTCTCCTTCTGCTACCCCACCCCGGAGCGGATCCGCGAGGGCGTACGCCGACTGGCCGGCGTGCTCGAGGCGGAGATGGAGCTGCGCGAGACCTTCGGCGCGACCGGCACCATCCCGGCGATCCGCGCCTCCGACTACGACGCGCCCAGCAACGACCTGTCCTGACCCGCGCACCCCCTGGAGACGACGTGACCGAGAACCCCGTGCCCGCCGACCGCCCCGCCGGCCGGATCGTGGTGCTCGCGGGCGGCCTGTCCCACGAGCGCGACGTGTCGCTCCGCTCGGGACGCCGCGTGGCCGAGGCCCTGCGCTCGGCCGGCCTCGAGGTCGAGGAGCGTGACGTCGACTCCTCGCTGCTGCCCGATCTGCTCGCGTCGAAGCCGGCCTGCGTCGTCCCGATGCTGCACGGCGAGACCGGTGAGGACGGCACGATCCGTGAGGTCCTCGACCTGCTCGGCGTCCCCTACGTCGGCGCCGTCGCCGAGGCCTGCCGGGTCGCCTTCGACAAGCCCGTGGCGAAGACGGTGGCCGAGCGCGCGGGCCTGCACACCCCGGCCTCCGTCGTGCTGCCCGCGGAGTCGTTCCGCGAGCTCGGCGCCGCGGCGGTCATGGACCTGATCGTGGAGCGCCTCGGCCTGCCCCTCATGGTGAAGCCGGCCAAGAGCGGCTCGGCGCTGGGCTGCACGGTCGTCCGCTCCGCCGACGAGCTGCCGTCGGCGATGGTCAGCGCCTACGCCTACGGCACGGTCGCGCTGCTGGAGCAGTTCGTCGAGGGTGAGGAGGTCGCCGTGCCGATCGTCGACGACGGCTCCGGTCCCCGTGCCCTCCCGGTCGTCGGCATCAAGCCCGACAGCGGCGTCTACGACTTCACGGCGCGCTACACCGCCGGCAGCACGACGTTCCAGACCCCGGCGAAGCTCTCCGACGAGCTCACGGCCGAGTGCCAGCGCGTCGCGCTCACCGCGCACGCGGCGTTCGGCCTGCGCGACCTGTCGCGCTCGGACCTGATCGTGGACGCCGAGGGCACCGTCTGGTTCCTCGAGGTCAACGTCGCGCCGGGCTTCACCGAGACCTCGATCGTGCCGCTCGCGGTGCAGTCCGCGGGGCTCGACCTCGGCACGGTGGTCGCCGACATCATCAGCGCGGCTGCGAGGCGCTGATACCCCGCGGCCTCCGCACGGCGGGTAGTCGTTGTTCCTGGCGAACAACGTCAGGCGGGGGATTCACCTCGCCACGTCAGGAATCTGTCGCTTCCCTCCACCACCATGGCAGTCTGGGGCCTCTCTCCGCCCCGACGCACGGTCGACCGGACAGCACCCGAGGAGCACGCCCGCATGGACATCACCTACCCGATCATCATCGCCGCCGCGAAGTCCTGGTTCCGGCTCGGCGGCATGACGATCGACTTCGAGGGCTGGGAGAACATCCCCTCGGAGGGCGGCGCCGTGATGGCCACCAACCACAACTCTTACCTCGACTTCATCGTCTCGGGCTACCCGGGCGTGAAGAAGAAGCGCTACACCCGGTTCATGGCGAAGAAGGAGGTCTTCGATCACAAGGTCGGCGGCCCGCTGATGCGCTCCTTCCACCACCTGGCCGTGGACCGGGCCAACGGTGCGGAGGCGTTCCAGGTCGCCGTCGACGCCCTCAAGGCCGGCGAGATCGTGGGTGTCTACCCCGAGGCGACCATCTCGCGCTCGTTCCTGATCAAGGACATCAAGTCCGGCGCCGTCCGGATGGCCGTCGAGGCCGGCGTCCCGATCATCCCCGTCGCGCACTTCGGCATGCACCGCGTGCAGACCAAGGGCCATGCCCGTGACCTGTCGCGCGGCAAGACCCTGGTGATCCGCGTGGGCGAGCCGTTCGTGCCCGAGGGCACCGACGTCGCCGCCGACACCGCCGAGCTCAAGCGCCGCATGTCCGACCTCCTCGAGGAGTGCATCGCGGCGTACCCGGCCGACCAGAAGCCCGCGGGCGCCTGGTGGGTGCCCGCCAGCCACGGCGGCTCCGCCCCGTCGCTGGAGGAGGCCGAGCGGCTCGACGCCGAGGAGAAGAAGTCGCGCGCCGAGCGCAAGGCCGCCAAGGCTGCGGCGAAGGCGGCCGCAGCCAAGGGCTGACGCCTCAGGCGTCGGGGACTACTCCGGGAGCGGCGGCAACCTGACCGGGCTCGGCGCGGTCCACCCCCGCCAGATGGTGAGCAGCCGGAAACCCGTCGTCGCGGCCACACCGAGCAGCACCACCGCGACAGTAGGGGCGTCGAGGCGCATCGCCGCCACGGTCAGCGCGGCGCCGGCGAGAGCCGTCGTGCCGTAGAGCTGGGTGCCGGACCGGAGCAGCTCCGGCACCTGCCGCGTGAGGACGTCGCGCAGCACACCGCCCCCGACGCCCGTCATCACGCCGAGCATCGTCGCCGGGACCGGCCCCAGTCCGTGCTCGGTCGCCTTGACCGCACCGGCGACGGTGAAGAGGCCCAGACCGAAGGCGTCGACGATGTTGATGGCGCCCTCGAGCCGGCCGAGGGCCGGGTGGAACCAGAAGGTGAGCAGGCCACCGACCAGCGGCGCGCAGAGATAGCGCCAGTCCGAGAGCAGCGGCGAGGGCAGCGCCCCGATCAGTACGTCGCGCATCATTCCGCCGCCGATGCCGGAGACGGTGCCCAGGACCGCCACGCCCACGATGTCCATCCGCATCCGGACCGCCGTGAGCCCACCCGCGACGCCGAAGACGAAGATCGCCAGCAGGTCGAGCGCCATCATCATGAGCGCGAGTGAACCACGCCGTGCGCCCCGCCGTCCGGCGACTGCCCGGCCACCCGAAATGAGCACCAGGTCTGACCGTTCGGAGGGTCCCCTTCGGGCGTGGACCGACCTTCACTGGAAGTGCCCCCGGACGGAGCAGACACACAGGAAGGCGAGGGCCATGAAGACCACCACCATCGACAGCGGTACGGCGATCCGGATGCGCTCGCTGCTCCTGCAGCTGGCACGCGACGAGGACGCGATCGCCGCCGACGAGGCCGCGGCGACGCCGTACTGGGAGCCGGTCCCGCCCTCGGTGGCGGGTCACCGTGAAGCGGCACTCGCCCTGCGCGCCCAGGCCGACGAGCTGCTCGCGGCGATCTGAGGAGCGACGTCATGACCTCGCCCGCCACGACGGTGCGGTCATCGTGAGGAGACTGCGATGTCCCGCGACCTCATCCGCTTCGCCGCCCTGGGAGACTCCGCCTCCTGCGGGGTGGGCGACCCCACCCCCGACGGCTGGCGCGGGTGGGCCCAGCTCCTCGCCGAGGCGATCGGGCAGGAGCACCCGGTCTCGTTCTGCAAGCTGGCCGTGGCGGGCGCGACCGTCGCCGACGTACGCCGCGCGCAGCTGGCCGACGCCGTCGCCCACCAGCCCCGGGTCGCCTCACTCGTCGTCGGCCTGAACGACGCGATGCGCGCGTCCTGGGACCCGGCCGGCATCCGCGAGGACCTCCTGGAGTGCGCGGCTGCGCTCGAGGCCCAGGGTGCGCTGCTGGTCACCGTGCAGTTCCACGACCACACGAAGGTGCTCGGGCTGCCCGGGCTGCTGGCCCGCCCGATGCGGGCCCGGATCGGCGAGCTCAACGCCATCTACGCCGAGGTCCACGAGCGCCATGGCGTGCTGCAGCTCGACCTCCGCGCGGACCCGCTGATCCAGGCCCGGGAGATGTGGGCCTTCGACCGGCTGCACCCCTCCGAGCTGGGCCACCGCATGCTCGCCCGACGGGTCGGTGAGCTGCTCAACGCGGAGGGGCTGCGGTTCCCGCTCCCGTTGGCGGCCTGCACCACGGCCCCGTCCACCCGCCGCGAGCGGGCACGGACCCTCGTCGTCGACGTCGCACCGTGGCTGGGCCGGCGGGTCCGCGACCTGGCGCCCTGGGCAGCACGCGAGACCGCGCGGCGTACGCGGGTCGCGCTGCACGCCGCCTGACGCGAGGCGACCCTGGGTGGCTGGCAGTCACCTGAGTGACCGCCAGCCACCCGGGGGTCAGTCCTCGAGGACCAACGGCGCGATCTGGTCGAAGACGTCGCCCGGCCCCGGGTTCTCCGGTGCGGTCGAGCCGCCGAGGTGGTGCATGACGCCCCAGACCGCGTTGAGCGCCGTGGTCACCGCGCCCTCGGCCCAGCCGGCCGTCCAGGAGACGTCGTCGCCGGCGAGGAAGAGGCCGCGCGCCTCGGCGGGCAGCCGGTCCTGCATGAAGTGCGTGTAGAGCCGCTCCTGGTAGCGGTAGTGGCCCGGGAGGTTCGCCTTGAACGCACCCATGAACGCCTTCTCCGCCTCCCACGAGATCGTCACCGGCGAGGCGATCACGTGCGAGCGGATGTCGACGCCGGGGTAGATCGCCTCGAGCGACTTCAGCATCAGATCCATGCGCGCCTCGGCGTCGAGCGGCAGCAGCTTGAGCGAGTCGTCGGACCACGTGTAGCTGAGGCAGATCAGGCCGGGCTTCCCCTCGCCCTGGTCGAGGAGGTAGGTGCCACGGCTCATCCGGTCGGTGAGCGTCATGCTCATGACCTCCCGGCCGGTCGCCGGGTCGATGTCCTTCCAGAACGGGCGGTCGACGAGGACGAAGACCTTGCTCGAGCCCATGTAGTGGGTGCGCTCGATCGCGGTCCAGTGGTCGATCGGCAGCAGCCCCTCGTCCGCGCGGATGGTGTTGAGCAGCATCCAGGACTGCGCGGTGTAGACGACCACGTCGAAGGTGTCGATGCGGCCGTCGGCGTCGTGCAGCGTGAAGCGGTCCCCCGCCGTACGCCGGATCTCCGTCACCGCCGGGCGGGGTACGCCGCCCTCGTGCACGCCCTGCACCGACGTGCCTGCCGGCCAGTGCGCCGCGCCGTCGACCGGACGCGACCAGAGCCGCTCGGGCAGCTGCTGCGAGCCGCCGACGATGCCGCGGTGGTGGTCGTCGGCCGCAGTGAGGACGACCCGCAGGATCTCGAGGATCGAGTTGGGGTAGTCGGTGTCCCAGCCGCCGGTGCCGAAGCCGACCTGGCCGAAGATCTCGCGCAGCCGGAAGCTGCGGAAGGCGTCGCTGCGGGCGAGGAAGCCGTAGAAGGTCTCGTCGTCGTAGCGGCGGACCAGCTCGTTCCAGATCTCCTTGAGCTTCGCGGTGTCGCGGGTCCGGATCGCCTCGGTGAGCGGCCCGAGCTCGGCGTGCTCCTCGAGCGCACGGGTCCACGCCTCGGCGACCTCGGTGTAGACGGGTGGGAGGTCGGCCAGCGTGCGGGCGAAGTGGGTCTCGCCCTTGAGGTCCACCACCGTGCTGGGCGTCGCCTCGGAGAGCGGGTTGGGGAACGCCTCGGTCCGCAGCCCCATCTCGTCGAGGTAGTGGAACAGCGTCGTCGACGACGGGGGGAACCGCATCGAGCCCATCTCCGCGACGATGCCCGGATGGCCCTCGAAGGGCACCGAGCGCATGCGACCGCCGATCCGGTCGGCCTCGTAGACGACCGGCTGCAGGCCCATCCGGAGCAGCTCGCGTGCGGCGAGCATGCCGGAGAGACCGCCGCCGACGATCGCGACCCGGGTGCCGTGGGCGGCTTCCGGCACGGAGCCGATGCCCGCGGGATGTGCGACGTAGTCGTCGTAGGCGAAGGGGAAGTCGGGGCCGAACATGGTGATCGGCTTGGCCGGCTCGTCGGGGGTGGTGGCGTTGGTGGGGACGGCCGAGGTCATCGGTCGCTCCTCTCAGGTGGCAGGGGCGTCGCCGGTGCGGGGCTGGACCAGGGGTCCGTAGAGCTCCGGCCGGCGGTCGCCGAGGTGGGTGTTGTCGGCGCGCGAGGACGCGAGCCGGGCCGGGTCGATCTCGGCCATCACCAGCTCGTCACCGGAGCCTGCACGGGCGAGGTCGGCACCATCGGGGCCGACCACGCAGCTCTCGCCGCAGTAGGTGAGCGAGCCTTCCGACCCACTCCTGTTCGCATAGGCGAGATGGACCTGGTTCTCGTAGGCGCGCGCGGGCACCAGGGTCCGCGCGACCACCTCGTAGGGGCGCATGAGCGCCGTGGGCACGGCGACGAGGTCGGCGCCGGCGAGCGCGACCGCCCGGACCGACTCCGGGAACTCGACGTCGTAGCAGATCAGGATGCCGACGGTCAGGCCGTCGAGCTCGGCGAGCGCGCCGAGCGCGTCCCCCGGCGTGTACGTCGACCAGTCGACGTCGCCGTACAGGTGCGCCTTGCGGTGCTTCGCCAGCACGGAGCCGTCGCGGTCGACGAGCGCCGCGCTGTTGAAGACGCGCCTCCCCTCGCGCTCGGGGAAGCCGTAGAGGACCGCCAGCCCGGCCTCGGCCGCGATCCCGGCGACCGCCTCGGACCACGGGCCGTCGGCCGGCTGGGCGAGGTCGGCGACGCCGGGCACGTTGTAGCCGGTGGTGAAGGCCTCGGGCACGACCAGCAGGCGTGCGCCGGCGTGGGCCGCCTCGAGCGCGCGCTCACGGAGCCGGCCGAGGTCGGCCGAGCCGGTCTGCCAGACGGCGATCTTCATGGCTCGTCGCTCCTCAGCGGCCCTGGAGCGCCATGAGGGAGACGAGCTCGTACGCCACGTGGGAGGCGGCGACCGCGGTGATGTCCGCGTGGTCGTAGGCCGGGGCCACCTCGACGACGTCGGCGCCGACGATGTTGGTGCCGGCCAGGCCGCGCAGGATCGCCAGCAGCTCGCGGCTGGTGAGGCCGCCGGCCTCCGGCGTACCGGTGCCGGGGGCGTGGGCCGGGTCGAGGCAGTCGATGTCGATGGAGATGTAGAGCGGTCGGTCGCCGATGCGCTCCCGCAGCGCCTGGACGACGGCCGGGACGCCCTGGTTCATCACGTCCATGGCCGAGGTGATGCCGAAGCCCATGCGGGCGTCGTCGGTGAGGTCGTCCCTGGAGTAGAGCGGGCCGCGGATGCCGGCGTGGGCCAGCGCCTCGGTGTCGAGCAGGTCCTCCTCGAACGCCCGTCGGAACGGCGTGCCGTGGGTGTAGTCGGCGCCGAAGTAGGTGTCCCAGGTGTCGAGGTGGGCGTCGAAGTGGAGCAGTGCGACAGGACCGTGGCGACGCTTCATCTCGCGCAGCAGCGGCAGGGCGATGGTGTGGTCGCCGCCGATCGTGACGATCTTCGAGCCGGCGTCGAGGAGGTTCGAGGCCCCCTCCTGCACGGCGTCGAGCGCCTCGGGGATGTTGTAGGGGTTGCAGGCGATGTCGCCCGCGTCGGCCACCTGCACGGCGGCGAACGGCGAGACGTCGAGACCCGGGTGGTAGGGCCGCAGCAGGCGGCTGGCCTCGCGGATCTGGGCGGGCGCGAAGCGGGCACCGGGCCGGTAGGAGACACCGCTGTCGAACGGCACGCCCATGACCGCGATGTCGGCGCGGCCGACGTCCTCGAGGCGGGGCAGGCGGGCGAACGTCGCGATGCCGGCGAAGCGGGGCGTCTTCGAGGAGTCGACGGGGCCGACCGGGGTGCTGGTCGGGGTGGACGGCTCGGACATGTCGGGGTCTCCGATCTGGTGGGTGGAACGAGGGGCCGCGGCTCAGCCGCGTGCGGGCAGGGCGGGCGAGAAGACCCAGAGGACCTGGGTCGTGCCGGTCTCGAGGGTGCTGCGGAACGTGTGCTGGGCGTGCGGCGCGAAGGTCAGGGTGTCGCCCTGCTCGAGGACGATCTCCTCGTCCTTCAGGGTGACGGCCAGGCGACCCGACACGACGAAGACGAACTCGACGTCGGCCGGCAGGCTGTACGGCTCCTCGCCGCTGCCGCCGCCCGGCTCGATCTCGCTGAGGATCGCCTGGAGCCGCTGCTCTCCGCGCGGGGTCAGGAGGAACTCCGTCATCCCGACTCCGCCGAAGTTGATGGCCGGGTACGCCGCGCGGCGTACGACGTCGCCCGAGGGCGCGTCGAAGAGCTCGCCGACGGAGATCTGCAGCGCCTCGCAGATCCGCATGAGGGTCGCGACCGAGGCGGTCGCCTGGTCGCGCTCGATCTTGGAGAGGAAGCCCTTGGTGATGCCGGCGGTGTCTGCGACCTCCGCGAGCGTCATGCGGCGGGCCTGGCGCACGGCCTTGAGCTGTGCGCCGAGCTGGGCGCTCTCGGGCTGCCGGGCCTCGGTTGCCGTCATGGCTCGCTCCTCCTCGTGGATCGCGTGCATCGCGTGTCTCCGGGGTCGACGACGTGACGGGCGCCACGTCGTGGTGACAGCATGAAACACCATCACCTCGTCAGGAAACAAGGGTTGACAGTCGGGAAACTCCCGGTACATGCTCGGGTGACCCAGGACACACGCCCCGCTGTCCGGTCCCCGCTCTCGGCACCCGCACCGCCCCCGGCTCCATCCCCGACACCCCGAGGTGAACCCGCATGAACCCGCTCCTCAGCCGCCGCCCCGTCGCCCTGCTGGCCGCCGCGGCGGCCACCTGCGCCCTCGCCACCGCGTGCGGCAGCAGCGACTCCGCCTCCCCGAAGGCCGACTCCTCCATCGCGACGCAGAAGCAGGACGCGGCCCTCAACGCCAAGCTGCCGGCCGACATCCGCAAGGCCGGCGTCATCAAGGTCGGCACCGAGGCGCAGTACCCGCCGTTCGAGTCGCTCGCCGACGACAACAAGACGATCGTCGGCCTCGACCCCGACCTCGCCGCTGCGATCGGCCAGGTGCTCGGCGTCAAGCTCGTCTACACCAACATCGCCTTCGACGGCCTGCTCCCGGCGCTCGACGCCGGCCGCTTCGACATGATCCAGGCCGCCGTCACCGACACCAAGGTCCGCGAGAAGCAGTACGACTTCGTCGACTACTTCATGACCGGCCAGGCCATCGTCGTGAAGAAGGGCAACCCCGACGGCATCGGCGGTGTCTCCGACCTCTGCGGTCGCGCGGTCGCCGTGCTCAAGGGCTCGACCCAGCTGAAGATGCTCGACGGCTTCAACGACAAGGAGTGCGCGGGCAACGCCATCAAGGTGACCGCGCTCCCCACCGACAAGGACGCCCTCCTCCAGCTGCAGACCGGCCGCGCGGACGCGACGTTCACCCAGGACGCGGTCGGCGCCTACAACGTGAAGAACATCGGCGGCGGCAACCAGTTCGAGATCGCCAACTCCGAGGCCCTGCTCCCGACCCCGGTCGGCATCGCCTTCACCAAGGCCGACACGCAGCTGCGCGACGCCGTCAGCGCAGCCATCGCCGAGGTCATCAAGAGCGGTGCGTACGACGAGATCCTCGCCAAGTACTCGCTGAGCGGTGGCGCGGTCGACGCGCCCGCCGTCAACGGCGCGGTCGACTGACCCCGACACCCAAGGACCCAGCAGCCATGAGCACCACGTCCTCGCTCGAGACCCCGGGGGCGCCCGCTGCCGCCCGGGCTCCCGAGCCGATCAAGGCGGTCCCGATCCGCCACTACGGCCAGTGGGCCACCGCCGTCGTCGTCATCGCGGTCGTCGGTGGCCTGGCCTGGTCGGTCGGCACCAACGATGCGATCCAGTGGAACGTCGTCGGCGACTACATGTTCCGGCCCGAGATCTTCCACGGCATCGGCATCACGCTCGCCCTCACGGCGTTCTCGATGGTCGCCGGCGTCATCGGCGGCATCCTGCTGGCGGTCATGCGCCTCTCGGGCAACCCGGTCCTGCGCACGGTCAGCGCCGGCTACCTGTGGATCTTCCGCGGCACGCCGGTGCTGGTGCAGATCGTCATCTGGTTCAACCTCGGCCTGGTCTTCCCGACGATCGGCATCGGCTCGTTCAGCGCGAGCACGAACGACCTGATCAGCCCCTTCGGCGCCGCGCTGCTCGCGCTGGCGCTCAACGAGGCGGCGTACATGGCCGAGATCGTGCGCGGCGGCATCCTCTCGGTCGACCCCGGCCAGACCGAGGCGGCCCACGCGCTGGGCTACAGCGGTCCGAAGACGATGCGGCTGATCGTCCTCCCGCAGGCGATGCGCGTGATCGTCCCGCCGACCGGCAACGAGGTCATCACGATGCTGAAGACGACGGCCCTCGTCTACGCGATCGGCGCGCAGGACCTCTTCACCGAGGCCTACAACTTCGGCAGCAAGAACTTCACCCTCTTCGAGATGTACCTGGTCGCCAGCTTCTGGTATCTCGTCATGACCACGGTCCTGACCACCCTCCAGTCGCGTCTGGAGAAGAAGTACGCCAAGGGCAGCCACGCCGTCACGACCCGCACCGGCGGCATCACCCGCCTGTTCTTCCTGCGCAACGCCGAAGGAGGCCTCCGATGAGCGCCGTCATGGTCAAGGCCGAGAACGTCCACAAGTCCTTCGGCCACGTCGAAGTGCTCAAGGGCATCGACCTCGAGGTGAAGAACGGCGAGGTCTTCTGCCTGCTGGGTCCGTCGGGCTCGGGCAAGTCGACGTTCCTCCGCTGCATCAACCACCTCGAGCAGGTGACCGCCGGCCGGCTCTCCGTCGACGGCGACCTCATCGGCTACCGCCAGGTGGGCGAGAAGTTGCACGAGATGAAGCCGAAGGAGATCGCCGCCCAGCGCCGCGACATCGGCATGGTCTTCCAGCGCTTCAACCTGTTCCCGCACCTGACCGCGCTCGAGAACGTGATGCAGGCGCCGGTCAAGATCCGTGGCGTCGCGAAGGCGGAGGCCCGCGACCAGGCACTCAGGCTCCTGGACCGGGTCGGCCTGTCGGAGCGGGTGGACAACTACCCGGGCCAGCTCTCCGGCGGCCAGCAGCAGCGCGTGGCCATCGCCCGCGCGCTGGCGATGAAGCCGAAGCTGATGCTCTTCGACGAGCCCACCTCGGCGCTCGACCCGGAGCTCGTGGGCGAGGTCCTCGACGTCATGAAGGACCTGGCCAGGGAGGGCATGACGATGATCGTGGTCACCCACGAGATCGGCTTCGCCCGCGAGGTCGCCGACACGGTCGTGTTCATGGACGGCGGCGTGGTCGTGGAGGCCGGCTCGCCCGAGCAGGTGATCACCAACCCCCGCCACGAGCGGACGAAGTCCTTCCTCTCCAAGGTCCTCTGAGGATGGACCAGCGGCCGGTGGCGGTCTACGCGGCGCTCGACGACGACCTCGGGCCCGGCATCGCCACGCTCGAGGCGGCCGGCTTCCGGGTCGTGGTCGCCGGGTCCGACGAGCCGTCGGACCTGGCGGCCGCCGCCCCCGAGGCCGTGGCACTGCTGGTCGGCTACGGCCGGGTCGACGACGCGGTGCTCCGCGCGCTTCCCGCGCTGCGCGTCATCTCGCTGATGTCGCAGGGCCACGACAACGTGGACCTCGCGGCATGCACCCGCGCCGACGTCCAGGTCGCGCACCTGCCGCCGGTCGCGACCGAGGAGGTCGCCGTCCACGCCTGGGCGCTCAGCCTCGCGCTGGTCCGGCAGCTGCCGTTCTACGGACGGGCCACCGCGGCGACATGGCTCGACCGGCCCCGCTTCGCGCCGCGTCGTCTCTCGGACCTGACCGTCGGCGTCGTCGGCACCGGCCGTATCGCCGAGCGGTACGCCGCCCTCGCGCGCGGCCACGTCGGGTCTCTGCTGAGCTGGTCGCGCAGCGGTCGCTCCCTGCCCGGTACTGCCTCCCTCGCGGACCTGCACGACCTGGCCGCGACCTCCGACGTCGTCTCGCTCCACCTGCCCCTGTCGGGCGAGACCCACCACCTCGTCGACGACGCCTTCCTCGCCGCGATGAAGCCCGGCTCCTGGCTGGTCAACGTCGGGCGCGGAGGCCTCGTCGACTCCGCGGCGCTCGCCCGCGCCCTGGACAGCGGCCACCTCGCCGGTGCCGCCCTCGACGTCCTCGACGAGGAGCCGCCGTCGCCCGGCCACCCGCTCGCCGGCCGTGACGACGTACTCCTCACCCCGCACGTCGGCTGGTTCTCCGCCGAGTCCGAGCGCGGCTACGCCGTCGAGCAGGCGGCCAACGTCGTCGCCTGGCTGCGGACCGGCGCCGTCACCCACCCCGTTTCCTGACCCTCCCGAGGAGCACGCCATGGACGCCACCGAGTACGACCTGCGCTGCCAGCTGGCGGCGGTCTACCGCCTCGTCGCGCACTACCGGATGACCGACCTGATCTTCACGCACATCTCCCTGCGCCTGCCCGGGCCGGACCACCACTTCCTGATCAACCCCTACGGCCTGCTCTTCGAGGAGATCACCGCCTCGAACCTGGTGAAGATCGACGTCTCCGGCGAGAAGGTCGAGGAGTCGCCGTACCCGGTCAACCCGGCCGGCTTCGTCATCCACTCGGCGATCCACGCCGCGCGCGAGGACGCCCTGTGCATCCTCCACACGCACACCCGCGCCGGGTGCGCGGTGGCCGCGCAGAAGCACGGCCTGCTTCCGATCAACCAGATCAGCATGGAGTTCTTCGGCCGCACCGCGTACCACGACTACGAGGGCGTCGCCCTCTCCCTCGACGAGCAGGAGCGGCTGGTCGCCGACATGGGCGACAACGACGTGATGATCCTGCGCAACCACGGTCTCCTCACCGTCGGGCGTACGCCGGGCGAGGCGCTGCTGCGGATGATCAACCTCGACAAGGCCTGCCAGATCCAGGTCGACGCGCTCGCCGGCGGCGCCGAGCTGGTGCTGCCGTCGGACGAGCTCGCGACCCGGACCGCGGCCCAGCTCGTCGGCCAGGACACCGAGGGCGACGACTTCGTCGACACGATGGCGCTCGACCTCGCGTGGGAGGCGCTCTACCGCCAGGCCGAGCGGATCGGTCCGGACTTCCGCGACTGACCGGCCGGGCGGTCGGAGGTCTTCCGACCTCAGACCGGCTGGACGTCAGTGAGCGCCGCCTCCGCGGAGGTGCGCCGGCCGCCGCGCTGCGCCGCTGCACCGGCGAGCACCACCACGGTGATGCCGACCAGCTGGCCGACCGACGGTGTCTGGTCGAGCAGGACCGCGCCCCACACCAGGCCGATCGCCGGCTCGAGCGCCATCAGCGTGCCGAACGCCGTGTGGGTCATCCGCCGCAGCGCCAGCAGCTCGAGGACGAAGGGCAGCACGGGCATGAGCAGGGCCAGCACCGCGGCCTCGGCCAGCAGGGCCGGCGTCAGGTGGGCAGCCGCCTTGGGTACGCCGACCACCGCGACCGTCAGCGCCGCGATCGGCACGGTCATCGACAGCGAGCCGATGCCGGTGAACCGGTCACCGATCCGCTGGGTCAGCAGGATGTAGCCGCCCCACCCGCCGCCGGCGAGCGCCGCGAAGCCGAGGCCTGCGACGTCCACCTGCCCCCGCCACGGCTCGGTCATGAGCACCACCCCGACCAGGGCCAGGGCGGGCCAGACCAGCGCCCGGCGGTGCGGGCTGCGCACGGCGGCGACGGTGAGCGGGCCGAGGAACTCGACCGCCACGGCCATGCCGAGCGGGATCCGGTCGAGCGCCTCCATGAACGCCACCGTCATGACGCCGGTGGCGATGCCGAGGGCCACCACGACCGGCACGTCGGTCCTGCGCAGCAGACCGAGCGGCGGCCGCTGCACCAGCACGAAGACGACCGCGCCCAGGGCGAGCCGGAGCCAGGCCGTGCCCGGCGCCCCGATCTCCCCGATCATCGGCACGGCGAGCGCGGAGGCGAGCTGCACCGAGAACATCGCCGACACCGCCAGCGCCCACGGCGGCACGACGTCGAGGCGGGGCTCACGCATGACCGCTCCGCCGCTTCTCCCACTCGCCCGCCTCGGCCAGCCGCCTCCGCTGCTGGCGCGCCGCGGCCCGGTCGAGGCCGGTGCCGCGCTCCTCCAGTCGCTGCGCGACGTCTTCGCGCAGGGCGGCCGGCTTGTGATCGTCGTACTTGAACTTCGCCTCGACCCGCACCGGCGTGAGCCGCAGCCCACGGATGCCCGGCAGCATCCGGGCGTACGGCGCCTCCTCGGTACTGACCGCCGCGTGGCGCCCCTCGGGCTGGAGGTCGTCCATCTGCGCGGTGAGGATCGCGGCCTTCCCGGCAGGGTCGTCGACGACCGTCGGCGTGCAGACGAACTGCACGGAGGCGTAGTAGCTCGTCGGGACGCCCTCCTCCTCGGGAGTGCCCTCGCCCGCCCGCCAGTACGACGGCACGAAGGCGTAGTCGCCGATGACGGTGAGGCGGACCTCGGTGCTGGCGGCGAGGTGGCTCCAGACCGGGTTGGGCCGGGCGAGGTGGAGCACGAGCTCGTCGCCGGAGACGGTGAAGTGGGTGGGCACGGTGACCGGCGCCTGCGCGGGGTCGGAGTTGTTGACCGCGAGCAGCCCGAAGCGGTCGCGGCTGGCCAGCCAGGCCTGCCACTCGGCCGGCTCGAGCGCGGCGTCCCAGGGGTGGACCAGCACGTCAGCTCCCCTCTCCGTGGGTGGCGGGCTCGGCGGTCCGCGTCACGCCTACGCCGGGCTCGAAGACCGCGAGGGAGAAGCGTGCGGGTGTGCCCGCCTCGTGGGCGTAGGCGTGCGGGACGTCGCCGGCGAAGGTGAGGGCGTCGCCCTCGCCGAGGCCGACCTCCTCGTCGCCGACGGTCACCACGATCCGGCCCGCGTGGACCTGGAGCAGCTCGCGGGTGCCGGCCGTGTGCGCCTCGCTCTCGTGGCGCTCGCCCGGCCGGAGCTCCCAGTCCCACAGCTCCACCACGTCCGGGGGCTGCGTGCCGGCGACGAGCACGCCGCGTCCTCCGTTGTCGCCGCTCCACAGCGCGGCGCCCTCGCCGCTGCGCACGACCTTGACCGTGCGGTGCTGCGGCGGCTCGACGAGCGCGGGCAGCCCGATGCCGAGCGCGTCGCTCAGCCGGAGCAGCGAGCCGACGCTCGGGTTGACCGCGCCCTGCTCGACGTTGACGACCATGCGCCGGCTCAGCCCGGCCGCCTCGGCGAGCTGGTCGAGCGTCCAGCCGCGTGAGGTGCGCTCGTGGCGCACGCGCGCGCCGATGGCCTGGGCGAGGGCCGTGGTGCTGTCATCCATGCAGTGCACGATAGTGCGCGATCAGTGCACTGCAAATGGGTTATCGGTCGCGGTGCGCGCGCAGTGCCACCCACGCGTCGACGCGCACCTGGGGATCGGCGAGCGAGCGGCCGAGCAGCTCCTCGAGGCGCTGCACCCTGTGGCGGACGGTGTTGCGGTGGACGGCGAGGTCGTCGGCGACCTTGAGCACCGACCCGTGGTGCCGCAGGAAGCTGTCGAGGGTGTCGAGCAGGACCTCGTCGCCGTCGAGCGGAGCGAGCCAGGACGACGCGAACGCCTCGGCGCGACCGCCCTCCAGGAGCGTGAGGACGCCACCCCGGACGTGGTCGGCCCAGGCCGCGACCGGCACCGACGAGGAGGTCAGCGCCAGCGCCTCACCCGCGGTGACGTGGCTGGTGCGCAGCTCCTCGCGGCGTACGGGCTCGCCGATGCCGACGCGCAGGCCGGTCAGCCTCAGCCGGTCCGCGAGCTCGGTCGCATGGGCCGCCCGGACGACGGCGACCAGCTCCGCGACCTCACCGGGCGCGATCGCCGCCAGCGCGGGGACTCCCTCGAGGAGCTCGAGCCCGTCCTCCAGCCGCGGGAGCGTGCCACGACAGCGGAGCACGACCGGAGTGCGCGGCAGCCGCGGCCGCGGGCCGGAGCCGGCACCGAGGAGCACCGCCGCGGTCCGCAGGTCGCCCGCCGCGAGCAGCTCGACGGCTCGCGTCCGCAGGCGCCGGTCGGTCTCGCGGCTCGCGCGGCGGCGCTGCTCGGCCAGGCCCAGCAGAGCGACGGCGGTGGCGACCGTGCTGCGCTCGGTCTCGGTCACGCGGCCGGCGAAGCCCGCGACGAGGTACTGCGTCGGACGGTCGCTGACCCCGATCGGCTGCACGAGCAGCGTGCCGGCCGGGGAGGAGAGGCTCGCAGCAGCGCGAAGCCCCTGCGGCCGCATCTTCACGACGGCGTCGTCGACCTGCGCGAGGTCGAGGAGGTCCGCGCGGTCGCCGAAGGGGCCGAGCACGAGCCCACCACGGGCACCCACCACGGCGGCGAGGCCGCCGACCCCGGCCAGCTCGCGCACCAGCGCGGCCGGGTCGTCCTCGCGCAGCGCGGCCTGGGTGAGCGCGCGCTGGGACTCCAGCGCCGCGCGCGTGGCCGCGTCGTCCTCCTGCTGCAGGAGGGCGGCGAGTGCCCGGCTGATCGCGACGAAGCGCGTGTCACGCGGGACCTCGAAGAGGTCGACGCCATGTCCCCGGCACGCGCGGGCGAGTGCGTCCGGTACCGCGGCATAGGTCAGGCCGACGGCCACGCCGATGGCGACGACGCCGGCGTCGGCCAGGCGTCGCACGTAGCCGTCCCACTCCTCCGACCAGGCCGCGGTCTCGAGGCCCGTGGTGAGCAGCACCTCGCCGCCCTCGAGGAACGGCGCCGGGTCGTCGAGCTCGCTGGTCGCCACCCAGCGCACGTTCTCCCCGCGGCGGCGGTCGACGACGGGCACCAGGCCGAGGGAGCGGTCGTCGAGCAGGCGGGCGAGCGTGGCCATGGTGCCAGTCTCGCACAGGGAGCATATTCAGAATGTGCGGATCTGCCATGCCTTGGCCTGCCCGACCAGGCCTAGCGTCGACGGCGTACCCCAGACGTCGAATGCGCGGAGGACGCCATGACCACCATCACCCCCGAGGCCACCTCGCCGGCCGCCACCACCGGCGGCCCCGCCCTTCCCCAGGAGCGGCGTCTCGTCACCGCGATCCCGGGCCCGAAGTCGCTCGAGCTGCAGGCCCGCAAGAGCGCCGCGGTCGCCGCCGGCGTCGGCACCACGCTGCCGGTCTACGTCACCGCGGCCGGTGGCGGCGTCCTCGTCGACGTCGACGGCAACTCGCTGATCGACCTCGGCTCCGGCATCGCCGTCACCACCGTCGGCAACGCCGCGCCCAAGGTCGTCCAGGCGGTCCAGGACCAGGTCGCGGCGTTCACGCACACCTGCTTCATGGTCACCCCCTACGCCGGGTACGTCGAGGTGGCCGAGGCGCTCAACCGGGTCGCCCCCGGTGACCACGAGAAGCGCAGCGCGCTCTTCAACTCCGGCTCCGAGGCCGTCGAGAACGCGGTCAAGATCGCCCGCAAGTACACCGGCAAGACGGCCGTCGTCGTCTTCGACCACGCCTACCACGGCCGCACCAACCTGACGATGGCGATGACGGCGAAGAACATGCCGTACAAGGACGGGTTCGGCCCGTTCGCCTCCGACGTCTACCGCGTCCCGCTCTCCTACCCCTACCGCGACGCCGGTGCCGACGGTCCTGTTTCGGGGGCCGCTGCTGCCGCCCGCGCCATCGACCAGATCGACAAGCAGGTCGGCGCGGGCAACCTGGCCGCGATCGTGATCGAGCCGATCCAGGGCGAGGGCGGCTTCATCGTCCCGGCCGACGGCTTCCTGCGCGGCCTGGCCGAGTGGTGCCGGGCCAACAACGTCGTCTTCGTCGCCGACGAGGTGCAGACCGGCTTCGCCCGCACCGGTGCGATGTTCGCCGTCGAGCACGACGACGTCGTGCCCGACCTGATCGTCACCGCCAAGGGCATCGCCGGCGGGCTGCCGCTCTCCGCGGTCACCGGCCGCGCCGAGATCATGGACTCCGCCCACGTGGGCGGCCTGGGTGGCACCTACGGCGGCAACCCGCTCGCCTGTGCCGCCGCCCTCGCCGTCCTCGAGACGATCGAGTCCGAGGGCCTGGTCGAGCGCGCCGCGAAGATCGGCGACCTGATGAAGGGCCGCCTGCACGCGCTCCAGGAGCGCGACGCCCGGGTCGGCGACGTCCGTGGTCGCGGCGCGATGATCGCGGTCGAGCTGGTCAAGGCCGGCACGACCGAGCCCGACGCCGACCTCACCAAGCGGGTCGCCGCGGCCGCCCACGAGCGCGGTGTCGTCGTCCTCACCTGCGGCACCTACGGCAACGTGCTCCGCTTCCTGCCGCCGCTGTCGATCAGCGACGCGCTCCTCGAGGACGCCTGCGACGTGCTCGACGAGGTCTTCGAGGTGACCGCGTGACCGCCGTCGCCGACGCGCCGGCCATCGCGCCGGGCGCCTCCGTCCTCGCCGACGCACGGGCGCAGCTGAAGACCGCCACCGACGTGCTCGGCTACGACGAGAGCCTCTTCTCGATGCTCGCCACGCCGCGCCGCGAGGTCACCGTCTCCATCCCGCTGCGGCGCGACAACGGCACCTCGGAGGTCCTCATCGGCCACCGCGTGCAGCACAACTTCTCCCGCGGCCCGGCCAAGGGCGGCCTGCGCTACTCCCCCGACGTGACGCTGGACGAGGTCCGCGCGCTGGCCATGTGGATGACCTGGAAGTGCGCCCTGCTCGACGTGCCCTACGGCGGCGCGAAGGGCGGCGTACGGATCGACCCGCGCGAGCACTCGCAGCCCGAGCTGGAGCGTGTGACCCGGCGCTACACCTCCGAGATCTCCCCGCTGATCGGACCCGAGCGCGACATCCCGGCGCCCGACATCGGCACCGACGAGCGCACGATGGCCTGGATGATGGACACCTACTCCGTCCAGCAGGGCCACACCGTCCTCGGTGTCACCACGGGCAAGCCGATCAGCCTCGGTGGCTCCCTGGGCCGGGCCACGGCTACCTCGCGCGGCGTCGCCCACGTCGCGTTCGCCGCGCTCGCCGACCGGGGCATCACGGTCGCCGGCGCGACCGCCGCTGTCCAGGGCTTCGGCAAGGTCGGCCGGTACGCCGCCCGCTTCCTCGCCGAGGCCGGCATGAAGGTCGTCGCGGTGTCGGACCAGTACGGCGCGATCGCCGACGAGAAGGGACTCGACATCCCCGCACTCGAGGCGCACGTCGAGGCCACCGGCTCCGTCGTCGGCTTCGCCGGGTCCGACGAGCTCGAGGGCGCCGCGATCCTCGAGCTCGAGGTCGACCTGCTCGTGCCCGCCGCGGTCGAGGGCGTCCTGCACGCCGGCAACGCCGAGCGTGTGAAGGCGAAGGTCATCGTCGAGGGCGCCAACGGCCCCACCAGCCCGGAGGCCGACGAGGTCTTCCGCCGCAACGGCATCCTCGTCGCGCCGGACATCCTGGCCAACGCCGGTGGCGTGGTCGTCTCCTACTTCGAGTGGGTGCAGAGCAGCCAGGCGTTCTGGTGGTCGGCCGACGAGGTGGAGTCCCGCCTCGCCGCTCGCATGGACATCGCCTGGCGCGACGTCAACGCAGCCGCGCGCCGCCTCGACCTGCCGCTGCGCGACGCCGCCACCGTCCTGGCCGTCGAGCGCGTCGCCCAGGCCCACCTGCAGCGCGGCCTCTACCCGTGACGGTCTGACCTGTCCCTTCCCGCCCCGAACCCGGAGACTTCCCGATGACGATCACCCCCAGCCGCACCGGCCTCGTGCCGGCCTCGGTCCACGCCACCATCACCCGCCTCGACCCGGAGCACGGCCAGCACATCGCCGGCGCCGGACTCGCCGCCGGATCGGGTGCCACCTTCGACGTGCTCGACAAGGCCACCGGTGACCACCTGGCCACCTTCGCCGACGGCGGGGCCACCGAGGCCACCGCTGCCGTCGACGCTGCTGCCGCGGCGTTCCCCGGGTGGGCCGCGACGGCCCCGCGGGTGCGCGCCGAGGCGCTGCGCACGGCGTTCGCCCTGATGGTGGAGCGCTCCGAGGAGCTCGCCGCACTGATCGCCGCGGAGAACGGCAAGTCGCTCGCCGACGCCCGCGCCGAGGTCACCTATGCGGCGGAGTTCTTCCGCTGGTTCGCCGAGGAGGCGGTCCGGCCCGAGGGCGACTTCGCCGAGTCGCCGGCCGGAGGCACCCGCACGATCGTCACCAGCCACCCGGTCGGCGTCGCCGCCCTCGTCACGCCGTGGAACTTCCCGGCCGCGATGGCGACCCGCAAGATCGGCCCCGCCCTCGCCGCCGGCTGCACGGTGGTCCTCAAGCCGGCCACGGAGACCCCGCTCACCGCGCTCGCCGTGGCGCGGATCCTCGAGGAGGCCGGCGTCCCGGCCGGCGTCGTCAACGTCGTCACCGGCACCGACCCGGGCGCCATCGTCGGCACCTGGCTCGCCGACTCCCGGGTCCGCAAGGTCTCCTTCACCGGCTCCACCGGCATCGGCCGGCTGCTCCTCGGCCAGGCGGCCGAGCGCGTGGTCAACAGCTCGATGGAGCTCGGCGGCAACGCCCCCTTCGTCGTCGCCGCCGACGCCGACCTCGACGCCGCGGTGGCGGGCGCGATGATCGCCAAGTTCCGCAACGGCGGCCAGGCGTGCACCGCCGCCAACCGGTTCTACGTCCACGCCGACGTGGCCGACGCCTTCACCGCGAAGTTCGGTGCCGCCATCGAGGCGCTGCACGTCGGGTCGGCGTTCGAGGAGGACACGGCGATCGGCCCGCTCATCTCGGCGAAGGCGGTCACCAACCTCTCCGCGCTGGTCGAGGACGCCGTCGCGCGCGGCGCCCGGATCAGCCACCGTGCCGGGACCAGCCCGCTCGAGGGCCACTTCTACCCGCCGACGCTGCTCGTCGACGTCCCCGCCGACGCCGAGATCGTGCGCACCGAGGCGTTCGGCCCGGTCGCCCCGATCGTCACCTGGACCGACGAGGCCGACCTGCTCACGCAGGTCAACGACACCGAGTTCGGCCTGGCCTCCTACGTCTACTCGCGCGACCTGCGGTGGGCGCTCAAGCTCGCCGAGCGGATCGAGGCCGGCATGGTCGGCGTCAACCGCGGTGTCGTCTCCGACCCGGCCGCGCCCTTCGGTGGCTACAAGCAGAGCGGCATCGGTCGCGAGGGCGCCCGCGAGGGCGTGCGTGCCTTCACCGAGACGCAGTACTTCTCCGTGGACTGGAGCTGATCCGCGTGCACGTCACCGACCGCCTGAGCGTCGCCGCCGACGACCTGCGCCGCGACACGGTGCTCCAGGCCTTCGAGCTGCTGCGGCGCCGGGTCGCCGTCGAGTGCACCGGAGCCCCCGGTGCCTCGGCGGGCTTCCCGTCGCTCCGCTTCCACGCCCTCCCGCAGGAGGCCGGCACCCTGCACGTGCGGGCACACGTCGTCGACGCGGGCAGCCGCTGGCAGCGCGTCGTCTACGACGCGACCTTCCGCCCGCTCGCCTCGACCGGTACGCCGGAGACGCAGCTCGTCGCCCGCGCTGTCGGGCAGACGTGCGCGCTGCCCGCCGGCACCCCGAGTGTCGTGCCGGCCCAGCGGTCGGGCCGGGAGCAGCTCGCCACCGCCTGATCCCGCCTGATCCCGCCTGATCCCGCGTCAGTCGCGGCGCGCCTCCAGCGCGAGGCAGAGCGCCGCGACGTCGCGCGGCCGGTCGAGCCGGCGCCCGGTCTTCTCCTCGAACCGGCGCAGCCGGTGCCGCACCGTGTTGGCGTGGCAGGAGAGCCGGGTGGCGGTCTTGGTGGCGGAGCCGCCGACCTCGACCCAGACCTCGAGGGTCTCCAGCAGCGTGTAGCGCTCGGCCTCGGCGAGGGAGTCCAGCGGTCCCAGCACGTCGTCGGCGACCCGGCCGAAGACGTCGCCGCTCGCGGCGACCGCGATGCCGACCGGGTCGTCGCCGAAGCGGAGCACCCCACCCGCTGCGGGTGCCGCCGCAGCCGAGAGCCGCGCCAGCTCCAGCGCGCGGGCCGCGCCGGTCAGGTCCTCGAAGACCGGGCTCACCCCTACCCGGGCACGTCCCTCGGCCTCGAGCACCTCGACCACGCGCTCCACGTGGACGGTGCCGGCGTCGATGATCCCGACCTGGACGTCAGGCAGCAGGCGCCAGGTCGACCGGCAGCCGACGCGCGCCAGCTCCGTCTCCACGCCCACCAGCGCCGAGCGACCCGGGGCCGGGAGGACGGCGGCCGCGACGACGTAGGTGCCGGCCACGGGCAGGCCGAGCAGGTCGGCCACCTCCCAGAGCGTGCGGCGGTCGACCACCGTGCCGCTGAGCAGCGCCTCGACGAGCGCCGTCCGCTCCGCCTCCCGGCGGACCAGCTGCGCGGTCAGGGTGGCGTTGTACGCCGCCGACATCGCCTCGGTGAAGACGTCGTTGGCGACGACCGCGTCTGCCGCTGCGCCCACGACCAGCTCGGCCGGGATGCCCCGACGTGCGCACTCGTCGGCGACGTGCTCCCACATCGTCCGGAACCCGACCCGGTACGCCGCGAGCACGGCCGGCAGCGGCACCCCCGCCTCGGCCCGTCGTACGCCGGTCGCGGCGGCGGGCGCCGGGTCGCCGACGACGCCGCGCGCCAGCCCGTCGATGACGAACCGGAGGTTCTCCTCGCAGCTCGCGGCCAGGTCGTCGAGGGTCACCACGCCGCTCTCGCGGTAGAAGTCGATCCGCTCGCGCACCTGGTGCGCCACCTCGACGCTCCGCTCGCGCAGCGTGCCGAGCAGGACCGCGGTGAGCCCGCCGAGCCGCTGCTCGACGGGGCCTGGTCCGGGGTCGACGGCATCGGTCGGGCTGGTCATGGCACGACAGGCTACGAGCCCGGCCCGGCGGCACGGACGCCGTTGTCACGATCCACAGCCAACGTGCCGTGCCGTTGTGAAAAGTGAACGGCGTCACATCTGTTCATGGTGCTCCGCGCTCCCTATTGTCGATGAGCGCGGCTGTGCCGCCTCTCGGACTCCTCGCTCACACCGGAAGGCGCCCATGGACACCGACAGCACGGACCTCACCGCCGAGGAGCAGGTCGCCCGGTGGCGGGCGCTCGCCAGCACCCGGCCCGTCGACGCGGCCGCCGCCGCGTGGGACCGGATCCTCGAGCTCCAGGAGCTCGGTCGCAGCGACCGCAAGCAGGCCGACGCCCTGCTCAACGAGCTCTTCCGGGCCGGCTCGCCTGCCCGGGGCCTCGACGGTCCGACCGACGGGATCCTCGTGCTGACCACGACCACGGCGCTGACCGACGCGGCGCTCACCGCGCTCACGTCGGTGTGGATGCCGTGGGAGGGCAAGCGCTTCGACGCCGACACCCAGTCCGGCGACAACCGGATGACGGACGAGGCGACCGTGGTCAGCAAGGTGCTGTGGCCGCTGTACTCCATGAAGGACACCCCCGCCGGCAAGGTCGCCTTCAACTTCACGACGTACGTCGAGTCGGGCAAGGACGACCCCGACCGCGAGGTGATGGTCATCGACTACGCCGACGTCAAGGACAACCCGCGGCTGCTGATCCGGAGCATCCGCGACGAGCTGGTCGAGCTGGTCGACGGCGCCTACCTCGGCAAGGTCCTCTACCGCCTGCCCACGCGCTCCTACGCGAAGCTCGGCTACTTCGCGCTCCGCACCTGAGCACCTGCACCCCCGCACGTCCGCCCGACCGAGTACAGCCCCCAGGAGACCCCGATGAGCCCGAAGATCCCCAACCCGCTCGGCCTGCAGTGGTACCAGCACCCCTCGCTCACCCTGCAGCTCGCGGCCCTCTCCAAGGAGCGCGACGACCTCCGCGAGAAGAACCTGTTCGAGGGCGAGGGCATCCGCCCCGACAAGGACCTCGGCGAGGCACCCGAGGAAGCCCTCCGCGCGCGGACGCCCGAGGGCGACTTCAACGACCTCGGCTGCCCGCACATGGGTGCGCGTGGCACCGGCTTCGGCCGCAACGTGCCGATCGAGAAGACCGTCGTCGACCGCAAGAACCTGCTCAACCCCGACCCGCGCGAGATCAGCCGGCGCCTGATGGCGCGCGACACCTTCAAGCCGGCCGGCATCCTCAACGCGCTCGGTGCCGCGTGGCTGCAGTTCGAGAACCACAACTGGTTCTTCCACGGCAACGGCGACCCGACGCGGTTCATCGAGATCCCGCTGCAGCCGGGCGACGACTTCCCCGAGAACCCCATGCGGATCCGCGACACCCTCCCGATGCACGGCGGGGAGATCAAGGACGGCTGCCCGGCACCGGTCTTCGCCAACGCCGAGACGCACTGGTGGGACGGCTCGCAGATCTACGGCAGCGGCGCCGAGAAGCAGGCGACGATCCGTACCTTCAAGGACGGCAAGATCAAGGTCGACGACAACGGGCGCCTGCCGAAGAGCGACATCCCCGGTGTCGACCTGACCGGCATGCAGGAGAACTACTGGTTCGGCCCGGGCCTGCTGCACACCCTCTTCGCGCGCGAGCACAACGCCGTCGTCGACGCGATCAGGAAGTCCCACCCGGACCTCTCCGACCAGCGGCTCTTCGAGCTCGGCGTCCTCGTCGTCTCGGCCCTGATCGCCAAGATCCACACGGTCGAGTGGACGCCGTGCGTGCTGCGCCACCCGGCGCTGCAGATCGGCATGAGCGCCAACTGGTACGGCGCGCTGGGCGAGACGTTCCGCGACAAGGTCGGCCGGATCGGTGACTCCGAGGCCCTCTCCGGCATCGTCGGCTCCTCGACTGACCACCACTCCGCGCCGTTCTCGCTGACCGAGGAGTTCGTCTCCGTCTACCGGATGCACCCGCTCATCCCGGACGACTGGTCCTTCTTCTCCCTGGCCAGCGGCGAGCACAAGTTCGACCGCTACTTCACCGACATCCAGGGCATGTACACCCGGGACTTCATGGACAGCCTCGAGATGGGCGACATGTGGTACTCGATCGGCAAGGCGAGCGCCGGCGCGGTCTGCCTGAAGAACTACCCCAACGCACTGCGCAACCTGACCCGCATCGACGGCCAGGTCACCGACCTCGCGACGCTCGACATCGTGCGTGACCGCGAGCGCGGCGTCCCGCGCTACAACGACTTCCGCGAGGCGCTGCGCATGCCGCGGCGCAGGAAGTTCACCGACCTCACCCCCAACAAGGAGTGGGCCAAGGAGATCGCGGAGATCTACAACGGCGACATCGACGCCGTCGACCTCCAGATCGGCATGCAGGCCGAACAGCCGCCCAAGGGCTTCGGCTTCTCCGACACGGCGTTCCGGATCTTCATCCTGATGGCGTCACGCCGCCTCAAGAGCGACCGGTTCTTCACCAAGGACTTCACCCCGGCGACCTACACGAAGACCGGCTTCGACTGGGTCAACGACAACTCGATGAAGGACGTGCTCCTGCGTCACTACCCCGAGCTCGAGACGGTCATCGGCGACGTGGAGCGGGTCTTCGCCCCGTGGCACGAGCTCGGTGTCGCCGAGCCGGGCAAGAAGCCGACGATCCTCCGCGCTGCCGACACCGTGAAGGCCTATCTGCCGTGGGGCTGATCCCCCGATGACCGACGTGCAGCAGCGCGCAGACGCCGGCGTACTCGCCGTCCTCCTGGACGGCGAGTACGCCGCGTTGCGTGCCCGGGCCCGGGAGTTCCTCGTCGAGCACGCGGCGTTCCACGTCGAGGCCGAGTCGCTCGACCGCGACGCCTACCGCGACCGGGTGCGCGACCTCGTGGTCGAGGCTGCTGCGCGGGGGCTGACGGCCTCCGGCTTCCCCGCCGCCTACGGCGGAAGCGAGGACTTCGGCGGCAACGTCGCCGCCTTCGAGACCCTGGCGTACGGCGACCTGTCGGTGCTGGTGAAGTTCGGCGTCCAGTTCGGGCTCTTCGGCGGCGCGATCCACCAGCTCGGCACCACCCGGCACCACGACGCCTGGCTCGCCGACATCGCCTCCGCCCGCCTGCTCGGCTCGTTCGCCATGACCGAGACCGGCCACGGCTCCAACGTCCAGGCGATCCGGACCACCGCCACCTTCGACCCGGACACCGACGAGTTCGTCATCGACACCCCCGACGACGACGCCCGCAAGGACTACATCGGCAACGCCGCGCGGCACGCGGAGGCGGCAGCGGTCTTCGCCCAGCTCGTCGTCGACGGCACCGGCCACGGCGTGCACGCGCTCTTCGTCCCGCTCCGCGACCCGAGCGGCGCGACGTTGCCCGGCGTACGGATCGAGGACTGCGGCACCAAGCTCGGCCTGCAGGGCGTCGACAACGGCCGGATCTGGTTCGACGGCGTCCGCGTCCCGCGGACCAACCTGCTCAACCGCTACGGCGACGTCTCCCCCGAAGGCGTCTACTCCTCGCCCATCGAGAACCCCGACCGCCGCTTCTTCACGATGCTCGGCACCCTCGTCCAGGGCCGGGTCTGCGTCGGCGGGGCGGGCATCACCGCGAGCAAGGTAGCGCTCACCATCGCCACCCGCTACGCCGCCGAGCGCCGCCAGTTCGGTGCGGCGGGCCAGCCCGAGACGGTCCTGCTCGACTACGGCCAGCACCAGCGACGGCTGCTGCCGCTGGTCGCCCGCACCTACGCCCTGCACTTCGCGCAGGAGCGGCTGGCCCGCGACTTCCACGAGGTCTTCACCGCCGGCGACGCCACGACCGAACGCCGCCGCCGCGCTCTCGAGTCGCGGGCTGCGGCCACCAAGTCGCTGGCCACCTGGCACGCGACGCGGACGATCCAGGAGTGCCGCGAAGCCTGCGGCGGCGCCGGCTACCTGGCCGTCAACCGGTTCGCTGCGCTCAAGGCGGACACCGACGTCTTCACCACCTTCGAGGGTGACAACACGATCCTGCTCCAGCTGGTCGGCAAGGGCCGGCTGACCGACCTCAAGGACGAGTTCGGCTCGCTCGACGGCGTCGCGATGGCCCGCTACATCGGGCGCGAGGCGGCCGAGACGCTGGCCGAGAAGGTGATCGCCCGCTCCGTCATCGAGCGGGTCCGCGACGCGGCCCGCGGCCACGACGAGGGCGAGCCGGGTGGCGACCTGCTCGACCCGGCGTACCAGCTCCGGATGCTGCGTACCCGCGAGGAGCGGATCACCGGCAGCGTCGCGCGCCGGCTGAAGGCCGGGATGGACGCCGGCGTCGACCCGGCCGAGGTGTTCAGCCGGTGCCAGCACCACCTGCTCGCCGCGGCGGCCGCCCACGCCGAGCGGATCGTGCTCGAGGCGCTGCTGACCAAGGTCGAGGCGATGCCCACCGGCCCCGAGCGCGACCTGCTCGCGAAGGTCGGTCACCTGCACGCGCTGTCCGAGATCGAGCGCGACCGGGCGTGGTGGATGGAGCACGGCCGGCTCTCGACCGAGCGTGCCAAGTCGGTGACCCGTGCGGTCGATACGTTGTGTCGCGAGCTCCGCGACGACGCCCTCACCCTCGTGGCCGCCTTCGGCGTCCCCGAACCCCTACTCACTCAGGAGATCTGATGGCCCTGGACTTCAAGCACGCCTCGATCGTCGAAGGCGTGCGGTTCACCGCCCAGGTCGGCGTCCCCAATGTCGTCCAGGGTCTCTTCAAGAAGCGTCCCGGAGTCGTCAGCACGGTCGGCAAGCTGCCCGCCGACGCCCTCGCGCACCGCCTGGTCGCCGGTCTCGCGGCGAAGTACGGCCCGGACCCGTTCTGGGTGCGGGTCGGCGGCGACGAGGCGCTGCTGGTCACCCACCCCGACGACCTCCGGATCGTGCTCGGTGGCAGCCCGTCGCCGTTCGCCTCCGACCCCGACGCGAAGCGCAAGGGCATGGCGGCGTTCCAGCCGACCGCGCTGACGATCTCGCGCGGCGACCTGTGGGCGGACCGACGGGCGTTCGCCGAGGCCGTGCTCCAGACCGCCTCGCCGCTCCACTCGCTGGCCGGCACCTTCGCCGCGATCGCCGCCGAGGAGGCCGATGCGCTCGCCACGTCGGGCGAGCTGACCTACGAGGCTCTCAACCTCGCCTTCCAGCGGCTCACCCGCCGCGTCGTCCTCGGCGACGCGGCCGCCGACGACACCGCGCTCACCGATGCGCTCGGAGAGCTGATGGCGGCGGGCAACAAGATGCCCGGCGCCCCCGCCGAGGGGTACGACGCCTTCCACGCACGCCTCGCCGCCTACGTCGCGGAGCCCGACGCCTCGGCACTGACCGGTCTGGTCGCTGGCGCTCCGAGCACGGCGGAGACCGACGTGCCCGGGCAGCTGATCCACTGGCTCTTCGCGATGGGCGACACCCTCCCGACCAACCTCTACCGCGCGCTCGCCCTCCTCTCGGCCCACCCCGACGCTCTCGCGCGGGTGCGTGCGGAGAGCGCCGGCGATGGTGGGGTCGAGGCGGTTGCCGGGTCGGCGTACCTCGCCGGGTGCATCCTCGAAGCCATGCGGCTGTGGCCGACGACCGCGCTCTTCGGCCGCGTCCAGGCGGAGGAGTACCGCTGGACCAACGGCCAGAAGACGCCGGTCGGCACCCAGCTCCTGATCCACAACCTCTTCAACCACCGCAACCCCGACCGGGTGCCGTTCGCGGACCGGTTCGCGCCGGAGGAGTGGAGCGAGGGCTCGGCCGGTGAGGACTGGTCGTTCAACTTCTTCAGCCACGGGCCGCAGGGCTGCCCCGGCTACGGGCTGTCGATCTTCCTCGGCCAGGCGTTCCTGGGCCGGCTGCTCGCGCAGGTCACCCCGCGGATCACCCGCGGCACCGCGCTCGACGCCGGCAAGCCCCTGCCCTACGGCTGGGACGTGTACGCCGCGACGCTCGCGCTCGACCCGCTCGTCTAGTCGCCAACGCGTCAGTGCGCGCCTTGCAGGTTGAGGACCACGACGCCGGTGACGATCATCGCGAGGGCGGCGACCTTCGCGGCGTTGAGCGACTCCCCGAGCCAGAGCACACCGATCACCGCGACGAGCGCGGTGCCGAGACCCGACCAGATCGCATACGCCATCGAGACCGACATGTGCCGGATCACCAGCGCGAGCAGCCACGCCGAGAGGGCGTAGCCACCGAGCACCACCGCAGTCCAGACCGGGTCGCGGAAGCCGTCCGCCCTGGCGAGGGCGGAGGTCGCGGCGACCTCGAGGGCGATGGCGGCGATCAGCAGCGCGAACGCGGCGTACATGGTGGTCCTCCCGTCGTGTAGCAGGTGCTACACCCGAACTGTAGCACCTGCTACAGTTCGGGCACGACGACGAGGAGGTCACCATCGCGAAGGACCCGCAGCGCCGCGCCGCCTGGACCGAGGTGGCCACGGACTACGTGCTCGCGCACGGGCTGATCGGCCTGAGCCTGCGCCCGCTCGCCGCCGAGCTCGGCACCAGTGACCGCATGCTGCTGTACCACTTCGGCACCAAGGACGAGCTCGTCGCCGACGTGCTCCGCTGCTCCAACGACCGCGCCGCAGCGAGCATCGCCGCGCTGGCACCGTCGCGCGACCTCCGCTCCGCCGTCGAGAACCTGTGGGCCGCGGTGCAGTCCGACCCCGTCGACCGCTGCACACGGATCTACGTCGAGGCCTCCGCGCTCGGCCTCTTCGGCCAGGAGCCCTATGCCGCTGTGGTCCGTGCCGCCAACGCCGTGTGGACCGCCGCCCTGGTCGCCCACCTGGTGCGCTCCGGTGTCGCCGACGACCTCGCGCCGCGGGCGGCCGAGCTGGTCGACGCCGCGTTCATGGGCTTCCAGCTCGACCTGCCCCTCGACGTCGACCCGGCTGCGCGGGCCCGCTCCGTCGCCGACCTGGCCGACACGGTGGCAGCGCTGGCCTGACGTCAGCCGTGGGCGTGCATCACGTGCTTGATGCGCGTGTAGTCCTCCAGGCCGTAGTGCGACAGGTCCTTGCCGTAACCGCTCTGCTTGAAGCCGCCGTGCGGCATCTCCGCGACGAGCGGGATGTGGGTGTTGACCCACACGCAGCCGAAGTCGAGCTCGATCGAGCACCGGTGGGCAGTGCCGTGGTCCTTCGTCCAGACGCTCGACGCGAGGCCGAAGTCGACGTCGTTCGCCAGCTCGATGGCCTCGGACTCCGTCTCGAAGGTCTGCAGCGTCACGACGGGCCCGAAGGTCTCCTGCTGGACCACGTCGTCGTCCTGGCGTACGCCGGCCACGAGGGTCGGCGCGTAGTAGTAGCCCTTCTCACCGATCCGGGCTCCACCCGTGACGACGCGAGCGTGTGACGGCAGGTTCGCGACGACGGAGCTCACCCGGTCGAGCTGCTGGGCGTTGTTGAGCGGGCCGTAGAACGGGTCCTCCACGTCGGGCCCGGTGGTCACGTCCGCGATCGCCTCGACCAGCTTCGCCTCGAGCGCGTCGGCGATCGAGGAGTGCGCCAGGATCCGGGTCACCGCGGTGCAGTCCTGCCCGGCGTTGAAGAACGCCCCGACGACGATGCCCTCGACCGTCGCGTCGAGATCGGCGTCGCCGAAGACGATGGCCGGAGCCTTGCCGCCGAGCTCGAGGTGGACCCGCTTCACGTCCGGTGCGGCCGCGGCCGCCACCTGCTTGCCGGCGCCGGTCGACCCGGTGATCGAGACCTGCGCCGCCGCGGGGTGCGCGACGACGAGCTTGCCGGTCTCACGATCACCCGCGAGCACGTTGAGGACACCGGGCGGCAGGATGCCGGCGGCGATCTCCCCGACCAGCGCGGCCGAGCCGGGCGTGGTGTCGGACGACTTCAGCACCACGGTGCAGCCGGCGGCCAGGGCGGGAGCCACCTTCCAGATCGCCATCATGAAGGGGTAGTTCCACGGCGCCACCTGGCCGACGACGCCGACCGGCTCGCGGCGCACGTAGGAGGTGTGACCGGCCAGGTACTCGCCGGCCGCGCTGCCCTCGAGCGACCGCGCCATGCCGGCGAAGTAGCGGAGCTGGTCGATGCCGACCGTGATCTCCTCGTCGCGGGTCAGCGCCTCCGGCTTGCCGGTGTCGCGCACCTCGGCGGCCAGCAGGTCCTCGGCCCGGTCCTCCAGCGCGGAGGCCAGCGCGAGCAGCAGCTTCTGCCGCTCGGCCGGCGTCGTGCGGCGCCAGGTGCGGAAGGCCTCCGTCGCCGCCTCGTACGCCGCGTCGACGTCAGCCGCGCCGGAGAGCGCCGCGGTGTCGTGCACCTCACCGGTGCGCGGGTCGATGATCTCGCTGGTGCGACCGTCGGCGGCCGGGACGACCTTCCCGTCGATGACGTTGCTGATCATGGTGGTGTCCTTTCAGGAGCCGAGGATGTTGCGGGCGAGGCGGGTGCCCATGCGCACCGCCCCGTCGACGTGCTGGAAGCCGAGGCCGGCGACGTCGCTGGAGCCGAACCGGATCGGACCGACCGGCTCGTGGAGCTTCGCGCCCCAGCGGGTCAGGCTGCCGACGTCGAAGCTGGTCGCGTAGGCGCCGCCGGTGAGCTCCTGGTGCTGCCAGTCGCTCTCGACGTACGTGCGCGGGGTGAGGGCGGCGTCGCCGAAGTACGCCGCGAGCGACTGCAGGATCGCGGCCCGCCTCTCGTCGGCGGGGAGACGGCCCATGGCGTCGGCGTTGACGTCGGAGACGAAGCCGACGAGCGTGCCGGTCTCCTTGCCGTGCAGGGTGTTGTCGTAGACCTCGTGCACGAGCTCCCACGGGCCGAAGCCGGTGCCCGACAGGCCCGCCGACCGCCAGAACGGGGTGTCGTACTCCACCTGCGCCTTGATGACCAGGCCGAACGACTGGTGCTCGCGGGCGTGGCGGTGCTCGGCGGGGAGCCCGGGGGTGATCCGGATCCGGCGGACGTGCGTCGGGGGCAGCGCGAGGACGACGTTGCGCGCGCCGACCTGCTCGCCGTCGACCGTGACGACCGCGCCCTCGTCGTCCCAGGCGACGTGGGTGACGTCGGCCGAGAGGCGCACGCGGTCGCCGAGGCGGGCGGCCAGCGCGGCGGGCACCGAGGCGAGGCCGCCGACCACGCGCTTGTCGAGGATGAAGTCGGCGTCGACGAGGTGGGAGAAGGAGCCGGCGCTGGCGGACATGAGCACCGCGGTCAGCGCGGAGAACGAGTGGGTCGGCTTGGTGAGCATCGCCGGGCCGAGGTAGAGGGCGATGTTGTCGCGGGCCTCGTCGTCTGTGGTCTGCGCGTCGAGCCACTGGGCGAAGCTGACCCGGTCCAGCTCGGCGGCCTGCGGATGCTCCCACGGGCGGTCGGGGTCCATCTGCGCGGCGAGGTCGTCGATGACGCCGATCAGGCGGTCGATCTCCTTGCCGGTCTGCTCCTCCACCGGGAGGTCCTCGCCGGTGAAGCGGCGGGCGGTGCGGGTGCGGTCGACGTAGAGCGAGTCGCCGTCGCGGAAGCGGGAGTAGGTCGCGAGGCCGAGCTCGTCGAGGAGGGCGATCAGCGCCTCCTGGTCGGGCGAGACCCACTGACCACCGATCTCGAAGTCGGACCCGTTGTGATCCTCCGTGCGCAGCCGGCCGCCGACGCGGTCCCGCGCCTCGAGGACGAGGACGTCCTGGCCCGCCTCGGCGAGGCGCCAGGCGGCGGTGAGGCCGGTGACGCCGGCTCCGACGACGACGGTGTCGTAGCTCTTCATGATCGATGCCCAATCTTTTGAATGCTGTTCAAACTTGGATCCACCGTAAGCCTCATCGATGTGGCGCGCAACACCCCGGCCGGAAAATCAGCTCCCCGTCGTTTCACGGGAAACCGCCGCGACGAGTGCGTCGACGTCCTGCTCCGTCGTGTCGAAGCTGCACATCCAGCGCACCTCGCGCGTGGACTGGTCCCAGTCGTAGAAGCGGAAGCCACGTCCACGGAGCCGCTCTGCCACTCCCTCCGGGAGGGAGGCGAAGACGCCGTTGGCCTCCGTCGGCAGGCGCAGCCCGACCCCCGCGATGGTGCCGTCGGCCAGACCCGCGTCGATGGCGGTGCGCAGGCGCTGCGCCATCGCGTTCGCGTGCCTGGCGTTGCGCAGCCACAGGTCTCCGTCGAGCAGCGCGAGGAGCTGCGCCGAGACGAACCGCATCTTCGAGGCGAGCTGCATGTCGAGCTTGCGCAGGTAACGCAGCCCGCTCGACGCGTCGGGGTCGAGGACGACGACCGCCTCGCCCAGCATCGCGCCGTTCTTCGTCCCGCCGAGGCTGAGCACGTCGATGCCCACGTCCCGCGTGATCGCGCCGAGGCCGACGCCGAGCGAGGCGGCGGCGTTGGCGAGGCGCGCGCCGTCCATGTGCACGCGCATCCCGCAGGCATGCGCGTGGTCGGCGAGCGTCCGCAGCTCGTCCGGGGTGTAGACCGTGCCGACCTCCGTCGCCTGGGTGATCGAGACGACCAGGGGCTGCGCCCGGTGCTCGTCGCCCCAGCCCCACGCCTCGCGGTCGAGGAGCTCGGGCGTCAGCTTGCCGTCGGGCGTCTCGACGGGAAGCAGCTTGATGCCGGCGACCCGCTCCGGGGCGCCGGCCTCGTCGGTGTTGATGTGGGCCGTCGCCGCACAGACCACCGCACCCCACCGCGGCAGCATCGACTGCAGCCCGACGACGTTCGCTCCGGTGCCGTTGAAGACCGGCCACGCCTCGGCGCCGGCGCCGAAGTGCCGGACGACCACCTCCTGCAGCCGCGCGGTGTACGCGTCCTCGCCGTAGGCGACCTGGTGGCCGTCGTTGGCGGTGGCGATCGCCGCCAGCACCTCCGGGTGGATCCCGGCGTAGTTGTCCGAGGCGAAGCCCCGCACGCGGGGGTCGTGGAGAGGGGTCACGGCAGCACCTCCGACGTGCCGACGATGCCGGCGGTCGACTCGATCACCGGCCGGATCTTCTTGTCGAGCGACTCGTAGAACATCGACAGCGGGAACTCGTCGTCGAGCACCGCGTCGGTGAACCCCTTCGGCGGACCGGCGAGCACCTCCTCGGGGAGACCACGCGCCCAGACGGAGGCGGGGTGCGGTGTCAGGGTGCTGCGGATCAGCTCGTACGCGGCGAGCCAGTGCGCCGTCTTCGGCCGGTCGATCGAGCGCCAGTAGAGATCGTCGATCGCCTCGCCGAGGGCGACCACCGCACCCGGCACGTCCGCCCAGTCGAAGGCGAGCGAGGTGTCGGTCCAGTGGAGCACCCCGCGCTGGTGCAGCCAGGCGAAGAGCAGCTGGCCGCCGAGCCCGTCGTAGTTGCGGACCCTCGAGCCCGTGATCGCGAACCGGAAGATGCGGTCGAAGAGCACGGCGTACTGGACCAGGCGCGCATGCTCGAGCGTCTCCGCGTCCTCGGTCGTCGCCTCGAGACGGACACATTCGCGGAAGGCGGTCAGGTCGCAGCGCAGCTCCTCGAGCGAGTAGAGGAAGTAGGGCATGCGCTGCTTGATCATGAACGGGTCGAACGGCAGGTCCCCGCGCATGTGCGTCCGGTCGTGGATCAGGTCCCAGAGCACGAACGTCTTCTCGGTGAGCGCCTGGTCCGCGACCATCCGCGCAGCGCCCTCGGGCAGTGCCAGGTCGGTCGTCGAAGCTGCCGCCGCCACGACGCGCCGGAAGCGCGCGGCCTCCCGGTCCTGGAAGATCGCGCCCCAGGTGAACGCCGGGGTCTCGCGGACCGCGACCGTCTCCGGGAAGAGCACCGCGCTGTTGGTGTCGTAGCCCGGCGTAAAGTCCAGGAGCCGCAGCGGGACGAAGAGCCGGTTGCCGTAGTCACCCGCCTCGAGGGTGGCCACGAACTCCGGCCAGATCACCTCGACGAGCAGCGCCTCGACGTGCCGGTCCGGCGAGCCGTTCTGGGTGTACATCGGGAAGACCACCAGGTGGCGGAGCCCGTCGACCCGCTGCTGCTGGGGCTGGAAGGCGAGGAGCGAGTCGAGGAAGTCGGGCACGCCGAACCCTTCGTTCGCCCAGCGCACGAAGTCCTGCACGCATGCGGCCAGGTAGGCGTCGTCGTGCGGGAACGACGGACGCAGCTCCTCGACGGACTGCGCGATCGTCGCGACGAGCCCCCGCGCAGCATCCCGGTCGGCGGGATCGGACACGGACCCGTCCCGGGCCTGCAGGAGCTGCAGCGCAGTCGCTGCCTCCTTCAGGGCAGCCCACGCCGCGCTCGCCTCGACCCCCGCCGCCCGGGCCACGGCATCCTCGACGACCTCCGGCTCGCCGATGACGGCCTGCGTCGGGCGGGGCGGGGTGGCGTCGAGCTGCTGCGTGGACATGGGCGGGACCTCCGATACGGGAGTCGTCGTGACGTTTCCCTGCCAGCCTACGGATACATTTTCCGTTTGATGGCTCCGGCTGCAGGAACTTTTCCGGTTCGTTATCCCGCGCGGCTGCTAGCCTCGCGGTCATGTCCGTGCCTGACGCGTCCCCGGCTCCCCTCGACGATCCGATCGACGAGGGCATCGTCCGTGCGATGTCCGCGGACGCCCGCGCGACGCTCGCGGACCTGTCGGCGGCCGTCGGCCTCTCCGTCTCGGCGGTGCAGACCCGCCTGCGTCGCCTCGAGGCACGCGGCGTGATCACGGGCTACCGGGCACTCGTCGACCCCGCGGCGGTGGGCAAGCCGCTCTCGGCGTTCATCGAGATCACGCCGCTGGACCCCGGCCAGCCCGACAACGCCCCGCAGCTCCTCGAGCACCTCACCGAGATCGAGGCGTGCCACTCGATCGCGGGCGACGCGAGCTACATCCTCTTCGTGCGCGTGGCCTCGCCGCGCCACCTCGAGTCGCTGATCCGCGACATCCGCAGCGCGGCCGCGGTGAGCACGCGCACCACCGTCGTGCTGCAGACGTTCTACGAGGGCCGCCCGATCCTGCCGGCGTGACGGCCCCGTGTCGGCACCACGGCCTCCGCGGCGCCGACAGGCTGCCGGCCGGCTCAGCGCGGCTCGGTCAGGCTCGAGTACGTGTCCGGGCGGCGCGTGTCGAGGAACGGGAAGAGCGTCAGCCAGTCGCGACGCTGGTCCAGGTCCAGGGTCGCCACGAGGACGGCATCCCCTGCGCGCGGCGCCTGGGCGAGGATCCGGCCGTAGGGGTCGGAGATGAACGACGAGCCGTAGAAGTCGACGCGCCCCTCGCTGCCCCACCGGTTGGGCACGCACATGAAGAGGCCGCTGGTGATCCCGTTGCCGACGATGACGTGCTGCCACAGCGGCTGTGTGTCGAAGTCGGGGTGGTCCGGCTCGGATCCGATCGCCGTCGGGTAGGCGAGAACCTCGGCGTCGGCCAGGGAGTAGGCGCGGGCCACCTCGGGGAACCACTCGTCCCAACAGGTCGGCAGACCCAGGCGCGGCGCACCGGGGAGGTCAGGCACGTGCACGGGGTAGGGCTCGACAGCCGGTCCGGGGCGGAAGAAGAGGTCCTCGAAGTAGCCCTCCGTCACCGGGATGTGCGTCTTGCGGGTCCGTCCGACCAGCTCACCGCCGGGGGCGACGAGGATCGCCGTGTTGTAGCCGAGCCCGTCGTCGCTGCCGTCGGGAGCGGGGGCCGCCTCGTAGAGGGAGGCGTGCACGAAGACGCCGTGCTCCGAGGCCATCTTCGCGACGAGTGTCCGGGTCGGTCCGTCCTCGAGGGACTCGGCGAGGTCAGCCGGACGGCCCGCCGGACGGAAGTCCGCCGGGTAGCGGGAGAGAGTGAGCTCGGGCAGGAACACGACCTGCGCGCCGGCTTCGGCCGCACGGCGTACGCCGGCGGAGAGGGCTGCGGCGTGGGCGGCCTCGTCGGCCTGCCAGTGCATCTGCACGACGCCGACGGTCAGGGTGCGGCCGGGCCCCCCGGATGCGCGGGCGAGCGAGGGCAGGTCGGGTGCGGTGATGAGTTCCATGAGGTGTCCTTGGGTCAGGGGTGGAGCAGGGGCTGTTGCTGGGTGATGCAGTGGATGCCGCCGCCACGAGCGAAGAGGGGACGGGCGTCGATCGCCACGACACGGCGACCCGGGTAGGCATCGGCGAGGACAGCCAGGGCCTCGCCATCGACCGGATCGTCGAACGAGCAGGCGATGACGGCGCCGTTGCAGACGAAGTGGTTCACGTAGCTGTAGTCGACCCAGCCCTCGTCGTCGCGCAGGGTCGCCGGAGCGGGGAGCCGGACCACCCGCAGTGGCTTGCCGTCGGCGTCGCGCTCGGCCTCGAGGAGCTCGATGAGCTCGCGCGAGACCTCGTGGTCCGGATGTGCGGGATCGCGCTGGTCGTGCACGAGGACGACGCCACGGTCGGCGAACGTGGCGACGATGTCCACGTGTCCGCGGGTGCCGAAGCGCTCGCTGTCCCGGGTCAGCCCCCGCGGCAACCAGATCACCTTGCGTGCCCCGAGCGTGCGGGCCAGCTCGGCCTCCACGTCGGCCCGGGTCCAGCCGGGGTTGCGGTCGGGGTCGAGCTGGACCGTCTCGGTGACCAGGAAGGTTCCGGCACCATTGGTGTGGATGCCGCCGCCCTCGTTGACCATCGGCGAGTCGATGCGGGTGGCCCCGGTCGCATCGACGGCGACATGGCTCGCGACGGCGTCGTGCTCCCAGCGCGCCCACTCCTGCTGGCCCCAGCCGTTGAAGACCCAGGTGACGGCGCCGAGGCTGCGGGTGGGCCCCTCGCCTTCGATGACGAACGTCGGCCCGATGTCGCGGTACCAGGCGTCGTCGAGCATCCGTTCGTGCACCCTGACGCGCGGGTCGAGGAACCGTGCTGCCTCGGCTCGCTCCGACGGCGGAACCAGGACGTGCACCGGCTCGAACTCGACGATGGCGTTCGCCACGGCGGCCCAGGTCGACCGTGCCTCATCGGCGTCGGCGGGCCTCTCCCCCAGCGTGTACGAGCCGGACGGCCACGCCATCCACGCAGCCTCGTGCGGCGCTGTCTCAGCAGGCATCAGGCGGTTCGGCTGGACGTACTGCCGATTTGAACGGTATTCAAACATGACCCCACGGTAGGCCGCACCTTCCGGGACGTGCAAGGGCCCGCCGGGGATTTCTCGCGCGCAAGACAGCCCCGGCCCCTCCACCGCACAGGGGTGGAGGAGCCGGGGCAGCGTCGACGAGCACGCAGGCGCGGCACGTCAGCCGGCGCGCGCGAACGCCCGGCTCAGTGCGCGGCCACCGCCAGGTCCGCCGGCAGCAGCGCGCGGGCATGGTCGACGGCTGCGTCCACGCTGACGTCGTCCTCGCCGAGCACGATCGCCACACTCAGGCCGTCGAGAAGCGCGCAGATCCGCCGCGAGAGGGCTGCGGCGTTCTCCGCTCCGGCTTCACCGAGAAGACGCGTGAGCTCATCCCGCCACACCGCATCCAGCTCTTCGTACGGCTCACGGAGCTCCTCGATGCGGAGGACGCGGGGCCAGACCTCGATCCAGACCAGCCAGCGAGGGTCGCCGAGTCCGCTCGGCATGAACTGTCGGCAGAAGAGGTCGAAGCGCTCAGCGAACGTCGCCTCCTCGGCCCGAGACTCCTCCCAGCGAGCCCAGAGCTGCGCCTCGCTCCATCGCAGCACCTCGAGCAGCAGACCGTCCTTGCTCCCGAAGTAGTAGAGCAGGTGTCCGGCACTGGTCTCCACGCGTCGACCGAGCTCCGCGAGCGTGAGATCGGCGAGGCCGCGCTCGATCAGGAGCTCCCAGGCGACCTCGAGCACTCGCTCGCGCGGCCGATCGAGACGACGATGGCGTCGTGGGGATTTTTCCGTGGTCACCCCTTGACCCTAGTGGGAGGCGAGGTTCATAGTTCAGGACACCACAGTTTGTATGTTGTTCAAATCACAGTCTCGAGGTGACCATGTCCACCCTGTCCGGCCCGACCGAAACGCCTGACCTGACGACAGCGAGCGGCCCTGCCGACGGGCCAGGGCTCAAGCCGGTCCTGACGCTGACTGCTGCCATCCTGCTCACGCTCTCCTGCGTCACCCCCGCATCCAGCCTCTTCATCATCGTTCCCGAACTGCTCGCGTCGCAGGGTTCCGGCGTCGTGATGACGCTGCTCGTCGGCGTCCTCATCTCCGCGGCAGTGGGCGCCTGTTACGCCGAGCTCGGTACGCGCACTCCCAGCAGTGGTGGTGAGTACGCGATGGTGACCCACACCCTCGGCCGCGCGACCGGCTGGCTGACCTTCGCCCTGACGTCGGCGACGCTGATCGTCATCCCGCCCGTCATCGCCCTCGGTACCGCCGACTACCTCGCGCCGATCGTGGGGCTGGACCGCGCCACCACCGGTGCCGTGGTCATGCTGCTCGCCACCGCGACCGGCCTGCTCGACATCAAGTCGAACGCGTACGTGACCGGGCTGTTCCTCATCGTCGAGACGCTGGCAGCCACTGCTGTGGCCTGGCTCGGGTTCGCGCACGCCGACCGCGGCGTCGACACGCTGTGGCACGCCCAGGTCAGCAACGGCACCTCGCTCTCGCCGTTCACGGCAGGCGTCCTGCTCTCCGGGCTCGCCGTCGCGATCTTCACCTGCTCGGGCTTCACCACTGCCACCTACCTGGCCGAGGAGATGGTCGCTCCGCGCCGCAACGTGAAGCTCGCCGTACTCGGCTCCCTCGCCCTCGGCGCCGCGATCATCGTCGTCCCGACGGCCGCGACCGTCCTCGGCGTCGGCTCGCTGAACGAGCTGGCCACGGGCACGTTCCCTGACTTCGTCACGGAGTGGGCAGGCAGCCGTACCTCGGCCGCGATCAGCGTCGGCATCGCCGTGGCGATCCTGAACGCCGTCATCGTGATGGTCATCCAGAACTCTCGCGTGGTCTACGCGACTGCACGTGACCGCGCCTGGCCCGACGCCATCAACAGCGCGCTCGCACGCCTCCACCCCCGCTTCGGCTCCCCCGTCCTGGCCACGATCCTGATCGGCGTACCCGGGGCACTGATGGCGTGGCTGATGGACATCGAGGCCCTGCTCGGCATCACGTCGGTGATCCTCGCGGGTGTCTACCTCGTGGTCGCGGTCGCTGCCCTCTTCGTTCGCCGCGCACCCCACGCCGGATGGAAGATGCCCTTGTGGCCGGTCGCACCGATCGTGGTCATCGTGGGTGTCGGCTACGCGCTGAAGGAGTCCGCACTGAGCGACCTCCTTGCGGTAGGCGCACTGCTCGTCCTCGCGGCGATCTACTACGTGGCCTATCTCCGGCCCCGTTCTGGGACGCACTTCCTGGTGGACGACCGCGCGGACGCCTGACGCCGGCCGCGATCGCGGGTGGGGTCGTCACCGCGGGTGGCGGCCCCACCGTCATTTCGGCGACCGGCACCCGGGCTGCTCCGTCGGTTCGACGAGCCGCACTCGGTCGCCGAAATGACTCAGCGCCTGGAGTCCCGATGTTTCACGGGAAACCAGGCGCTGAGTGGCTTTGTCGACTTATCCGCTTGTCGCTCTACCGACTGAAGCCGGGCTCAGATGACGCGGTCGCTGCGGTTGCGCGGGTCCATGATGTCGGTGATCCGACGCAGGTCCTCGAGCGTCGCGAACTCGACGGTGATCCGGCCCTTCGACTTGCCGAGCTCCACCTTCACCCGCGTCTCGAGCCGGTCACTCAGCCGGTCGGAGATCTCGCCCAGGCCCGGTGCCGTCACCTTGGCCCGCTGCGAACGCTGCGGCGCACGACCGCCGTGCTCCCCCACGGCCACGATCTCCTCGAGGCCGCGCACGCTGATGCCCTCCGCGACGACCCGCTGCGCAAGACGATCCTGGACCTCCGGGTCCTCGACCGCGAGCAGGGAACGCGCGTGGCCCGCGGACAACACACCGGCGGCTACGCGTCGCTGCACGGCAGGCGAGAGCTTGAGCAGGCGCAGCGTGTTGCTGATCTGTGGACGCGACCGCCCGATCCGGCCCGCGAGCTCATCGTGGGTGCACCCGAAGTCGTCGAGCAGCTGGCGGTAGGCCGCAGCCTCCTCGAGAGGGTTCAGCTGCGAACGGTGGAGGTTCTCCAGGAGGGCATCCCGGAGCATGTCGTCGTCCTCGGTCTGCCGGACGATCGCCGGGATCAGGTCGAGGCCGACCTCCTGCGACGCCCGCCAGCGGCGCTCACCCATGATCAGCTCGTACGAGTCGGACCCGGTCTTGCGGACGACGATCGGCTGGAGCAGACCCACCTCACGGATCGAGTGGACCAGCTCGGCCAGCGCCTCCTCCTCGAAGACGGTGCGCGGGTTTCGCGAGTTGGGAACGATCTGCCTGATCGGGATCTCGGCGAAGTACGCGCCGCTCTCGATGGCGCCGCCGGCAACGGCGGCGGTGGCCTCCGCCACGCCCGCCGTTCCGGAAGCCGGAGAGGCCGCAGGAGCACCCGTGGGCGACGAGCCGGCCACATGGGCGGTCGAGACCCCGTTGCTCCCGCCAGCAGGTGCAGAAGGCGCCAGGCCGGACGCCCCACCGTTGACGCTGCTCTCCTCGGCCGGGGCCGTCGGGATCAGGGCACCCAGGCCACGGCCCAGTCCACGTCGCTGCTGGCCGCTCATCGGTCAGCTCCCTTCTTGGCCATCTCGCGGGCAGCCTCGAGGTACGAGAGCGCTCCGGGCGAGCCCGGGTCGTAGGTCATCACGGTCTGGCTGTACGAGGGCGCCTCCGAGACGCGAACCGAGCGCGGGATGTACGTCTTGAGCACCGTGTCACCGAAGTGCTCCCGGACCTCCTCGGCGACGTTGGACGCGAGCCGCGTGCGGGCGTCGTACATCGTCAGGAGGATGGTGGAGACCTCGAGCCGCTGGTTGAGGTGCTTCTTCACCATGTCGACGGTCTCGAGCAGCATGCCGAGACCCTCGAGGGCGTAGTACTCCGCCTGGATCGGGATGACCATCTCCTCCCCCGCCACGAGCGCGTTGAGGGTGAGCAGCCCCAGCGACGGCGGGCAGTCGATGAACACGTAGTCGAAGCGTTCCTCACCGGCCTCAGCGGCGGAACCCACCCACTCATGGGCGCTGATCGCCTTCTGCAACCGGGACTCACGCGCGACGATCGACACCAGCTCGATCTCCGCGCCGGCCAGGTCGATCGTGGCCGGCACGACCCACAGGCCCGGCTGCTCGGGGCAGGGCTGCATGACATCGGCCAGCTTGTCCTCGTTGACGAGGAGGTCGTACGTCGAGGGGACACCGCGACGGTGCTCGATGTTGAGTGCGGTCGATGCGTTGCCCTGGGGGTCGAGGTCGATGACCAAGACTCGCTGCCCCAGCTGGGCGAGGGCTGCTGCGAGGTTGACCGTCGACGTCGTCTTGCCGACGCCACCCTTCTGGTTGGCCACGACCATGACGCGCGTGCGCGGCGGACGTGGCATAGCCGGCCGGTCCATGGCGCCGTGCCGAGCCAGCACGGTGTGCTCAGCCGCGCGCGCCAGCGGGGTGGTCTCGTCCGCGAAAGCCGGACCCGCATCAGCCAGATCGGCAGCGGTCCTGACCACGAAACCCTGACCCGTTTCACGTGAAACCACGAGGTCCTCTTCCTGTGGATGAATTGCCTCTGCCTGTGGATGACGCGCTCAGCGCGTCCTCCCGACCGGTGGAAAACTCGGAAGCCGAGCCGTCGACCGCGGGCAGAACTTGGCCGTGCTGTGCGCGGAACCGAAGAGGTTCGCACGCGAGGTCCAAAACTACCGGGGACCACAGGACCTGCTCCAGTCGCGGTCCACAGTCGGATCATGGTCGAGACGGAGCTGCCGAATCGGCTAGCACGGCGCCAGCGCCGGCAGACCATCCGCGATGACGGCACCGCCACACCACGGAACCCTGGCGCAGCGCGCGGCCGTGGCCTTCAGGGGCTCACCATCGGCGTGTACTCGCACGTTCACCGAAACCACGCCACCCCGCGCTCCAGCGAGCCGTCTTCGTTTCACGTGAAACAGCACGGGTCCTCATCCTCGGCCAGCCGCACAGACGAGGACCGCGGCCGCGCCGTGCGTCCCGCGCAGATGCCGGTACGGGCGAGCGCCCCGGGTCCACCGACTCCCGAAATCCCCCGAGCGCCTGTCGAGGCGTCACGGCGGCAGGATGCGCCCTTCCCTCCTGACCCGAAGGCAGCCATGGAGCGCACCTTGCGAGATCACGCCATCGGTGACCACCCGATCGACACTGGCCGCTCATCATGCGCGGGCGCAGCAGTATGCCCGGCTGAATGGTCCGCCAGCGCGTTGCTGCGCCTCCACGGCGCGGGCCAGAAGCGACCCGCCCGGAGTGATCCGCGACGGCTGGAACGAGTGCGGCCGACGCCTGTCGTCCGCCGGTGCCTGTCGTCAGGTGCGCCCACGTTGGGCCACGTCCCGCGTTCGTAACGACGCGCGAACCGCCCCGACGACGGGGCTCATGCCGCCTCGGCATGCAGAAGCGCCTCCGACCGCACCGGGCGATCGGAGGCGTTTCACGTGAAACATCAGGGGCGACGCTGGCGCCGTCGTGCAGCGGCGCCATTCGCCTTGCGACGACCTGACTGGGACTCGACCTTCATCAACCGGCCTGCTCTGGACGGGTCTGCCCAACACACGCGGACCGCAAGCGTCGGCTCGGGGATCAGGCCCTCCCCGACCGGTACGACCTCAGGCTCCGCGCAGCCGAACGCCGACAGCACCGAGCGCGCCTCCTCGATCTCCTCCGTGATGGCACTGCCCTTCAGAGCGATCAGTGCACCCTCCGCGGCGACCAGCGGCATCGACCAGGTCAGGAGACGCTCAAGCGGAGCGACCGCACGGGAGGTCACGACGTCGAAACGTTCCTTGCCGTGAACGGACTCAGCACGGCCGCGAATCACCGTGACGTTGTCGAGGCCCAGCTGGTCCGCGATCTCCTGGAGATACACCGTGCGGCGCAGTAGCGGCTCGATCAGCGTCAAGGTCAGATCCGGGCGCGCGATGGCGAGTACCAGGCCCGGCAGGCCCGCGCCGCTGCCTATGTCAGCGACGGACGATCCCTCGGGCATGAGTCCTGCCAGAGCGCCACAGTTGAGCAGGTGGCGGTCCCACAGCCTCGGGACCTCCCGCGGTCCGATCAGCCCACGGACGACGCCGTCGGTCGCGAGCGACTCGGCGTACGCACGCAGGAGCGGGATGCGGGCAGACGCAAACACCCCCTGCACCGCAGCCGGGGGCTCGGGGAGTGCAGGGGGTGTTTCACGTGAAACGTCGTTCACGAAGGTGATGCCCTTCAGGCCGGCAGGACGACGACGTAGCGACGCGGCTCGACGCCTTCCGACTCCGAGCTGAGTCCGGCCGCAGCGACCGCGTCGTGCACGACCTTCCGCTCGAATGGAGACATTGCCTTGAGCGAGACGGGGGCACCCGTCTCCTTCGCCTCGGCAACTGCCTGCTCGGCGACCTTGACGAGCTCCTCGCGCTGACGAGCGCGGTAGCCCGAGACGTCGAGCATGAGGCGGGACCGCTCGCCGGTCTCGCGGTAGACGGCCAGGCGCGTGAGCTCCTGGAGCGCGTCGAGAACCTCGCCCTTGGAGCCGACGAGCTGGTTGAGGTCGGCACCGACGATGGAGACCGCGGCACGGTCACCCTCGACATCCATGTCCAGGTCGCCATCCAGGTCGGCGATGTCGAGGAGCTCCTCGAGGTAGTCAGCAGCGATGTCACCCTCGTTCTCGAGGCGCTCGACACGGCTCGGACGCGACGGGGTGGCGGTCTCGGTCACGGTGGTCTCCGGAGTGGTCTCGTCGCTCACTTCTGGTCTCCCTGCGGGCGGTTGTTCTTCGTGCGCTGCGCGCGGGTCTGCTTCTTCGGCTGCTGGCGCGTCGGCGCCGGCTGCTCCGGAGCCTGGTCCTCGACGACTGCGGTGGTCGTGGCGACGGAGTGACCGTGGCGGGCCGCCTTGGCGGCGTCGCGCTTCGCCTTGGCCTCGGCCGCCGGCGTGCCGGGCACCGGGTTGTTGCGGATGACGTAGAACTGCTGGCCCATCGTCCAGAGGTTCGAGACGGTCCAGTAGATGAGGACACCGATCGGGAACGCGACGCCACCGATGGCGAAGACGACCGGCAGGACGTAGAGAAGGATCTTCTGCTGCTGCGCGTACGGGCCCTCGAGCGCCGACTTCGGCATGTTCTTGCTCATCAGCTGGCGCTGGGTGGTGAAGGTGGTGACGAGCATCGCGATGACCAGCGTCAGCGCCATGATCTGGATGCCGTGGTCACCGTGGGCACCGTTGAACGTCTTGGAGATCTGAACGCCGAAGAGCTTCGCGTGGTAGAGCTGGGTCGCCTGGGCGTCGGTCAGGATGCCCTTGCCCTGCTGGTTCTTGGCGGCGTGGTCGAGCAGGCGGAACAGGGCCAGGAAGATCGGCATCTGCAGCAGGATCGGAAGGCACGAGGCGAACGGGTTCGTGCCCGCGTCCTTGTACAGCTTCATCGTCTCCTGCGTGAGCTTCTCGCGGTCGTGCCCGTACTTCTTCTGCAGCTCCTTCACCTGGGGCTGCAGGAGCTGCATGTTGCGCGAGGCCTTGATCTGCTTCACGAAGAGCGGGATCAGGGCAGCCCGGATGACCAGCGTGAGGACGACGATGGACAGCGCCCACGCCGCACCGCTGGACGCGGGCAGGAAGGTGCTGACGGCCTTGTGGGCTCCGACCAGCACGATCGAGATCAGGTAGTACAGCGGCGTCATGATGAAGCTGCCGATGGCACCGAAGATGGACACTCAGGCTCCTTGAATGGGGGCGGAGGGTGCAGCAGAACGAGTGGGGGGCACCGGGTCGTAGCCGCCGGCTGCCCAGGGGTGACAGCGTCCGAGCCGGCGTACGGCGAGCCAGCTGCCCCGCAGGCTCCCGTGCTGCTGCACCGCCTCGAGGGCGTACGCCGAGCAGCTCGGGTGGTAGCGACAGACCTGGCCGTAGAGAGGGCTGATGAGCAGCCGATAGAGCTTCAGGAGCCCGACCAGGACGTGCTTCATCGGCCGATCCGCTCCAGTGCCGAGTCGAGATCGCGACCGAGGTCGTCGTACGACGCCTCTGCAGCTGCGGGGAGCGCCCTGACGACGAGCACAGCAGAGCCCGGGAGCGACAGGAGTCGTTCCCGGGCCAGGTGTCGCAGCCGGCGCTTCACGCGGTTGCGGGTGACAGCAGGGCCGACGGCCTTGCTCACCACGAATCCGACACGAGCCGGCGACCCGCCCTCGGTGACCCAGAGGTGGGCGACCAGAGTGCGTGTGCCGGCTCGACGGCCTTGACGTGTCGCCTGCCGGAAGTCGTCACCGGAGACGAGCCGGTGCTCCCGGGGCAGCAAGGCCGATCGGATCCGTCGGCGAACTCAGACGGCGATCTGCTTGCGGCCCTTGCTGCGGCGCGCGGACAGGATGGCGCGGCCGGCGCGGGTGCGCATGCGAAGGCGGAAACCGTGCTTCTTGTGACGACGACGGTTGTTCGGCTGGTAGGTGCGCTTGCTCACGACTGCTTCTCCGATGCGGGGAATTGATTCCAGGGATAGTCCACGTCCGGTGTGTGTCGGCAGGCAGCTCGAGTTCGGCTGGCACCGCCCACCCACGCCCACCCCCACGAGAGCGGGGGTGTCATGGACATGCGGCACCGGTCGACACCGGACAGACTGAGCAACGGTACGGGGTGGCGCTTCAGGGGGTCAAACCACCGAAGCCCTTCCCTGTGGATGAACCCTTGCTGCCTGCCGTTCCGCCGGGTTAGGTTCGCCCCCTGGCCGGAGGCGGATGACGTGTCCGATGCCGGCCTTCAGGGGCGGTGTGACGTGGGTCATGTGGATCACTCAATCGGCCTCTGACCTGCAATGACACCTCTCGGGACCCGGTGCCGGGAGGCAGGTCCGACAGCTTCATCCACACCCCGTGCGCACGACTCACAACCTGTGGATAAAGTTGTGGAACGAAGTGGCACTCACGTCATCGACGGATGATGACGGGGGCGAGTGTGACGCAGGCGACCGTATGGGGCGGTCGCCACACGAGGTGAAGGATCGACGCACAGTGGAGAACACCCAGGCGAGTCCTGACCTGGCGACCGTCTGGCGCAACCTGGTCAGCGATCTCCAGCCCAACCAGAGGGCCTGGCTGAGCACCAGCGAGCCCGTCACCCTCCACGAGACCACGGCGATCATCGCCGTTCCGAACGAGTTCACCCGGACCCAGCTCGAGGGACGTCTGCGTACCCGGCTGGAGGACTCGCTGTCCGAGGCGTTCGGTACGAACATCCGGATCGCGGTGACCGTCAACCCCCAGCTCGACCACGGCATCAGCGCTGACGAGCTGCCGCCGCCGGGTCGCCACGTCGCGGACCCGGAGCCCGAGCCGGCACCGACTGCGCCCCCGTCGATGAGTGGATATGTCGACAACTCGACTTCCGAGGCACCCAGTGCACTGGAGACCCGCCTCAACCCCAAGTACGTCTTCGAGAGCTTCGTCATCGGGTCGTCCAACCGCTTCCCGCACGCAGCGGCGGTCGCCGTCGCGGAGGCACCCGGCAAGGCGTACAACCCGCTGATGATCTACGGCGACTCCGGGCTCGGGAAGACGCACCTGCTCCACGCGATCGGCCACTACGTGCGCTCCCTCTACCAGGGGGCGAAGGTCCGCTACGTGTCGAGCGAGGAGTTCACCAACGACTTCATCAACTCGATCCAGAACGGCAAGCAGGGCCAGTTCCAGAAGCGCTACCGCGACATCGACGTCCTGCTCATCGACGACATCCAGTTCCTCGAGGGCAAGGAGCAGACGCAGGAGGAGTTCTTCCACACCTTCAACGCGCTGCACAACGCCAACAAGCAGATCGTCCTGACCTCCGACCGCGCGCCCAAGCGCCTCGAGGCACTGGAGGACCGTCTCCGCAGCCGCTTCGAATGGGGCCTCATCACCGATGTGCAGGCTCCCGACCTCGAGACGCGCATCGCGATCCTGCGCAAGAAGGCGGCCATGGACCGTCTCACCGCGCCGCCCGAGGTGCTCGAGTTCATCGCGTCGAAGGTGCAGACCAACATCCGCGAGCTCGAGGGTGCGCTGATCCGCGTGACGGCGTTCGCCAACCTGAACCGCCAGGAGGTCGACATGACCCTGGCCGAGATCGTCCTCAAGGACCTCATGCCCGAGGGCGGCGAGCCCGACATCACCGCCGCACAGATCATCGCCCAGACCGCCGCGTACTTCGGGGTCACCATCGACGAGCTGACCGGCCCGAGCCGCGGTCGTCACCTGGTCACCGGACGCCAGATCGCGATGTACCTGTGCCGTGAGCTCACCAACATGTCGCTCCCGCAGATCGGTCGCGAGTTCGGCGGCCGCGACCACACGACCGTCATGTACGCCGACCGCAAGATCAAGGACCTGCTCGCCGAGCGCCGTGCGGTCTTCAACCAGGTCTCCGAGCTCACCAACCGCATCAAGATGCAGACCAGGGCAGGTTGAGATCCCGTTCCGCGGACAGCGCGCCCACCGAATGACAGGGAGTTCCACCGCCCTCGCGGCTGTGGAACTCCTGTCGTTCCAGGTCCGAATCACAAATGAGTGATCTGTGGACAACTGTGGGAACAACGCACAGCCGGCCGCCGAGACCACAGGCACCTGTCATTCGTCCCCGGTGAACCCACAGGGGATGTGGACTCAGATCCGGTGTCTGACCTGCAGAGACGCGGGTTCTCCACAGATTCCACGGAACCTACGACAACGATGAGACCTATCAAGCACCCATCGACCGTCCAACGACTTCCTGCTCCCTTTCTGGGGATGACGCTGCAGCGGAAGGTCGGCCGGCACTGCGCTGAGGAATGACAGGTTCGATGGCGGCCTCCCCATCACTCCACCCTCATGGCAGGATGCTCAGTCCAGACTTGTCGTTCCCCTGCACGGAGGCAGAAGAGAAGTGAAGTTCCGCATCGAGCGCGACGCCCTCGCCGACGCTGTTGCCTGGGCCGCGCGTTCCCTGCCTGTGCGTCCGAGCGTCCCCGTCCTCGCAGGTCTCCTCATCGAGGCGGGCCAGGAGGGTCTGGTCCTGTCGACCTTCGACTACGAGACGTCCGCTCGCGCGACGCTCGCCGCAGAGGTCGCCGACGAAGGCACGGCCCTCGTGTCCGGTCGACTGCTCGCCGACATCTGCCGCAACCTTCCCGCGAAGCCGGTCGACGTCGTCCTCGACGGCGCCCGGGTCACGCTGACCTGCGGCTCTGCCCGCTTCTCACTGCAGACCATGCCCGTCGACGACTACCCCTCGCTGCCCGACATGCCGGCTGCCACCGGCTCCGTGTCGTCCGACGCGTTCGCCCAGGCGGTCAGCCAGGCGGTCACCGCTGCCGGGCGTGACGACATGCTCCCGGTCCTCACCGGCGTCCGCATCGAGATCGAGGGTGAGTCGGTCAACCTGCTGGCCACCGACCGCTTCCGCCTCTCGCACCGCGAGCTCGAGTGGAACCCCAACACGCCCGACGAGTCCGTGGCCGCCCTTGTGCCGGCCAAGGTGCTCGCCGACACTGCGAAGTCGCTCACCGCCGGCAGCGAGATCACCATCGCGCTCTCGGCCTCCGGCACGGGTGACGGGATCATCGGCTTCGAGGGCCAGGTCGCCGGCGGTGTCCGGCGTACGACGACGCGCCTGCTCGACGGAGAGTTCCCCAAGGTCCGGAGCCTCTTCCCCAACGAGCACCAGACCGTCGCCGTGGTGGACAAGGCGCAGCTGATCGAGTCGGTCAAGCGCGTCGCCCTCGTGGCCGAGCGCAACACCGCCGTCCAGATGGCCTTCTCCGACGGCGTGCTCACGCTCGAGGCCGGCTCCGGCGAGGAGGCCCAGGCCTCCGAGGCGCTGGCCGCCGAGATCACCGGCGACGACATCACCACGGGCTTCAACCCGACGTTCCTCCTCGACGGCCTCTCGGCGATCGAGGAGCCGGTCGTCGAGCTCGCCTTCACGCAGGCGAGCAAGCCGGTCGTCATCAGCGGCAAGTCGGAGGGCCCGGCCGGGTTCCGCTACCTGCTGATGCCGCGGCGCCTGCTTTCCTGACGGAGCGGATCCGGCGCGACCCGCCGGGTACCTCCCTGCCCACAACGGCTCAACCAACGCACCCGGAGGAACCAGCCATGCAGATCGGACTCGTCGGCCTCGGCAAGATGGGCGGCAACATGCGCGAGCGCCTGCGCCGCGCGGGCCACACCGTCGTCGGCTACGACCGCAACCCGGACATCGCCGACGTCGGCTCCCTGCAGGAGCTGGTCGACGCGCTCCCGTCCCCGAAGGTCGTCTGGGTCATGGTCCCGGCCGGTGACCCGACGCACCAGACCGTCGTCGAGCTCACCGAGCTCCTCGGCGAGGGAGACCTCGTGGTCGATGGCGGCAACTCGCGCTGGACCTCGGACATCGAGCACGCTGCTCTCCTCGCGAAGAAGGGCATCGGCTTCGTCGACTGCGGCGTCTCCGGTGGCGTCTGGGGCCTCGAGAACGGCTACGCCCTGATGTTCGGCGGCTCGTCCGACGACATCGCGAAGGTGCAGCCCGCGTTCGACGCGTTGAAGCCCGAGGGCGAGTTCGGAGCTGTGCACGCGGGCAAGGTCGGCGCGGGTCATTTCTCGAAGATGGTCCACAACGGCATCGAGTACGCCCTCATGCAGTCCTACGCCGAGGGCTGGGAGCTGCTCGAGAAGGTCGACCTCGTCGACAACGTGACCGAGGTCTTCCGCTCCTGGCGCGAGGGCACCGTGATCCGCTCGTGGCTCCTGGACCTGCTGGTCCAGGCGCTGGACGACGAGCCGGGCCTGGAGAGCATCGCCGGCTACGCCGAGGACTCGGGTGAGGGTCGCTGGACCGTCGAGGCGGCCATCGACAACGCGGTGCCGGTTCCCGCGATCGCGGCGTCGCTCTTCGCGCGTTTCGTCTCGCGGCAGGACGACAGCCCCGCGATGAAGGCGATCGCGGCGATGCGCAACCAGTTCGGCGGTCACGCGATGAAGACCGAGGCTCCCGCCGGCGGTGACGTCGAGGGCAAGCAGGGCGCACCCGAGGTCTCCGACACCGCAGCACAGGCCGGCGCCGGGTCGCCCGGTCGCGTCTCCGGCGAGAGCTGAGTGCACGTCGCCCACCTGACCCTGCACGACTTCCGGTCGTACGCCGACCTGGACGTCGCGCTGGAACCGGGTCCGGTGGCCTTCATCGGCCGCAACGGACAGGGCAAGACCAACCTCGTCGAGGCCATCGACTATCTCTCGCGCCTGTCCTCGCACAGGGTGGCGAGCGATGCTCCACTGGTCCGGGCCGGTGCGGGGCAGGCGATCATCCGTGCTGCCGTCGTCCGGGACGGCCGCAGCGCCACCCTCGAGGTCGAGATCAACCCGGGCAAGTCCAACCGGGCGCGGATCAACCGCGCACAGCTGCCGCGGGCCCGTGAGCTGGTCGGCATCGTGCGCACCGTCGTCTTCGCCCCCGATGACCTGACGCTGGTGAAGGGTGACCCCGGGGACCGCCGCAAGTTCCTCGACGACCTCCTCGTGCTGCGTACGCCCCGGATTGCCGGGGTCCGCTCGGACTACGACCGTGTCCTGCGCCAGCGCAACACCCTGCTGAAGACCGCTGGACTCGCCCGCGGCTCGGCCCGCGAGGGTGCGATCGCCACGCTGTCGGTCTGGGACGAGCACCTCGCCCGTGTCGGGGCCGAGCTGCTCGCGGCCCGGCTGCGCCTGGTCGCGGACCTCGCGCCGTACGTCGGGAAGGCCTACGCCACCGTGGCGCGGGGCGCGGGTCGAGACGACGCCGCGATCGAGTACCGGGCCTCGCTCCCCTCGGTGGCCGAGGACGGCACGTCCGACGGGGACCCGGTGATGGAGGCGGCCTGGCTCCAGGCCCGTCTCCTCGACGAGGTCGAACGCCGCCGCAAGGACGAGCTGGACCGCGGTGTCTCCCTGGTCGGTCCCCATCGCGACGAGCTGTTGCTCACGCTCGGCAACGGGGAGCTGCGGCTCCCGGTCAAGGGGTACGCCAGCCACGGCGAGTCCTGGTCGTTCGCGCTGGCGCTCAAGCTCGCCTCCTACGACCTGTTGCGTGCGGAGGGCGACGACCCGATCCTGATCCTCGACGACGTGTTTGCCGAGCTCGACGCCGGACGGCGCGAGCAGCTGGCGGACCTGGTGGCAGGTGCTGAGCAGGTGCTGATCACCGCGGCGGTCGCCGAGGACGTCCCCGTGGCGTTGGCCGGAGCCCGCTACGCGGTGGGCGAGGGAGTGGTGACGCGTGAGTCGTGAGGACGAGCCCGGCGTCGACGCGGTCGACGCCGGGTCGGCCGAGGTCGAGCCGAGCTCGGCCGGTGAGGTGGAGCACGACGCCACCGGACTCGACCTGGCCCGGACCATCGCCCGCTCCATGGCCGGTGCGGCGAAGAACGCCCCGCGCGCGAAGCGCCGTTCGTCCGGTGCAGCCGCCGAGAAGGCGCGACGGACCGAGGGTCCCCGTGTCTCCGGTGCCCACCCCGACGAGCGAGACCCGCAGCTCCTCGACTCCACGCTCGGACGGCTCGTCGCCGACCATGGCTGGAGCCTCGACCTCAAGGTCCACGCGGTCTTCGCCCGGTGGGCCGAGATCGTCGGCGCGGAGGTCGCGCAGCACTGCCAGCCGACGTCGTTCGCCGACGGGCGGCTCATCGTCCGGGCCGGGTCGACCGCCTGGGCGACCCAGCTCAGGCTCCTCGCGCCCACGCTGGTGCGCCGCCTCAACGAGGAGATCGGCCACGGATCGGTGACCGTCATCGACATCGAGGGACCGACGGCGCCGAGCTGGAAGAAGGGTCGGATCAGCGCCCGCGACGGCCGCGGTCCCCGCGACACCTACGGCTGACCCGCGCCGCTCCCCAGCGGCGCCCGAATGCGGCCTGAAACGACCCGCCGCCCATAGGGGGACCCAGACAACCCCTGTTCGGGCCTCCCCGGGGCCCTGGAAGGCCTCTTTCGGGCCGATTTCTGCACAGATCTCCTCCGTTTCCGGAGCGGGAACCTCGCTACGCGTGCGTGCGCGGGTACCATGGGTGATCAAGGTCGCAACGCTCGCGTCGTGCGGCCTTCTGCATGTCTCGCCAGTTACGAAGAGGTTCCCGGGTGTCGGAGCAGGACCAGGTCAACAACGAGTACGACGCTTCGGCGATCCAGGTCCTCGAGGGCCTCGAAGCCGTCCGCAAGCGCCCCGGCATGTACATCGGCTCCACCGGTGTGCGCGGCCTGCACCACCTGATCTGGGAGATCGTGGACAACGCGGTCGACGAGGCCCTGGCCGGCCACTGCGACGAGATCCTCGTGAAGCTCAACGAGGACGGCTCCGTCAGCGTCGTCGACAACGGTCGCGGCATCCCGACCGACACCGCTCCCGGCCAGGAGCTCCCGGCCGCGACCCTCGCCCTCACCGTGCTGCACGCCGGAGGCAAGTTCGGCGGCGGCGGCTACAAGGTCTCCGGTGGTCTCCACGGTGTCGGCTCCTCGGTCGTCAACGCCCTCTCCACCACGCTCAAGCTCGAGATCAAGAACCGCGGCTACCTCTGGGAGCAGGAGTTCGACCTCGGCATCCCGCGCTACGCACTGCGCCAGGTCCGCCCCTTGGAGGAGGGCGAGCGCACGGGCACGACGGTGACCTGGTTCGCCTCCCCCGAGATCTTCGAGACCACGGTCTACAACCTCGAGACGATCACCACGCGCTTCCGCGAGATGGCCTTCCTCAACAAGGGCCTGCGGATCGTGCTGCGCGACGAGCGTCCGGAGGCTGCCGAGATCGCCGACGCGGTCGAGGACGACACGATCGCCAACGACGTCGACGCCGCGCACGACGACCAGCCGCACCGCGAGGGCGAGGCGCTGGAGATCGTCTTCCAGTACGACCGGGGCCTGGCCGACTACGTCGACCACCTCAACAAGCGCAAGACGATCCTCTCCCCCGTCATCTCCTTCGAGGCGGAGACCGGCGACGACGCCCCCAACCCGATGAGCCTCGAGATCGCCATGCAGTGGCAGGCGTCGTCGTACAACGAGTCGGTCCACACCTTCGCCAACACGATCAACACCCCGGAGGGCGGCACCCACGAGGAGGGCTTCCGTACGGCGCTCACCTCGCTGATGAACAAGTGGGGCGAGACCTGGGGCCTGATCAAGAAGAAGGAGGACCGCCTCACGGGCGACGACATCCGTGAGGGCCTCACCGCGATCATCAGCCTGAAGATCTCCAACCCGCAGTTCGAGGGCCAGACGAAGGCGAAGCTCGGCAACACCGAGGCCAAGGGCTTCACGCAGGGTGTCGTCAACGAGCAGCTCGGCGACTGGCTGGAGCAGCACCCCACCGAGGGCAAGGACATCATCCGCAAGGCGCAGGCGGCGGCGACCGCGCGCATCGCCGCCCGCAAGGCGCGCGACCTGGCCCGCAACCGCAAGGGCCTGCTCGGCGGCGGCGGCCTCCCCGGCAAGCTGGCTGACTGCCAGTCCAACAACCCGGAGGAGTGCGAGGTCTTCGTCGTCGAGGGCGACTCCGCCGGTGGTTCGGCCAAGTCCGGCCGCGACCCGCGGATCCAGGCGATCCTCCCGATCCGCGGCAAGATCCTCAACGTCGAGAAGGCGCGCATCGACAAGGTCCTGGGCAACCAGGAGGTCCAGGCGATCATCTCCGCCCTCGGCACGGGCGTGCACGAGGAGTTCGACATCGCCAAGCTGCGCTACCACAAGGTCGTGCTGATGGCCGATGCCGATGTCGACGGCCACCACATCAACACCCTGCTGCTGACGCTGCTCTTCCGTTTCATGAAGCCGCTGATCGAGCACGGCCACGTCTACCTGGCGCAGCCGCCGCTCTACCGGATCAAGTGGAACAAGCCCCACGACCACGAGTTCGTCTACTCCGACGCCGAGCGCGATGCGGTGGTGGCCGACGGCCTGGCGCAGGGCAAGAAGCTCCCCAAGGACGGCTCGATCCAGCGCTACAAGGGTCTGGGTGAGATGAACGCCGACGAGCTGTGGGAGACCACGCTCGACCCCGACCACCGCGTGCTGCTGCAGGTGACGCTCGACGACGCCGCCCACGCCGACGAGATCTTCTCGATCCTCATGGGCGAGGACGTCGAGCAGCGTCGTTCCTTCATCCAGCGCAATGCCAAGGACGTCCGGTTCCTCGACATCTGATTCACGGATATCACGGAATCTAAGACGAGCACTAGACACGGTAAGAGAGACGAATCGTGACGGAAACCCCCACGGGCGGCGCCCGCATCGAGCCCATCGAGCTGCAGACCTCGATGCAGCGCTCGTACATCGACTACGCGATGGCGGTCATCGTCGGCCGCGCGCTCCCGGACGTCCGCGACGGCCTCAAGCCGGTGCACCGCCGCGTCCTCTACGCGATGTACGACGGTGGCTACCGCCCCGACCGCGCGTTCAACAAGTGCGCGCGCGTCGTCGGTGACGTCATGGGTAACTACCACCCGCACGGCGACTCGGCGATCTACGACACCCTGGTCCGCCTCACCCAGCCGTGGGTCATGCGTGCCCCGCTCATCCACGGCCAGGGCAACTTCGGCTCCGCGGGCAACGACCCCGCCGCCGCCATGCGTTACACCGAGTGCCGCATGGCGCCGCTGGCCATGGAGATGGTGCGCGACATCGACGAGGACACCGTCGACATGGCGCCCAACTACGACGGCAAGACCGAGGAGCCGACGATCCTGCCGGCGCGGTTCCCGAACCTGCTGGTCAACGGCTCGGCCGGCATCGCGGTCGGCATGGCGACCAACATCCCGCCCCACAACCTCGGCGAGGTCGCGGACGCTGCGACCTGGGCCCTGCAGCACCCCGACGCCACGCGCGAGGAGCTGCAGGAGGCCGTCATCGAGCGGGTGAAGGGCCCTGACTTCCCCAACGGTGCGCTCATCGTCGGTCGCACCGGCATCGAGCAGGCCTACCGCACGGGCCGCGGCGGCATCACGCAGCGCGCCATCGTCGAGGTCGACGAGGACAACCGCGGCCGCACCTGCCTGGTCATCACCGAGCTGCCCTACATGGTCAACCCGGACAACCTCGCACTCAAGATCGCCGAGCTGGCCGACTCCGGCAAGATCCAGGGCATCTCCGAGGTCCGCGACGACACCTCCTCGCGCACCGGCCAGCGCCTCGTCGTCGTGCTGAAGCGCGACGCGGTCGCCCGGGTCGTGCTCAACAACCTCTTCAAGCACACCGAGCTGCAGACCAACTTCTCGGCCAACATGCTGGCGCTCGTCGATGGCGTGCCGCGCACGCTGACCGTCGACCAGTTCATCAGCAACTGGGTCACCCACCAGATCGAGGTCATCCAGCGTCGGACCCGCTTCCGCCTGGCGAAGGCCGAGAAGGACGCGCACATCTACCGAGGCCTGGTGAAGGCGCTCGACATGCTCGACGAGGTCATCGCGCTGATCCGTCGCTCGCCCGACGTCAACGAGGCCCGCACCGGCCTCATGGCGCTCCTCGACATCGACGAGATCCAGGCCAACGCCATCCTCGAGATGCAGCTGCGTCGCCTCGCGGCCCTCGAGCGCCAGAAGATCATCGACGAGCTCGCCCGCCTCGAGGCGATCATCGCCGACCTCAAGGACATCCTCGCCAACGAGTCGCGCCAGCGGCAGATCATCGTCGACGAGCTCGCCGAGATCGTCGCGAAGTACGGCGACGACCGCCGCACGCAGATCGTCGCGGCCGAGGGCGACATGTCCATGGAGGACCTGATCCCCGACGAGGAGCTCGTCGTCTCGATCACCCGCGGCGGCTACGCCAAGCGCACGCTGGCGTCGGCGTACCGGCTGCAGAAGCGCGGCGGCAAGGGCGTCCGGGGCGCCTCGCTCAAGGGCGACGACGTGGTGGAGCACTTCATCTCCACGACCAACCACCACTGGCTGCTCTTCTTCACCACCGCTGGCCGGGTCTACCGGACGAAGGCCTACAACCTGCCGGAGGCGTCACGCGACGCGAAGGGTGGCCACGTCGCCGGCCTGTTGAGCTTCCAGCCCGACGAGTCGATCGCGCAGGTGCTCGCGATCCGCGACTACGAGCAGGCGCCCTACCTCGTGCTCGCCACGAAGCACGGCCTGGTCAAGAAGACCCGGCTCGGCGACTACAACTCCCCGCGCCAGGCGGGTGTCATCGCGATCAACTTCCGCGAGGAGGACGACGAGCTGATCGGTGCCGAGCTGGTCAACAGCGAGGACCACATCCTGCTCGTCTCCCGCAAGGCCCAGGCGATTCGCTTCCCGGCCAGCGACGACCAGCTGCGTCCGATGGGCCGCGCGACGTCGGGTGTCTCGGGCATGAAGTTCCGCGCGGACGACAGCCTGCTCTCGATGTCGGTGATCCGCGCCGAGCAGATCGCCGCTGAGGAGGCGGCGGAGGCCGGCGAGGAGACCAGTGAGGTCGTCGAGCAGTACGTCTTCACCATCACCGACGGCGGCTACGCCAAGCGCACCCGCATCTCGGACTACCGCGTGCAGTCGCGTGGTGGTCTCGGCATCAAGGCGATGCAGCTGAGCGACGAGAAGCGTGGCGGCCTGGTCGGCGCGTTCATCGTCGTCGAGGGCGACGAGGTCCTCTCGATCACCAACGGCGGACAGGTCGTCCGCTCCCCCATCGACGACAACTTCCCCGCCAAGGGCCGCTCGACCATGGGCGTGAAGTTCGTGACGCCGAAGAAGGGTGACGCGGTCGCCGTCGTCGCTCGCTCGGTCGAGGCCCGCGACGAGGAGGATGCAACAATCGACGCGTCCGACAGCCAGGACGAGGCCTCTGCCGAGCCCGGTGCGGAGTCCAGCGACGTGCAGGCCGTCCCGACCGACGAGAGTGAGCAGTGATGAGCGACGAGGCGCCGAAGCAGACGCTGGGTGAGCGGATCAACAGCGCGATCTCGGCCGCCACGGTCGAGCACCGCGCCAACGCGAACCCGGAGTCGAAGGAGCACGCCGACGCGGCCGCCGAGACCTCGGGTCGGCGCCCGCGCCGTGCGCGGCTGCGCCTGACCCGGATCGACCCGTGGTCGGTGATGAAGACGTCGTTCCTGCTGGCGGTCGCCTTCGGCATCGTCACGGTCGTGGCGGTGGCCGTCGTCTGGACCGTGCTCGGCATCGCCGGCGTCTGGGACTCGATCAACTCCACCGTGGGTGGCGTGATGGGTGGCAGCGGTGACGGCTTCGACGTCAACAACTACCTCGGCACCACCCGTGTCCTCGGCTTCACGATGCTCGTCTCCGTGGTCGACACGGTGCTGATCACCGCGGTGGCGACCCTGACGGCGTTCCTCTACAACATGGCCGCGGCACTGCTCGGCGGCATCGAGGTCACCCTCGCCGAGGACGAGCGCTGACGGTCGCGGACGCTCGCTGCTGGACCCCGTTTTGGTGCAGGGGCGGAGCCTCCGGTAACGTTCCGCCACGGTTCACACCACGGCCGCATGCGGCTGTCGCGCCTATAGCTCAGACGGTTAGAGCACCACACTGATAATGTGGGGGTCGGAGGTTCAAGTCCTCCTAGGCGCACCACACACTCACCGCCCGCAGTCCTCCCGGACGCGGGCGGTGCGCTTTTCCGGCTCGTACGCCGGGGCGTTTTCCGGGAGGGTGGGCGGGGTTGGTAGCCTCTCGCCTCATGAAGAAGATCGTTCTCGTCGCCCTGGCCGCTGCCGCCGCCGTCTTCGCGAAGAAGAAGCTCGACGCGTCCCGTGAGGAGCAGGCCCTGTGGGCCCAGGCGACCGACCCGGTCACGCCTGCCTGACCTTCTTCCCTGCGCGTCCCACGCGCAGCGGGGCCTTGGCGCAATTGGTAGCGCACCTGCTTTGCAAGCAGGGGGTTAGGGGTTCGAGTCCCCTAGGCTCCACGCCCGGATGGGGCCCCTCCGCACGCCGGAGGGGCCCCATCGGCATCTCCGCCCGCTGTCGAGCGGCGGAGCGCTTACCCTCGACCGGTGCGGATTCTTCTCGGGGCGGCATTGGCGGCCGTGGTCCTCAGCGGGTGTGGTGCTCCCGCCGAGCCGGCTTCCGCGCCGGCGCTGCCCAGCACGATCCCGTCCGGGCTGGCGATGCCGCGTCATCCGACCGGTGAGGCCTGGCGCGGGCTCGCCCTCGTGCCGGCGGACGCAGACGTCGTGACGCTCACCGACTACGACACGATCCGGGCCCGCTTCGGAGTGCCGGAGATGACGGCCGACGAGCCGGTGGCGGACCGGACAGCGTTCTGGGACCGGGTGCGATCGGACGCCGTCGTGCTGACCCAGGGAATCCTCGCCTCGAAGGACGCGCGATTCTGGCTCGACCACGGGTTCACCCGGGACGACGTGGACTGGGAGCTGCGGTTCAGCGGCCCGTCCGGCTCGGGGTACGTCGTCGCGTTCCGGCCCGACCTGGACATGGCAGCGGTGACGCGCGCGCTCGGGAAGAAGCCACTGTCAGGCGCGCGCGTGATGTCAGAGGAGCACCTGCTGGTCAAGGGGGTGGCGTCGGAAGGTGAGCGCGTCTGGGCCTCGGACCCCGCCTTGCCCGCTCTCGTCGACGGCGGAGCGGAGTCGGCCTACCTGCGGCGGGGGTGTGTTCCGGTGCGGACCGCGCTGGGGGACGGCGCGACGGCGTCCGACCGGGGAAGGCTGGTCGGCGAGCTGGATCCGCGCAACCTCGGTGACCTGCCGGCGTTCTCGGTCTCCTTCGCCGACGGCCTGGCGACCGCGCGGCTCGGAACGGGGCGAGACGACCTGGTCGAGCGCGCGGCGATCACGCGCGCGTGGCCAGTGACCAGCGGTGCTGCCGGCTTCACCGACGGGTTCGCGTCCGACGTGCTCGACGACCCGTCGACGGGCCGCATCGGGCTCCGCCCGAAGAAGCCGAACGCCGCCGCGGCGGTGACCCTCGACGACCTCCTGCCGTTCGCCGTCTGCAACCGGACCGACTCGCTCCGGGAGCCGACCGGCTGAGTCAGCCCGTAGCCGCGGCGATCACCTGGGTGAGGCGCTCGTGCAGGTCACGCTCCTGCGCGCGGCGCTCGTGCCCTCACGCGAGGTGCTGGAACTCGGTCTCGTCGTGCGCCGAGAAGATGGTCACCTCAGGGTGGCCGGCGCGCAGCTCGCGCAGGCGCTCCTGGTTGGTGCGCCGCTCCTTCTCGTACACCGCCATCAGCTTCTGGAAGCCCACCAGCCCGTAGTTGTGCGCCGGGGGCCGCTCGAGCTCGCCGTGCCAGAAGTAGCTGTCGCCGGCGTGGAGGAGCCAGCCGCCCTCCGGCGTACGGACAGCGACGCCGGAGTGCCCACGGGTGTGGCCGCGCAGCGGGATCAGGACGACGTCGTCGCCCAGGGCGCGCACGCCGGTGAAGCCGAACCAGTCCTCGCCGCCTGCGCCGTGCAGCTGCCACTGCGGACCGTGTGCCCACTGCGCGGGGATGTAGCGGCGCTTCTCCAGGAGCGACGCGGGCTCCATCGCAGCCCGGTGCTCCTCGGCAGACACGTGGACCCGCGCCTGCGGGAAGTCGCCGATGCCGCCGGCGTGGTCGACGTCCATGTGGGTGAGCACGATGTCGGTGACGTCCGCGACGTCGAAACCGAGGTCGACGACCTGTGCCCGCGCGGTCTGCTCAGGCGCCAGGTCCGGGCGGATGAGCGTGAGGAAGGGCCGGCCCAGGCGCTTGCTGTCGGCGAGGTCCGCGGTGCCGAAGCCGCTGTCGACGAGGACCAGGCCCTCCGGGCGCTCGACCAGCAGGCAGTGAGCGACCATGCGCCGCGGCATGAGCCGGCCGCCCGGGGCACCGAAGGGGTGCATCGTTCCGCAGTCGAGGTGGTGGATCCGCGTCGTCATGCCCTGATCGTAGGCTGGCCGCGTGCCACCTGCCCCTGAACGACGGCCCCACCCGCTGTCGCCTCGCTACTGGGGCATCCACCTCGTCGCGGTGGTGCTCCTCGCTGCTGCCGTGATGCTCGGTGTGTGGCAGCTCGACGCGTGGAAGGCCAAGCGAGAAGCGGCCGTCCGCGACCTGACGACGGTCGCGGCGAAGCCCCTGGAGAAGGTCATCGGGCCTGACGATCCGTTCCCGGGGCAGTACGTCGGCCAGCCGGTCTCCTTCACCGGGGAATGGTTGCCGAGGTCCACGTTCCTGGTGAGCGGCCGCGAGCGAGGCGACGTCGAGGGCTACTGGGTCGTCACCCCCGTGACGGTGGACGGCACGAGGTCCGCGATGCCGGTCGTGCGTGGCTGGACCGCCTCACCGTCCTCCGTTCCCGCTGCGCCGTCGGGGACGGTGATGCTGGAGGGCTGGCTGCAGCCGGCCGAGGGCACCGGTGAGGTCGACACCGACACCACCGACGCCGTGCTGCCGCAGCTCCGGATCGCCGACGCCCTCCACTTCGTCGACGAGGACCTGTACGGCGCGTACGTCATCGCTGCGGCCACGGACCACGGGCTCGAGCGCGCCGACCTCGACCAGCTCCCTCCCGCCCCGCGCTTCTCGGCGATCCGCAACCTCTTCTACGCCGTCGAGTGGTGGTTCTTCGGCGGGTTCGTCGTCTTCATGTGGTGGCGCTGGCTCCAGGACGAGGTGCTGGCCGACCCGGACGGTGATGCCGACCCCGAAGGTGACGAGGACGACGTACCGGCCTGAGGTGGGCGCAGGTACCGTGGCGGCCGTGAAGCTCTTCCCCGTCTACAAGGTCCTCGCGTACGTCGTCGGCACGCTGCTGCTGGCGCTCACGATCGGGATGGTCTGCAAGTACCTCTTCCCGGAGGGCGGCACGATCCAGTCCTTCGGAGAGACGTTCACGCCGATCGTCGCCGTGGGCCACGGGTGGATCTACATGGCGTACGTCGTCGCGGCGCTGCTGCTCGCCATGCGTGCCGGCTGGAAGATGACCTTCCTCGGGCTCATGCTCCTCGCCGGCCTGGTGCCCGGCCTCATCTTCTGGGTCGAGCGCCGCGTCGAGACGAAGATCCGGACCGAGGCGCCCGCGCTCGTCGGCTGAGCCGTGGTCGAGATCAGCCTCAGCCGAGGTCGGTCTCGACCTCTTCGGTCGGCTCCGGCGGGGTGACCTGCCAGTCAGAGCCTCCGCCGAGCACGCGGCGTACCGCCATCACGAGCAGCGCTCCGATGCCGCCGACCACGACCAGCTTCCTGGTCAGCGCGCCCGCCGGGGCCTGACCGGCGTGCTTCTTCGGCACGGGGGCGCCCTTGGCCTTGGCGAGCTTGCGACCCTTCTTCATCAGCTTCGGGCCGCTGGTGGCCAGCTGCGTGAACGTCTTCTCGATCTGCGGGGCCCAGTCCTCGATGAGGTCGGCCAGGTCCTTGTCCGCGCGCTTCGCCATGCGGTGATCCTCCCGTACGCCGCGGGCTGTCGCCAGCCCCTTGTACGCTCAGGACGCATTGACTTCGACCCCGAGAGGCAGCCATGTCTGACCTGAAGGCCACCCTGCACACCACCAAGGGTGACATCACGATCAACCTCTTCCCCAACCACGCTCCCGCGACGGTGGAGAACTTCGTCGGCCTCGCCGAGGGCACCAAGGACTACACCGACGACGCCGGCCGCTCGGGCGAGAAGTTCTACGACGGTCTGATCTTCCACCGCGTCATCGACCAGTTCATGATCCAGGGCGGCTGCCCGCTCGGTCAGGGCATCGGTGGCCCCGGCTACAAGTTCAAGGACGAGTTCCACCCGGAGCTCTCCTTCAACAAGCCGTACCTCCTGGCCATGGCCAACGCCGGCCCGGGCACCAACGGCTCGCAGTTCTTCATCACCACCGTCGAGACCCCGTGGCTCACCAACCGCCACACGATCTTCGGTGAGGTCGCCGACGACGCGTCCAAGGCCGTCGTGGACGCCATCGGCACGACGCCGGTCGGCGCCATGGACCGCCCGATCGAGCCGGTCGTCATCAACTCCGTCGAGATCACCCGCTGATCCTGCGTTGGACGACTCCGTGACTCCCGCCCCGCAGTGCTACCGGCATGCGGGGCGGGAGACGCACATCTCCTGCCAGCGCTGCGGACGTCCGATCTGCCCGGACTGCATGCGCTCGGCTGCCGTGGGGTTCCAGTGCCCCGACTGCGTGAGGTCCGGCGCGCGTGAGACCCGCAGCGGCCGCACGGCGTACGGCGGGGCGCGGGTGGCCAACCCCGGCCTCACCTCCGGCGTCCTCATCGCGATCAACGCTGCGGTCTGGGCGCTGATCACCGCCACGGGCGGCGCGGCCAGCCGCTGGGTCGACTGGCTCGCCCTGCGCCCGGAGGGCATCTGCGCGCGCGGACAGTACGCCTGGCCCAGCGCGACCCGGGCTGACTGCGCGGACCTCGGCAGCTGGCTGCCAGGTGTCGCCGACGGGGCCTGGTGGCAGCTCGTGACGAGCATGTTCACGCACATCGACGTGACCCACATCGGCTTCAACATGCTCGCGCTCTGGGTGCTCGGGCCGCAGCTCGAGCTGGCGCTGGGTCGCGCGCGGTTCCTCGCTCTCTACCTGCTCTCGGGGCTCGGTGGCTCGCTGGCCGTCTACTGGCTCGCGCCGTCGTACACCCCGACTCTCGGTGCCTCGGGTGCCATCTTCGGCCTGATGGCCGCCCTGCTCGTCCTCGCCCTCAAGGTCGGCGGCGACGTGCGCAACATCCTGATGTGGATCGGGATCAACGCCGCGATCACCGTCGTCGGGCGCGGATCGATCTCCTGGCAGGGCCACCTCGGTGGCTTCCTCGGCGGCCTCGCCCTGATGGGCCTCCTCGCCTTCTCGCCCAAGGGTCCCCAGCGCGCCCGCTGGCAGTGGACGGGCGTCGTGGTCTACGCCGCCCTCGTCCTCGCCGGCTGCGTCCTGCGCACCGTCGCGCTCGCCTGAGCAGACCCGACGCCGAGACGGGGCCTGTGCCGCCAGCACGCGGCACGGGCCCCGTGTCACTGCGGCACAAGCCCCGTCTCGGCGCTTCACAGGCGACTTATTCACACTGTGGATAAACCCTGTGGATAACTTACACGCGTGTGATTCCGCAGGTCAGAAGCACAAATGCAGAACGCCCCGCTCACCGGGAGCGGGGCGTTCGCAGTACGGCGGGAGTCACTCCCACTTGGTGGCGTAGGTGAAGCCCACGGCCATGAAGCCGATGCCGACCATGAGGTTGTACTGCTGGAGGTCGGAGAGGAGCCAGACGGAGCCGTCCGCACCGGGAGCCTTGTTGGCGAAGACGTAGAACGTGCAGATCCAGACCAGACCGATCAGGAAGCAGCCGAGCATGCCGACGACCGGGCCGCGGCCACGACCGAGGGGCGTCTTGCGGTGGGCGGCGAAGACCAGACCGAGGAAGACCAGGCCGAAGCCGATGACCCAGTTCCAGTTGTCGAGCTTGCCGGTGCCCGGGATCAGGGCCTTCGGCGCGGTCTTGTCCTTGGCGGTCGGCGTCCAGTCGTAGCCCTGGTGGAGGTGGATCGTCCACAGGACGACCGCGGCGATGCCGGCCGCGATCAGGAGCAGGGACACGAGGAAGCGCACCGAGAAGATCGGTCCCTTGAGCGGGTCGATGCCCTGCGGAGCCGTAGCGGTGGCCTTGCTCTTCGACACGTGTCCTCCAGTGGTCGGGGGCCGCTGCGAACTTCACGCGGCCCCGGCTAGCGTAGTGGGCATGACCACGACGCACCGACAGCGCCGCACGTGGGCCGTCGTCACCCCCGTGGTCTTCCTCCTCGCGGGTGGCCTCTTCGCCGTGAGTGCGGCCAACAGCGAGGGCACCGACCTGCGCCCCGGGCGCACGACGGACCTCGCCGGGCTGGTCCAGGTCGAGAACCGTCACCTGCGCGACCTCCGCGCGGAGAGCCGGTCGCTGACGAAGCAGGTGGAGGCGCTCAGCGCGACCAAGGACGACCTCGGCTCGCACCGTGTGCGCGACGCCGTACGCCGGCTCAAGGGGCCGGCGGGACTGAAGAAGGTGACCGGCGAGGGGGTCACGGTGACGCTCTCCGACGCGCCGCGTGAGGTGCGGGACTCCAGCGACCAGGACATCAACACCCTCGTCGTCCACCAGCAGGACATCCAGGCGGTCGTCAACGCGATGTGGGCCGCGGGAGCAGAGGCCGTCACCATCGAGGGCCAGCGGGTCGTCACCACCACCGGCATCCAGTGCGCCGGCAGCACCGTCCAGGTCAACGGCCTCTACTTCCCGCAGCCCTACGAGATCACCGCGATCGGCGACGTCGACGCGATCGAGCAGCGGATCACCGACGACGGCTACCTGCAGGTCTACCGCGCACAGGCGGCCGAGCCCGACATCGCGATCGGCTGGGACATGCACTCCGGCTACGGCCTCGTCGCCCCGCCGTACACCGGACCGATCCGGGCGGAGTACGCCAAGCCCGTGAGCTGAGTCGCGAGACGGCGTTCACCGCCCGGCCCGCCCGGGCCGATGACCCTCAGTTGCCGAAGAGGTTGCCCCCGATGCCGCCACCGCCGGTGCCGGGGTCGGTGGTGGGCGTCGTCGTCGGCGTGGTGGTGGGCGTCGGCGTCGGCTCCGGCTTCTGGTAGGTCGTGACCTGGATCGTCACGGACGAACCGGACGGCGCCTCGGTGCCGGCCTTCGGGAACTGGTCGATGACCGTGCCCTTCGGCGCATCGGTCGGGAAGTCGACGCTGTCGACCTGGCAGGTGAAGCCGCGCTCCCGGATCGCCCTGCAGGCGGCGTCCTGCCTCTTGCCCACGACGCCGGGGATCTTCTTCGGACCCGTCGAGAGGTACAGGGTCACCTTGCGCCCCTCGACCACGGTCTGCCCGCCCACCGGGAACTGGTCGACGACCTCGTCCTTGGGCTCGTCGGACTGCCGCTGCTCGGTGCCGACCCTGAAGCCGGCGCCCTCCAGGATGCGGCGAGCGTCCTCGAGCGACCTGTTCGTCACGTCGGGCACCTCGGCGGTCGGGGGACCGAGGGAGACGACGATGTGCACGGTGCTGCCGATGTCGGCGAGCGACCCGGCCTGCCGGTCCTGCGAGATGACCTTGCCCCGGGCGACATCGCGGCTCGCCTCGGTCGAGACCTCGGGCACGAACTGGCTGGCGGTCAGGGTCCGCTCGGCCGCGGCCTGCAGGAGGCCGACGACCTTCGGGACGGTGACCTGCTCGGGCTCGTTGGTGCCGAAGAGCTTCGGGACGCCGTAGGCGATCAGGCCGGCCAGCAGCACGATGAGGAGACCCCAGACGAGCCAGCGCCGGCGGTGCGGCTCCTCGGCCGGGACCGGCGCCATCCCGACGGCCGTGTGGTTGCCGGTGGTCGCGGCGTACGCCGGGGCGGGGACGACCGCCGTCGGCGCGACCGCCGCGACGGGCGGGGCCTGGACGGCGTGGCCGGCCAGGTAGCGCTCGATGTCGGCGCGCATCGCGGCCGCCGACTGGTAGCGGTCCTCGACGCGCTTGGTGAGCGCCTTCATGACGATGGCGTCCAGCTCCGGCGGGACGTCGGGGTCGTAGACCGACGGCGGCTGGGCGGGCTCGCGCACGTGCTGGTAGGCGACCGCGACCGGCGACTCGCCCACGAACGGCGGCCGGCCGGTGAGGAGCTCGTAGAGCAGGCAGCCGGTCGAGTAGACGTCGGAGCGGGAGTCGACGGACTCGCCGCGGGCCTGCTCGGGGGAGAGGTACTGGGCGGTGCCGACGACCGCCGCCGTCTGGGTCATCGTCGAGGACGCGTCGGAGACCGCCCGGGCGATGCCGAAGTCCATGACCTTCACGTCGCCCGACGGAGTGAGCATGACGTTGGCCGGCTTGATGTCGCGGTGGATGATGCCCGCGCGGTGGCTGTAGTCGAGGGCCGACAGGACGCCCGAGGTGATCTCCAGGGCCCGCTCCGGAAGGATCTTGCGACCCTCGCGCAGGATCTCCCGCAGCGTGCGGCCGGCGACGTACTCCATGACGATGTAGGGCTGCGCGATCCCGTCGACGGACGGCTCCTCGCCGGTGTCGTAGACGGCGACGATGGCGGGGTGGTTCAGCGAGGCCGACGACTGGGCCTCGCGCCGGAACCGGTGCTGGAACGTCGCGTCGCTGGCGAGGTCCGTGCGTAGCCGCTTCACCGCGACCACGCGGCCGAGCCGCGTGTCGACGCCCTTGCGCACCTCGGCCATGCCGCCGCGACCGAGCAGCTCGCCGAGCTCGTAGCGGCCGCCCACGACTCCTGCCTGGTTCGTCATCGGTTCTGTGCCTTCCGCAGCAGGGGGCTGCTCGTGTCGGTCGGCGACGGGCTCGTCGTCGTGGTGTCGGTCGGGGTGGGGGTGGGGGTGGCACTCTCCGTGGGGGTGGGCGTCGGCGTGGGCGCCGGACCCCAGTACTTCACGGCGACGTCGTCGCCCTGCTGCAGCGTGCCGGTCGGGGTGCAGGAGATGACCTGGTCCTCGACCTGGTCGCCGGGGTTGGGCTGCTCCTGGGGATCGGCGACGAGGTCACGGTTGCGGATCGACTGGGTCACGTCGTCGAGGGTGCCGACGCAGACCGACGCCGGGAGCTCGACCGTCGTGTCGGTCGGCGTGGTCGAGATGGTGACCGTCGCCGGCGTGGTCGGCTCCTCCGCGGGCGTGCCCGCGTCGTGCCAGAAGGTCCAGGCGAGGAAGGCCACCAGGGCGCCGACCAGGATGGCCAGCAGCCAGAGCAGGATCCCGCCGCTGCGGTCCTCGCGCGGTGCGGACGCCGCCGCGGGAGCGGTCACCGCCGGCATGACCGAGGTGGCCGGAGCCTCCACGGGCACGCCGAGGCCGGTGGCGACCGGCACGGTCATCGGACCCATCGTGGAGGGGTCGCGCAGCGCAGCTGCCAGGGAGGCACCGTCGGGGAACCGGGCCGTGGGGTCCTTCGCCAGGCACCGGCGTACGACCGCCTGCAGGTCCTGGGGGACCTCACGGGGGAGGTCCGGGACCGGCTGGCGGATGTGCGCCAGCGCCGTGGCGACCGGAGACTCCGCGTCGAACGGACGCTCGCCGGCGAGCGCCTCGAAGAGCACCACGCCGAGGGAGTAGACGTCGCTCGCGGCGGTGGCGACGCCGCCCTCGGCCTGCTCGGGGGAGAGGTACTGCGGGGTGCCCATCACCTGACCGGTGCGCGTCAGGGCGACCGCATCGCCGGCTCGGGCGATGCCGAAGTCCGTGACCTTCACCCGGCGGTCGGGGGTGACGAGCAGGTTCGCCGGCTTCACGTCGCGGTGGACGATGCCGGCAGCGTGGGCGGCGCCGAGCGCGTCGGCGACCTGGATGGCGAGCGCCCGCGCGGGCTCCGCGGGCATCGGCCGCCCCTTGCGCAGCAGGGCGGAGAGCGGCTGGCCCTCGACCAGCTCCATCACCAGGTACGGCGGGTGGCCGGCGTTCGAGGTGCTGCCGAAGTCGAAGACGGCGGCGATGCCGGGGTGGTGCAGCGAGGCCGCGTGACGGGCCTCGGTCTCGAACCGCGCGCGGAACTCCGGGTCGTCGGCGAGCTCCGCCTTGAGCAGCTTCACGGCGACCGGGCGGTGCAGGACGGTGTCGGTCGCCCGCCACACCTCACCCATGCCGCCCGTGGCGATGCGCTCGAGGAGCTCGTAGCGCTCCAGGTCGTCGGCGTAGCGGGTCACTTGTTGATCACCGCCTCCATGACCGCCTTGGCGATCGGTCCGGCGAGTCCGCCACCGGAGATCTCGCCGTTGGAGCGCTGGCTGTTCTGGATCATCACCGCGACTGCGACCTGCGGGTCGTCGGCCGGCGCGAAGGAGGTGAACCACGCGTAGTTGGAGATGTCGCTGCGTCCGGTCTGGGCGGTGCCGGTCTTGCCGGCGACGCGGATGCCGGGGATGGCCGCGGTGTTGGCGGTGCCCTCCTCGACGACGCCGACCATCATGTCCGTGAGCTGGCGCGCGACGGCGGAGCTGATCGCCCGCTTGTAGACCTCCGAGTCGGTCTTGCCGAGCGAGTCGAAGTCGGGGGACCGGAGCTCGTCGACGAGGTGTGGACGCATGAGGACGCCGTGGTTGGCGATGCCGGCCGCGACCATCGCCATCTGCAGTGGCGTCGCCGCGACGTCGGCCTGGCCGAAGCCGGAGAGCGCGGTCTGCGGGCGGTTCATGGACGGGTAGCGGCTGCGCACCTGGCCGGTGAGGTCCTGCAGCGAGGTGTCGTTGAAGCCGAAGTTCTCGGCCATCTTCTTCATCTTCGCGTTGCCGAGCTTGTCGGCGATGGCCGCGAAGGCGGTGTTGCAGGACCACTCGAGCGCGTACTTCAGCGTGATCGTCGCCGGGTTGCACGCGCTGCCCGTGGAGTTGTGCACGATCGAGGTGCTCTCGGGCAGCTTGTAGCCGGCGCCGGCCGGGACCTGCGAGTCCTCGTCGTAGAGGCCGTTCTCGATCGCCGCGGCGGCGGTGACCAGCTTGAACGTCGAGCCCGGCGGAAGCGTCGTGCGGATCGCACGGTTGAGCTTCGGCTGCGCCGGGTCGCCCTCGAGCTGCTTGTCGGCGGCCGACACCTTCGACAGGTCGTGCGATGCGAGCCGGTTGGGGTCGTAGGAGGGCAGCGACACCATCGCCAGGATCCGGCCCGTGGCCGGCTCCAGCGCCACGACCGAGCCCTGGATCCCCGTGCCGAGCGCCTGCAGGCCGTCGTACGCCGCCTTCTGCGCGGCCGGGTTGAGGGTGAGCTCGACGCTGCCGCCCTTGGGCTGGCCGCTGCCGATCAGGTCGGCGAGCCGGGCGCCGAAGAGCCGCGGGTCGTCGCCGGAGAGCACCGAGTTCTCCGCGTGCTCGATGCCGGACTGGGAGAAGTAGGAGAACCACCCGGTCTCGTGGGCGTACAGGGCGCCCGCGGGGTAGCGGCGCTGCCACTTGTAGCGGTCGTCGGACTTCACCGAACGCGCGACGGGCTCGCCGTCGACGAGGATCGCGCCGCGCTCGCGGGCGAAGGACGCCTCGATGACGCGGCGGTTGAGCGAGCTCTTGTCGAGCGAGTCGGCCCGGAAGTACTGCAGGTACGTCGCGTTGCCGAGCAGGACGAGGAAGAGCAGGCCGCAGAAGAGCGACAGCGTGCGGATCGGCTTGTTCATCGGAGCCCCCGCTTTCCGGAGAGCGCAGCGAGGCGGAGGGTGGCGTGGCTCATCAGGGACGGACCGCCTTGACGATCTGGGTGGTCTCGACCTCGGCCGGCTCCTCGAAGGAGAGGTCCGGAACCGGACGCCGGGCCTGGTCGGAGATGCGGAGCACCAGCGCGATGATCACCCAGTTCGCGACGAGCGAGGAGCCGCCGTACGAGAGGAACGGGGTGGTCAGGCCGGTCAGGGGGATCAGGTCGGTGACGCCGCCGACGACGACGAAAACCTGCAGGGCGAAGATGACCGCGAGGCCTGTGGCGACCAGCTTGCCGAAGCCGTCGCGGCAGACCAGCGCAGCGCGGAGGCCACGCTCGACGATGAGGCCGTACATGAGCAGGACGGCCATGACGCCGGTCAGTCCGAGCTCCTCGCCGATGGCGCTCATGATGAAGTCCGACTCGGCGTAGGAGGTCCGCCACGGCTGGCCGTCACCGAGGCCGCGGCCGAGGAGGCCGCCCCACGACATGCCGAACAGCGAGTTGCCGACCTGCTGGGAGCCGGTCTCCCAGGCGCCGAACGGGTCGAGCCAGGTGACCACGCGGGCGTGGACGTGGCTCTCGACGAAGTAGGCGCCCACGGCACCTGCGACGAAGAGCAGTCCGCCCACGAAGAGCCAGCCGGGACGCTCGGTCGCGACGTACAGCATCGTGAGGAACAGGCCGAAGCAGAGCAGTGACGTGCCGAGGTCGCGCTGGAAGACCAGGATGCCCATGCCGATCAGCCACATCGCGAGGATCGGACCGAGGTCGCGGCCCCGCGGCAGGTCGATGAAGAGGAACCGGCGCCCGGCCAGCGCGAGCGCGTCGCGGTGGACGACCAGGTAGCCGGCAACGGCGACGACCAGCAGCACCTTGGCGACCTCGCCGGGCTGGATGCTCATCGGCCCGATGTGCACCCAGATGCGGGACCCGTTCACCTCGCGTCCGATGAACGGGAACATCGGCAGCAGCAGGAGCACGATCGCCGCGAGTCCGCTCGTGTAGGTGTAGCGCTGCAGGACCCGGTGGTCGCGCAGCACGACGAGGGTGCCGATGAAGAGCGAGACGCCGATCGTCATCCAGACCAGCTGGTCGTTGGCGAAGACGTGCGGCGCCTTGCCGGTGCCCGCGGCCTGGTCGATCTGCGCGAGGTCGAGCCGGCGGATCACCGCGAGGCCGAGGCCGTTGAGCGCGGCCACCACGGGCAGCAGCACCGGGTCGGCGTACGGCGCGGCGATGCGGACCGCCACGTGGCACGCGACGATGAGGACCGCCAGCCAGCCGCCGTAGCCGACGATGTTCGTCGGCACGGCACCGTCGACACCGATGCCGACGGCCGCGTAGCCGCCGATGCCGACGGCGAGCGCGAGGATGAGCAGGAAGAGCTCCGCGCCGCGGCGGCGGCGGTGCACGAAGCCTAGGAAACCCGGCTGGCCCGTGGGCGTGCGGCCCATCATCACTCGCCTCCCTGCTCGGCGGCGAGGTTCTGGATCACGTGGCGGGCGTCCTCGAGGGACCGGGCCTCTATGCCGTTCTCGACCGTGCCGCGGACGTAGTCGCTGAGGGTCGCGACGGCGAGGTCCGACTGCTCGTAGGCGGTGCCGAGCTCGACGCCGAGCAGCTCGCTGTCGATGCCGCGGAAGATCGTGACGGCACCGTCGTGGACGCCGACGTAGTACTGCTGCTGGCTCCAGAACCACGCGCCCGCCGCTGCCATCCACAGGATGCCGAGGACGACGGCGGTTGCGCTGAGCCGCTTCAGCCAGACGAACCGGCGGGGCGCGCGCGGTGCGTAGCGGAGCTCTTCGGCGTGGTCGATCGGGTCGGAGGCGATCGCCCGGCCGGCCCCGTCGGGCAGCTGGTCGACGGCCGGGACGGGCTCGAGCTCACCGGTGTCGCCGGAGCGGTGCCCGCGGAAGCGGCTCGCGCTCGCCGCCGCCAGACCGGTACGCCGGCGGGGCAGGTCGGCAGCGGCACCGACCAGCAGCGGGGTCGGGTCCACGGGCGCACCCTGGTCGGCGGGCACGACGTCGGCGACGACACACGTCACGTTGTCGCTGCTGCCTGCCTCGAGGCTGGCCCGGACCAGCTCGACGGCAGCGAAGTCGGGGGTCGCCGTGCCGAGGATGTCGGCGATCCGGTCGTCGTCGAGGACGCCGCACGCGCCATCGCTGCAGAGCAGGAGACGGTCGCCGGCGCGGACCTCCTCGGAGAAGAGGTCGGGCTCCGCCTCGTGGACACCGTCGAGCGCCTGCAGGATCAGGTTGCGGTGCGGGTGGACCCGCGCCTCCTCCTCGGTGATCCGGCCCTCGTCGATGAGCGACTGGACGAAGGTGTGGTCCTTCGTCAGCCGGGTCAGGACGCCGTCGCGCAGCAGGTAGGCACGGGTGTCGCCGACGTGGCCGATGGCCACCCGGTGGCCGTCGAAGAGCGCGAGCGTGGCTGTCGTGCTGGTGCCGTTGAGGGCGGGGTCGTGCTCGACCAGCTCGCCGATGCGGTCATGGGCTCGGTGCAGGGCGCCGGCGACGAGGGAGACGGGATCGCCCGCGGGCTGCTCGTCGAGCCGGCGCAGCTGCTGGACCGCCGTGCTCGAGGCGATGTCGCCACGTGCGGCGCCACCGACGCCGTCGCAGACGGCGAGCAGCCACGGACCGGCGTACCCGGAGTCCTGGTTGTCACGGCGGACCCGGCCGACGTCGGAGAGCGCCGCGAAGCGGAGCTCGAGCGGCGCGGCCTCCACGGCCTCCGTCTCGCCGGTGGTCTCGGGAGCGGCGACCTGCTCCTCGACCGGGACGTCCGGGGTCTCGGACACGGTCGTCACTTCCTCAGCTCGAGGATGGTCTTGCCGATCCGGATCTTCGTGCCGACCGAGATGGCGGTGGGCTGGTTGATGCGTGCCGCGCCGACGTAGGTTCCGTTGGTCGAACCGAGGTCCTCGACGAACCACTGGTCGCCCGATGCGGCGATGCGGGCGTGGCGGGTCGAGACGTAGTCGTCGTCGAGGCGGATCGCGGCGTCGGGCCCGCGGCCGATCAGGATCGGCGCCTGGTCGAGCTCCGCGCGGTCTCCGGCGTTGCCGCCCTCGACCACCGCGACGTGGGTGGGGGCGCCGCGCCGCTTGGGCGCCGGCTTGGCGGCGGGCTTCTTCGCCTTCGCGGCCTTCGGAGCTGCCTGACCGGTGGAGAGCCGCGCGCCGAACATGTCGGTGCGGATCACGGAGATCGCCGAGAGGACGAAGATCCAGAGGACCGCCAGGTAGGCGATGCGGATCAGGAAGAGGGTCAGCTCAGACATGGCCATCCTGACGGTCAGTCACCCTGTGCACGGTCAGGGTGGTGTTGCCGAGCCGCACGACGGAGCCGTCGTAGAGCGTCGCGCTCTGTGCCGGCGTGCCGTCGATGAGGACGCCGTTGGTCGAGCCGAGGTCCTGGACCGTCAAGCGGTCGCCTGCCAGGGCGAACCGCGCGTGCTGGCGGCTGATGCCCGGGTCGTTGATCTGGAGGTCGGTCTCGGTGCCGCGCCCGACGACGAGGCCGGGTGCGTTGACCGGGTTGCGGGCGCCGTTGACCTCGAGGAACCAGCGTGCGCGGGCCACCTGCGTGTCGGAGGCGTGGGTCGTGACCTTCGCCTGCGCTGCGCTGCGGACCCGGAAGCGGCCGGTCGTGAGGTCCTCGGCGACGTCGAAGTCGATGTGCACCGGGCCGGGGAAGACGTAGCTCTGGTGCTCCGCGTGCTCGCGCAGGCTCTCGGTGAGCTCCCCGGCGAGCGTGGTGTCGTACGGCGCGAGGCGCTCGAGGTCGGTGGGGCTGAGCTCGACGTGGAACGAGTTCGGCACCAGGCGTCGGTCACGGCTGAGGACCTGCGCGTTGTTGTCCACCTCGCGCTGGAGCGCGGCGGAGATCTCCACCGGCTGCACGGCGCTGCGGAAGACGCGTGCGAACGCGCCGGCCACCATCTGCTCGAGGCGGTCCTCGAAGCGCTGCAGGCCGCTCATCGGCACCTCCTCGTCGGTGTCGGTCCCATCGGTGATGCCGCGATCGTATCCACATCAGCCCCAGCAGCCCCCGTGGCGCACCGCCCCGGTTTGGGAGAAGGGTCGCGCCTGGGATACCGTGCTCCTGCTTCACGCGCGAGTGGCGGAACGGCAGACGCGCTGGCTTCAGGTGCCAGTGTCCGAAAGGGCGTGGGGGTTCAAATCCCCCCTCGCGCACGTGATGGAGAAGGGCCCCGGTCGAGAGACCGGGGCCCTTCTTCGTTCGTCGACGGCAGATTCACACCCGGCGCAGGCGGACCCCCGTCCTGCCGTGGTCCTCCTACACTCGCCCGCATGCCGAACGCCGACCTGACGCCGTACCTCCGTGACCGCTGGAGCCCGCGGGTCTTCGACCCGACGCACGAGCTGACGACCGCGCAGCTCGAGCTGATCCTCGAGGCCGCCCGCTGGGCGCCGAGCGCGGGCAACACCCAGCGCTGGGCCTTCCTCGCCGGTCTGCGCGGGGACCCGACGTTCACCGAGTTCCAGCGGTACCTCTCGCGGGGCAACGCCGGCTGGGTCGCCAACGTCAGTGCCGTCGTCGTCATCTGCTTCCAGACCGGCGCCGCGCCCGAGGACCAGGAGACCCCGTACCTCGACCTCGCGGAGTACGACGCCGGCCAGACTGCCGCGCACATGACCGTCCAGGCTGCCTCGATGGGCCTGCACGCCCACCAGTTCGCGGGATTCGACCACCAGGGCGTGGCCGATGCGTTCGGCGTGCCGGACCACTGGCGCGTCGCCACCGGTATCGCGATCGGGCGGATCGGCGACCCGGCGACCAGCGACGTCCACGAGAAGGACCGCTCCGGCCGCAAGCCCCTCTCCGAGATCGCGTACGCCGGCAGCTGGGGCGCGCCGCTGGTCTGAGGCGGCGCCGCGCGGACGTGTTTGGATGGCGCCCATGACACCCCTGCCGACCGGACGCCGTGCCGCGAGCCGCCGCGCCGCCATCCTCATGGTGGTCGCCCTGCTGCTGCTCTTTACCGTGCCCGCGGTCTGGAGTGCCTGGAACGCCTGGCGGCTCGACGCGGTCGGGGTCTCCACCGTCGCGACGGTGACCGACACCGAGGCGGTGCCGAAGAAGGACCCCACGCAGTTCTTCGTCCGCTACTACCTGCCTGCCGATGCCGACCCGCGCCGGGGCGACTACATCGCCAAGGTCTCGGAGGCTGCCTGGCAGGCGGCACAGGAGAGCGACACGATCGAGGCGACCTACCTCGAGGGAAAGCCGGGGGTGAACCGGGTCGAGGGCCAGGTGCGCAGCCACTTCGGGCTCGTGCTGACCGTCCTCGGTGACCTGGCGCTGCTCGCGATGCTCGCCCTCGCCCTGAAGTTCCGGCCGGCACGCGACAAGCCGCTGGTCCTGCTCGCGACAGCCGACGTCGTGCGCGCCCGCCCCGGCTTCGCGGTGGAGAAGGACGGCGTGGAGCACGTCGTGCGTGGCGACGTCGTGAGGATCGGTGACGGCGAGATCGCCCTGCACGTCGGTGAGGGCCGCGAGGTCCGCGTCGTGCTGGGGGAGTACCGCAACCCGGTCGGCTACCAGCAGCCGGCCGAGGTGCGCGGCCGCCGCTTCGAACCCTGACGGCTCGCGGGGCTCACGCCCAGGTGATCCGCGCCTTCTCCCGCCACAGCGCCATGCCGTCGCCCGGGTCGCCGGCGCCCGGGGCCGCCGAGCGGTTCCAGAGCTGGAGGTAGAGCTCCACTGCCGAGCCGTCGACGGTCACGTCGGCGGCGTCGAGCGAGGCGTCGTCGCGAGCGAGGACGGTGGTCACCGCCGGCTCGTCGGTCACCTGCACCAGCCACCCGCGGTCGCCCTCGTGCGGGCGGACCGCGAAGCTGAGGGGCGTCGGGGACCGGAGCCGCGACTTCGAGCGCGGCAGGAAGCCGCAGAGCAGCTCGTCGACGCCGTCGAGCGCGGTCTCCGGGCGGATCCACGTCTCGCCGGCCGCCGGAGCCACCCCGAGCGAGGCCGCCATCGCGTCGATCGCGTGGATCGTCGTCTCGTGGCACTGGCGGCGGGCCCAGAAGGCGCGCGGAGCGGGTGCGTCCTTGAGGAAGACGGGTGCTGCCACGGTCTCGGGAGCACGGGTCAGCGCCGTCGCGAGCTCGATCGCGCCGTCGCGCAGCCACTCCAGCGGGTCGACGGCCGAGCGCCCCTCGCGCTCGAGCGCGTCGGTGTCCGTCGCCTGTCCGGTCAGCAGTCCCGCCGCCCAGCGATGGACCATCCCCTGGTGGGCGACCAGGTCGCGCACCCTCCAGTCGGGGCAGGTCGGTACGGCAGCGCGCAGGCCGGCCCGGTCGGCGTACCGCGTGAAGGCGAGGAGCGCCTCGCGCAGCGCGTCGAGGTGGGCGGCGACGTCGAGCGTTGTCGGCATGTCCCCAGCGTGTCAGCCCGGCCCGATCGCTGTCTCCCGGGTTTCGCGGCGATCCGGTAACAGTCCCGACGTGTCCGGCGTCACACGGTTACCGAGACGCCATGTCATTGACACATTCGGTTTACAGATGCGACCTTGGTGTCAAGCCTTTACAAGGGGTCGACCTTTGTAAAGAAAGACGCGAGGAGGCACGACCATGGCGGCAGTTGCCGGCACCGTTCCCGAAGGAACGACCGAGATCTGGAAGGACAAGAAGCGGTACCTGTGGCTCTGGGGCCTGATGGTCCCCGGCTTCGGCATCGCCTTCGCTGTCGCCTGGGTGGCGAGCGGCGGCTGGTGGGGGTTCGCCCTCGTCGGCCCGCTGCTGATCAACGTGGTCATCCCCCTGCTCGACCTCATGTTCGGCCTCGACGGCAGCAACCCGCCGGACGAGGTGATCGAGGAGCTCGAGAACGACAAGTACTACCGCTACGTCGTCATGGCGTTCGTCCCGCTGATGTTCGTCATCCTCTTCGGTGGCTACGAGATCATCAGCGGCGGCAACCCGGTCGAGACCGTCGTGAGCGCCGTCGGCCTGGGCGACTGGGGCCGTGAGCACCTGAGCGCCAACCTCATGGCGACCTCGATCCCGATCACGTGGTGGCTGCAGGCGCTGTGGGCGCTCTCCATCGCGGGCGTCGTCGGCGTCGGCATCAACACCGCCCACGAGCTGGGCCACAAGAAGGAGTCGGTCGAGCGCTGGCTCGCCAAGATCACGCTGGCCCCGACCTTCTACGGCCACTTCTACATCGAGCACAACCGCGGCCACCACGTCCGTGTCGCCACCCCGGAGGACCCGGCGTCCTCGCGGCTGGGCGAGAACCTCTACCAGTTCATGCCGCGCACGGTCTTCGGCTCGCTGAAGAGCTCGTGGGAGGTCGAGGCCAAGCGCTACAAGCGCAAGGGCACGCACCCGTTCCACATCGGCAACGACGTCCTCAACGCGTGGGCCATGTCCGTCGTCCTGTACGCCGTGATCATCGCGCTCTTCGGCTGGAAGGTCGCACCGTTCATCCCGATCACGGTCATCTTCGGCTTCTCGCTGCTCGAGGTCGTCAACTACCTCGAGCACTACGGCCTCAAGCGCCAGAAGGTGGGGCCCGAGGGCAAGCAGCGCTACGAGCGCGTGCTCCCCGAGCACAGCTGGAACAGCAACAACATCGTCACCAACATCTTCCTGTACCACCTGCAGCGCCACTCCGACCACCACGCGAACCCCACCCGTCGCTACCAGGCGCTGCGTGACTTCAAGGAGTCCCCGGCCCTGCCGACCGGCTACGCCGGCATGATCAACCTGGCCCTCATCCCGCCGCTGTGGCGCAAGGTGATGGACCACCGCGTGCTCGAGCACCTCGACGGCGACATCACCCTCGCGAACATCCAGCCGGGCAAGGAGGCGAAGTACTTCGCCAAGTTCCCGCCTCCGGCCACGCACGTCCAGCACGAGGACCACTTCGCGCAGGACCAGTCCGGCGAGGTGCTCGCCGCGCAGTGCCCGGGATGCTCCTACACGTACGTCGTCGAGGCCGGCGACGAGCACCAGGGCTTCGCGGCCGGCACCGCGTGGGCCGACATCCCTGCAGACTGGTTCTGCCCCGACTGCGGCGTGCGTGAAAAGATCGACTTCGTCCCCGTCGACCCCGAGACCCTGAAGGTAGTGAGCTGATGAAGATCGTCGTCGACCGTGACAAGTGCGAGGGGCTCGGCATGTGCGAGTCCATGGCCCACGAGTACTTCGAGGTGGATGACGACGACCAGGTCATCATCCACAACGAGAACCCGCCGGAGGAGGACCGCAAGATGGTCCTCGCCGCGGTGAACTCCTGCCCGGTCCTCGCGCTGTCGCTCGAAGGCTGACATGAGCATCGATCTCGGGACGGCGAACGTCGACGCGGCGGTCACCCTGCGTGACCGCCTCGTCGACGCCGCGACGGCGGTGACGACCACGGAGGGCTGGTCGTCGGTCACCATGGCACGGCTCGCCGAGGCCGTCGGCGTCAGCCGCCAGACGGTCTACAACGAGATCGGCACCAAGCCCGCGCTCGCGGAGGCGATGATCCTCCGCGAGCTCGCGCGCTTCCTGGAGGCGGCGGACCGTGCGTTCCTCGCCCACCCCGACGACTTCTTCGCCGCGCTGGGCGAGACCGTCACCGGCGTCCTCGAGTTCGCCGAGGGCAACGAGCTCCTCAAGGCGATCGTCTCCGCCACGCACGGCGCGGACACCGAGCTGCTGCCGCTGCTCACCACCCACTCGGCCACGCTGCTCGAGACCGCGAAGATCATCATCGGCGAGCACATCGCGGCGTACGAGCTGGGGGTGGAGGACCACCGCCTCGCCGGCCTCACCGAGACCATCATCCGGGTCGTTCTCAGCCACGTCATGCAGCCGGGCTCGTCGCCGGACGATGTCGCGGACACCCTGGTGTGGATGGCGCGACGGATTCTCGATCCCGACGCGTCCACGGCGGGTTAGTCTCGATCCTGGGAGAGAGTCCGGGACGGGTCCCGGGTGACGTGGGGAGAGATCGGGTCATGGCACGGATGGGTCGCGCGCGGGTCGGAGCTGCCGTCGCGCTGTCGTTGTCGCTCGCGCTCGCCGGGTGTGGCGGTGGCTCCGGCAAGGCGCAGCCCACGCCGACGGCGACGCCGAAGCCCCAGGTCTCCGTGCCCGTGGTCAGCGAGGACCACGCGATGCCCCAGCCGCCCCGGCTGGTCGGCGGCAACGCCCAGCCCGACATCCTGATCTACGCCGCGAAGGCCCTGTCACCCGACATGGTCAAGCGGATCTCGGCGATCAAGGTGGGCAAGGCGAAGGGCGTGACGGCCACCGAGCTCTTCTCGCTCGCCTCCCCCTCGATCCAGGGACAGACCTACAACGTCGCCGCGGTCGACCCCTCGTCGTACCGCCGCTTCTCGCCTGCCGCCCAGCAGGCCGAGATCTGGTCGCGCCTCGCTGCCGGCGAGATGGTCGTGAAGTCCAAGGGTGCCGCCGACCAGGTCCAGTCGCAGCCCAACTTCATCTCGATCGGCACCGGTGACGACGCCCGCAGCGTGCACATCGGCGCCTTCGCGCCCGAGCCGCCGCTGATCGACATGGTGGTCAACAGCAAGTGGGGCGCCGACCTGTTCGACGTCCACGACAACGCGCTGCTGATCTCCACCGGCGACCACACGCCGCAGTCGATCAAGAAGCAGGTCGAGGCGATCGTGAAGGGCACCGGCGCCTCGATCCAGCTGCTCGACGTCGCCACCCGTCGCGGGCTCGACCCCAGCGCGGTGCAGACCGCGGTTGCCACCGGCGGCTCGATCGGTGCCGAGATCGGCACCTACCACTACCGCGTGGTGGGCAGCCAGGTGATCCCCGACGCGTCCTGGGTCGCCGCCCACATCCGCACCGAGGTGATGCCGATCGTCGGCACGGTCAGCTGCGACAAGGTGATGCTGCTCCAGCTGCGTGCCGCGCTCAACGAGCTGATCCAGCGCGGGCTCGACAAGTACATCCACACCACGGCGGGCTGCTTCAACGCCCGCTTCATCGCCGGCACCACCAGCCTGTCCAACCACGCCTTTGGCATGGCCATCGACTTCGACGCCCCGCAGAACGCGCGTGGCACGGCCGGCCAGATCCCGCCTGCCGTGGTCCAGGTCTTCAAGGACTGGGGCTTCGCGTGGGGCGGCGACTGGCACTACACCGACCCGATGCACTTCGAGCTGGTCCGGATCATGAAGGTCGTCTGACCCCTCCTGCTGCGCGACGTGCTGCGCTAGGTTCGCCGGCATGCGCGCCGTACAGGTCACGTCCCTCGCCGGTCCCTCCGCCGTCGAGGTGGTCGATGTGCCGGAGCCGTCACCGTGGCCGGGCCAGGTGGTCATCGAGGTGGCCGCGGTCGGCGTCTCGTTCCCCGACCTGCTGCTGAGCAAGGGGGAGTACCAGCTCAAGCCCGAGCTGCCGTTCACGCTCGGTGTGGACTTCGCCGGCACGGTCGTGCAGGCCGGTGGTGGCTTCGAGGTCGGCCAGCGCGTCGCCTCCTGCCTGCCGTACGGCGGTGCTGCCGAGCGTGTCGCGCACGCGCCCGACTTCGTCTTCGCGCTCCCGGACTCGCTGTCGTTCGAGAAGGCCGCGGCGATCCCGATGAACTACATGACCGCCCACTTCGTCCTCGTCGAGCGCGGCGACCTGAAGGCGGGCGAGACGGTGCTCGTGCACGGCGCTGCGGGCGGAGTCGGCACCGCGACCATCCAGGTGGCTCGCGGCCTAGGGGCGCGCGTGATCGCTGTCGTGTCGACCGACGCCAAGGGGGAGGTGGCCCGGGCGGCGGGCGCCGACGAGGTGGTGCTGCTCGAGGGGTTCCGTGACGCGGTGACCGCGCTCGGTGGCGCGGACATCGTCGTCGACGTGGTGGGCGGCGACGCCTTCACCGACTCGATGCGCTGCCTGCGGCCGCAGGGCCGGGTCATGGTGGTCGGCTTCGCTGCCGGTCAGGGCATCCCCGAGGTCAAGGTCAACCGGCTGCTGCTCAACAACATCGACATCCGCGGTGCCGCCTGGGGCGCGCACGCGATGGTGACGCCCGGCTACATGCAGGACCAGTGGGCGGCCCTGCTGCCGCTGATCGAGGACGGCACGATCGACCCGCCGATCGGGCAGACCTATGCCTTCGAGGAGTTCGGCCGGGCACTGGCCGACATCGACGAGCGGCGGGCGGTCGGCAAGTCGGTCGTTCGGTTGACGTGAGGCTGTTGGCCTGACGGCTAGGGTCGGATGCGTGAGCATTCTCGACGACGCCCGGCCTGGTTTCGACCACGCCATCCGCCCCCAGGACGACCTCTTCGGACACGTCAACGGCCAGTGGCTGGCGACCGAGGAGATCCCTTCTGACCGGTCCAGCTGGGGCCCCTTCGTGACCCTGGCCGACCAGGCCGAGGAGCACGTCCGGGCGATCATCGAGGAGCTCGCCGCGGCAGCGCCCGATCCCACGACGGAGCCCGGCAAGATCGCGGCGCTCTACGCCTCCTTCATGGACGAGGCCGCCGTCGAGGCCCGCGGGATCGAGCCGATCCGGCCGCTGCTCGACGCGGTCGCGTCCATCCACGACACCCGGGACCTCGCTGCGCTGCTCGGCGAGCTCGAGCGGGTCGGTGGCGCGGGCCTCTTCGGCTCCTACATCGACACCGACTCCAAGAACTCCGACCGCTACCTCTTCCACATCACGCAGGGCGGGCTGGGCCTGCCGGACGAGAGCTACTACCGCGACGAGAAGTTCGCCGAGATCCGCACCGCGTACGTCGCGTACCTGGCGAGGATCCTCGGCCTGGCCGAGGTCGAGGACGCCGAGGGCGCCGCCGAGCGGATCATGGCGATCGACACGAAGCTCGCCGCCGGCCACTGGGAGCGCGCCGAGACGCGCGACGTCCAGAAGACCTACAACCTGACCACCCGCGCGGAGCTGCTCGAGCTCGCCCCGGGCTTCGACTGGGCGGCCTACCTCACCAACCTCGGGGCCAAGCCGGAGACGCTCGACGAGGTCATCGTGCGCCAGCCCAGCTTCCTCGCCCACCTCTCCGGCGTTCTCGGCGAGGTGCCGGTCGAGCAGTGGCGCGAGTGGCTGGTCTCCCGCGTGCTGCGGTCGGCGGCGCCGTACCTGCCGGCGGCGTTCGTGGAGGCCAACTTCGACTTCTACGGTCGCACCCTCTCCGGCACGCCGGAGCTCCGCGCCCGCTGGAAGCGCGGCGTGTCGCTGGTGGAGGGCGCCCTGGGTGAGGCGGTCGGGCGCGAGTACGTCGCACGGCACTTCCCGCCGGTCGCGAAGCAGATGATGGACGAGCTCGTCGCCAACCTGCTCGCCGCCTACCGCAGCTCCATCGAGAAGCTCGACTGGATGACCGCGGAGACGAAGGAGCGCGCCTACGAGAAGCTCGCCACCTTCCGGCCGAAGATCGGCTACCCCGAGAAGTTCCGCGACTACACCGGGCTGACGATCGGTGACGACCTGGTCGCCAACGTGCAGGCCGCCGCGGCGTTCGAGAGCGACCGCCAGCTGGCCAAGATCGGCTCGCCGGTCGACCGCGACGAGTGGTTCATGCTCCCGCAGACGGTCAACGCCTACTACAACCCGGGCACCAACGAGATCTGCTTCCCCGCGGGCATCCTGCAGAAGCCGTTCTTCAGCCCCGACGCCGAGGCGGCCGAGAACTACGGCGGCATCGGTGCGGTCATCGGCCACGAGATCGGCCACGGCTTCGACGACCAGGGCGCGCAGTACGACGGCGCGGGCAACCTCAACGACTGGTGGACCGCCGCGGACAAGGAGGCGTTCCAGGTGAAGTCCAAGGCCCTCATCGCGCAGTACGACGGCTTCTCGCCGCGCAACCTGCCCGGCGAGCACGTCAACGGCTCGCTCACCGTCGGCGAGAACATCGGCGACCTCGGCGGCCTGACCATCGGCCACACGGCGTTCGCGATCGCGCTGGGGCGCACGCCCACGGCGGAGGAGTCGCAGACGCTCTTCTCCAACTGGGCCTACTGCTGGCGCACGAAGCGTCGCATCGAGCAGGAGCGGCAGTACCTCACCATCGACCCGCACAGCCCGCCGGAGTTCCGCGCCAACATCGTGCGCAACCTCGACGAGTTCCACGACGCCTTCGGCACCCAGCCCGGTGACGGGCTGTGGCTCGACCCGGCGGACCGCGTCCGGATCTGGTGACGAACGCCGGCCGGCGCTGTCTGTGGACGGCGCCGGCCGCGGTGTCAGACGCCGCTGGTAGACAGTCCGCATGACCTCTCTCTCTGCTCCTGCCGTCGACCGGGTGGCCATGCGGGCCGAGGCCGAGGCCTGCCTGCGGGCGCTCGTCGGCCGCGACGACGCGGTGCTGCGGGAGGACCAGTGGACCGCGATCGAGGCCCTCGCGGTCGACCGTCGGCGAGCGCTGGTCGTGCAGCGCACCGGCTGGGGCAAGTCGGCGGTCTACTTCGTCGCGACCGCGCTGCTGCGGGCGCGCGGTGCAGGTCCGACCGTCATCGTCTCGCCGCTGCTCGCGCTGATGCGCAACCAGATCGGGGCGGCGGAGCGTGCCGGCATCCACGCGGTGACGATCAACTCCACCAACCCGGAGGAGTGGTCGCGCATCGAGGCCGCGATCGCCGCCGGGGAGGTCGACGTCCTGCTGGTCAGCCCTGAGCGGCTCAACAACCCCGGGTTCCGCGACGAGGTGCTGCCGCGTCTGGCGGCGACGACCGGCCTGCTCGTCGTCGACGAGGCGCACTGCATCTCCGACTGGGGCCATGACTTCCGGCCCGACTACCGCCGGATCCGGACCATGCTGGAGGACCTGCGCCCGGGGATCCCGGTGCTGGCGACGACGGCGACCGCCAACGCGCGCGTGACGAAGGACGTCGCGGAGCAGCTCGGCGAGGACGTCCTGGTGCTGCGCGGTTCCCTCGACCGCGAGTCGCTCCGGCTCGGTGTGGTCCGGCTGCCCACGCCCGACATGCGGCTGGCCTGGCTGGCCGACAACCTGGCGTCGCTGCCGGGCTCGGGCATCGTCTACTGCCTGACGGTGGCGGCGACGCAGGAGGTCGCGGCGTACCTGCGCGACCGGGGGCACGTCGTCGCGGCGTACTCCGGGCAGACCGAGACCAGCGAGCGGGAGGCGCTCGAGGCCGACCTCGCCGCGGGCCGGGTCAAGGCGCTGATCGCGACCTCCGCGCTCGGGATGGGGTTCGACGCGACCCTCGGCTTCGTCGTCAACCTCGGGGCGCCGGCCTCTCCGGTCAGCTACTACCAGCAGGTCGGCCGCGCGGGGCGTGGCACCGACGACGCCGTCGTCGTCCTGCTCCCCGGCGTCGAGGACCGCGACATCTGGGCCTACTTCGCCTCGCTCGCGTTCCCGCGGGAGGAGCTGGTCCGCCAGACCCTGTCGGTGCTGGCCGAGGCGGGCCGGCCCCTGTCCACCGCCGCCCTCGAGACGTACGTCGACCTCAACCGCACCCGGCTGGAGACGATGCTCAAGGTGCTCGACGTCGACGGCGCGGTGCAGCGGGTCAGCGGCGGCTGGACGGCGACCGGCCAGGAGTGGTCCTACGACCGGGAGCGCTACGCGCGGGTCGCCGAGGCGCGCCAGCGCGAGCAGCAGGCGATGCTCGACTACCTCACCTGGGGCGGCTGTCGGATGGCCTACCTGCGCCGGCAGCTCGACGACGAGGCGCCCGACCGGTGCGGTCGGTGCGACAACTGTGGCGGCCTGCCCGTGCCGACCGGCGTCTCCGAGGCGGCCGCCGCGGAGGCGCGTGCGGCGCTGGGTCGGCCGGGCGTCGCCCTCCCTCCCCGCAAGATGTGGCCGACCGCGCTCGCCAACCTCGGCATCGACCTCAAGGGCAGGATCGCCGACGCCGCGGAGGAGGGCCGGGCCATCGCGCGGCTCACCGACCTCGGCCACGGGCAGGCGCTGCGCGAGCTCTTCCGCGACACCACCCCCGACGGTCCGGTGCCCATGCCGCTGGTGCAGGCGATGGTCACCGTCCTCCAGGACTGGCGTCCGCGCGTCGACGGGATCGTCTTCGTCGAGTCCGCCCGTCGCCCCGGCCTCGTGCGCGACCTCGCTGACGGCCTGTCGCGCTACCTCCAGGTGCCGCTGCTGGGTCGGTGGTCGATCGTCGACCCGTCGGTCGATCCCGGGAGGGGTGCGGCCAACTCGGCCCAGCGGGTGGCCGCGGTGCTCCGCCGATCTGCCCTCGAAGGGCAGATCCCGGCGGGAGCGTCGGTGCTGCTGGTCGACGACCGCACGGTCACCGGCTGGTCGCTGACGGTCGCCGCGCGGGCGATCCGCGCCGCCGGCGCCGAGCGCGTGCTGCCGCTCGTGCTGGCCTCCGACGCCTGATCGTGACCTGACCCGCCCGGAGCGCGTGCAACCGGGACCGCGCCCCGTGCGTCGAACGTGCGTGGGTCAACGACGACCCACCCTCACCTTCGGGAGTCACGATGAACAAGCTTCTCCTCGCCACCTGCGCCCTCAGCCTGCCCGTCGCGCTGGTCGGAGCGAGCCCCGCCGAGGCCTCCTCGCGCTGGAGCTACCGGAGCACCGACCTGTCGGCCATGGCCGACGTCAGCATCACCGGGGCCCTTCCCGGAGCCAGCGGAAATGTCCACCTCGGCAGCATCTACGCGACCAGTGGTGGCTGGGCGGAGGTCTACGTCAGTGACTGGACCTGTCCCGACGGTGCGTGGCCCTACCCGGAGGGCGACGGCGGCGAGGGCTACCCGCCGGAGGAGAGCCCCTGCACGTTCGAGGGGGCGCACGACTACTCCGGCGGCCCCGACCAGGTCGCGGTGTCGGTGAGCAAGAAGCTCGCGGCGGCATCGATCCGCGGCACCCTCACCTCGTCGACCTACGACGAGGAGACCGGCACGGAGAGCACGTCGACCGTCGACGTCGGCATCGCGTTCACGGGGACCGGGGCGACCTGGAGCACCACCGACTACTCGAAGGACGCGCACTACACGTACAAGTACGCGACGACGAGCCGTGCTGCCACCGTCAGCGGCTCTGTCGCGAACCTCGACCTCGGTGCGGCCTCCTCGTCCGGCACGCTGACGCTCACCCGGTCCTACGAGCGCGGCATGACCAAGTGAGGCCCTGAGATGCAGCGGAGGCCCCCGGGATCATCCGGGGGCCTCCGTCGCGCAGGTGGATCAGTGCATCATCGCCGCGGGATCGACCGGGGCGACCTTGTGGCGCGGCAGGAACAGCGCCGGGATGAAGCAGAGGCCGACGAGGATCGTGCCGACCACGTAGACCGAGCCGAACGCCTCGCCGAAGTCGGCGATGGCGTGCTGCATGGCAGCCGGGATCTGGTCGGCCGAGAGGTGGAACTTGGCCAGCGCGTCCGCCACCTTGCCCTCGTCCGAGCCGGCCAGCGCGAGAGCACTGCCCGACCGGTCCATGAAGCCGTTGGTCAGGATCACCGAGAAGATCGCGGTGCCGATCGAGGCCGCGACCTGCTGCGTCACGTTGAGCAGGGTCGAGCCCCGGGCGATGTGCTCGTGGCTCAGCGTGGCGAGGGCCGCACTGAACATCGGCATCATCGTGCAGCCCATGCCGAGGCCCATGACGAAGAGGCCTGCGAGGATGCGGAGCGTCGACGGGTCGTCGCCGATGTTGATGAAGAACGCCATCCCGATCGTGTCGAGCACGATGCCGGTCATGACCACCTTGCCGGGGCCGATCTTGTCCGAGAGCACGCCGGCGACCGGCATCGTCAGGACGGCACCCAGGCCCTGCGGGATCAGCAGCAGGCCCGAGTGGAGCGCGTTCTTGCCGAGCACCTGCTGGAAGTAGAGCGGGAAGAGCAGGCCCGCGCCGAAGAAGGCGACCGCGAAGAGCGCCATCGCGATGACGGCGATCGTCATCTGCTTGTCCCTGAAGAGGCGCAGGTCGATCAGCGGGTGCCGGTTGGACCGGTTGAGCGCCCACGGGATGAACGCAGCGACGAGCAGGGCGCCGATCACCGTGAAGACGATGACCTGGGTGGTCCAGATCGTGCCGTGGTCCTGCTTGGCGCCCGGGATCGAGGAGACGCCGTAGAGCAGGGAGGCCAGACCGGGCGAGAGCAGCAGCATGCCGAGGAAGTCGAAGGACTCCGACGGCTCCACGTCGTCCTTGGGGAGCACGGTGAAGGCGTAGATGAGGGTGAGGACGCCGATCGGGACGTTGACCAGGAAGATCCAGTGCCAGCTGGCCGCGTCCACGAGCCAGCCGCCGAGGATCGGGCCGCAGATCGGGCCGAGCATCATCGGGATGCCGAGGATGGCCATGACGCGACCGACGTTCTGCGGGCCGGCCTTGTGGGTCATGATCGTCATGCCGAGCGGCATCAGCATGCCGCCGCCGAGGCCCTGGAGCACGCGGAAGACGACGAGCATCTCGAGGTTCTGAGCAGAGGCACAGGCCGCGGAGCCGAGCGTGAAGAGCAGCACCGCGAGCATGAAGAGGCGCTTGGTGCCGAACCGGTCGGCCGCCCAGCCGGTCAGCGGGATCACCGCGGCCAGCGCGAGCGTGTAGCCCGTCATCGTCCAGGCGACCTGCGCCGAGGTGGCGTCGAAGGTCTCCTGGAAAGTGCGGAGGGCCACCGAGACGACGGTGACGTCGAGAATGGACATGATGGCGCCGAGAACCACGACGCCGGCGACGAGGAACGTGCCCGGGGGCAGCGGCTCGATCGTGGGCTTGTCCGCCGCAGGCGGGTCTTGGGTGAGATCAGAAGTCACAGACATCGATGCTAGGCACAACCACTGACATCGGCATCAGACTTTGGGCGAGGGTTCGGGTGGCCCTGACCACATCGTGTGGTGTCTGCAACGACTGGTCCTCAGGGGGCGCCGTTGCCCTCGTGCCGGGCCATCCGCAGCGAGTGGAGCGGCAGCACGACCCAGAAGAGCGTCACCAGGCCGGCGTACAGGACGTCGATCACGACGGTGAGCGCCGAGCCGAACAGGTAGTCGGTGACGAGGGTGAGGATGCCGAGGATGGAGAGCGACACGAGGCCGATCGCGGCCAGGATCTGGTGGTTGCCGCGTACGACGACCCGCTCCTTGTCGCGCCGGCGGAAGGCCATCCGGTGGTGCACGACCGGGGCCACGACGATGATCGCGGCGACGCCGGTGACCAGGAGCGTCAGGTAGTAGACGACCCGCTGGAAGTCGGTCGCACGCGCGAAGCCGGCACTGAAGGCGATGACGAGCAGGAAGCCGACGAGCAGGAGGATCCCACCCTGGATGACCCGCAGCTCCTGGAGCAGCTCGTTGAGCTCGCGGTCGAGGTGGTGCGACTGCGCAGCGGGGCTGTCGTTGGCCGTCATGGCCGCACGCTAGACCCGCGGGGGCGGCGGGGGAAGGTGGACGGAGGCCAAATCTCCGCGATTGGGCGCCGGGTCAGACGAGCGCGTCGATGACCGCGACCACCTGCGGGTCGTCCGGCACGACCTGCGGGCTGAAGCGGGCGATGATCGCGCCGTCGGGGGCGATGACGAACTTCTCGAAGTTCCAGCGGATGTCGCCGGCCTCGCCCTTCTCGTCGGGCGTCTTCACGAGGGCGTCGTAGATCGGGTGGCGGTCCTCGCCGTTGACGTCGATCTTCTCGGTGAGCGGGAACGTGACGCCGTAGGTCATGGAGCAGAACTCCTTGATCTCCTCCGACGTGCCGGGCTCCTGGCCGCCGAACTGGTTGCACGGGAAGCCGATGACGGTGAAGCCGCGGGCGGTGTACTCCTCGTGCAGCTTCTCGAGGGTCTCGTACTGCGGGGTCAGGCCGCACTTCGAGGCGACGTTGACCAGCAGGGCGGCGCGCCCGCCGGTGATCTCGCCGAGCGTGGAGGGCGTGCCGTCGAGGAGGGCGATCTTCGTGTCCAGGATGCTCACGTCGTCGAGCCTAGCCGGAGCAGCCATGCGCCCGGCCGCACCGGGTACCGGGGTGCATGGTCCTCTCTGCTTCCTCCGCCCACCGCTCCCCGTCGCTGCCCAAGCCCCGCGGACCCCTGAGCGAGGCGCTCGCGTCCGCCCTCGTGCGCGCCCGGACGGGGTCTGCCTGGCCGGACCAGGGCGGACCGGACGACGCGGCGCTGAGCCTGTGGATCCTGTACGAGCTCTCCTACCGGGGGTACGCCGAGGTCGACGACCGCCTCGAGCTCGACCCGGGCCTCGTGGGCCTGCGCCGTTCGCTCGAGGACGAGCTGGAGCAGCGGCGGCTGCGCGCGCGGTGGCCGGGGCCCCCGGCATACGAGGGCGGGTTTGCGGAGGCGTTCTTCGCCATGGTCGCCGCGGACGACGGCCCGTCGCTGGCCCGGTTCGTGCAGCGCGAGGCCACCGCCGACCAGGTGGTCGAGCTCGTCCAGCACGGGTCCCTCTACCGGCTCAAGGAGGCGGACCCGTTCACGTTCGCGCTCCCGCGGCTGCCGGCACCGGCGCGGGCAGCCCTCGCCGAGCTCCAGTACGACGAGTACGGCGGCGGCCGGCCGGACCGCATGCACGCGCACCTCTATGCCGCCGGGATGGCGGCCCTCGGCCTCGACGCGGGGGAGGGTGGCTACGTGGACGAGGCGCCCCTGGAGGTGCTGGAGCAGAACAACGCGATGAGCCTGTTCGGCCTCACGCGCCGCCTCCGCGGCGCGTGCGTCGGCCACCTGGCGGCGTTCGAGGCGACCAGCTCGCTGCCCTGCCGCCAGATCGCGCAGGGCATGGAGCGCCTCGGGATGCCCGCCGAGATGCGTGCCTACTACGAGGAGCACGTCGAGGCGGACGCGGTGCACGAGCAGCTGGCCGTGCGGATGGTCTGCGAGCCGCTGATCGCCGCGGAGCCGGACACGGAGGACGACGTGTGGTTCGGCGCGTGGACCTGCCTGGACCTGGAGGCCCGGCTGGCCCGGCGCCTGCTGGCGACGTGGGATGCGGCATGAGCGCGGACGTCGTCCTGTGCCCGGGCGGACCGATGCTCCTGCGGGGCACGCACGTGGTCGCGGACGAGGACGGGGTCGAGCACACCACCTCTCGCCCCGTCTCCGCGGTCTGCCGGTGCGGCAGGTCGGCGGCGCGGCCGTGGTGCGACGGCACGCACAAGGTGCTTCCCGAGGAGCTGCGGCCCTAGGGCGGTCCACGGGGAGCCGGGAACCGGCTGTCGGCGCCGCGCGTTAGCCTCGCGTCGGGTCGCGACACACGCGACGGGTGCGTACGACGAGGGGTGGATGCGTGGGGTTCGTCCCGGTCACCGGCCCGGCGTCGTTCCGGCTCGGGGAGCCGCCGCGCGAGAGCGTCATCGCGTTCACGGACGCGGCCTCACCCCGCACCGTCGAGCTGCCGATCCGCGCCGCGCTGCCGGTGCTCACGCGCGCGCGGGTCGACGACAGTGCGCACGGGTCGGTGGGGCTGATCGGCGGCGCCGTCGTGCTGGGCATGCGGCTGGTCGCCGACGGTCGTTTCGAGCCGTCTCCGGACGGACCGTGGTGGCAGCCGGCCGAGCTGGCTGCGGACGAGGAGGACCGCTTGGCCCGCCTCGCGGAGTCGCGCGCCCACGAGGGGATGGACGCCGCTGCCGCCGAGGGGCTGGCCCGGCGGGTGATCGCGGCGGTCGTCGATGCCATGCCGCGCTCGGCTCCGTCCGGGTCCGCTGCCTCGCTCGTGGCGGGCCCGGACGCGGGCGGCTCGACCGGTCCCGGCCTGCGTCCGGGAGGTGCACGGCGTTCCACGCGCCGGGGAGACCCGGAGGCGTTCCAGGCGCGGCTCGCGGAGCGCCTCGCGAGGATCCGTGCCGACGGGGGCCCCGTGCCCGACGAGCGCCCCAACCTGGTCTCGCTGTCGCTGCGCGTCGAGGCTGCGGAGGAGGAGCTCGTCTGCGGTGCGGTGCGCCTGGTGCTCCAGGTCCACGACGAGCGCAACCCCCTTCACCTCTGCGACGCGTCACTGCTCTGGACCGACCGGCTCGCGAGCGGCTTCGGTCCGCGGGCGGTCGCTCACACAGGGGTCGCGCTGCGGGCAGCGGCTGAGGCGTGGCCGGTGCTGCACCGGCTCCAGGAGCTGCGGGTTCCCGACGAGATCACGCTCGACACCGACGAGCTGGTCTCCCTGCTGACCGACGGCGTCGGAGCCCTGCGCGAGATCGGTGTCGACGTGCTCTGGCCGCGCGTCCTGGGCCGCGACCTGGTCGCTTCGACGGTGCTCGAGCCGGCACAGCGGGTGCGCCGTTCGGGCGAGGGTGGCGACGGGAGCCAGCGCGAGGAGGCGCTGCAGGACAGCCCCTTCGGCACCGAGAAGCTCTTCGCGTTCAACTGGCGGATCTCGTTGGCGGGCGAGCCGCTGACCGACGACGAGATGGACCAGCTGGCGAGCGCCGCGGCCCCGGTGATCAAGCTGCGTGACCAGTGGATCGTGGTGGATCCCGAGATCGCACGGAAGGCGAGGAAGCGGCTGGTCCGCACCGTGCCGGCTCCCGTCGCCGTCGCCGCGGCCCTGTCGGGTGTCGTGCAGGTCGACGAGCGCCCGGTCGGCGTCGCGATCGGGGCGACCCTGGAGAAGGTGCGGGCGCAGCTTGTCGGCGCCGCCACCCGCCCCCCGGTCGAGGCGCCCGCCGGGCTCGACGCCGCGCTGCGCGACTACCAGCGCCACGGCCTGACCTGGCTCGCCGAGCTGACCTCCCTCGGGCTGGGTGCCTGCCTCGCCGATGACATGGGTCTCGGCAAGACCCTCCAGGTGATCGCGCTACACCTGCACCGTGCCGCGGCAGCGCCCACGCTCGTGGTCTGCCCGACGTCGCTGCTGGCCAACTGGGAGGCCGAGATCCGGCGCTTCGCCCCCGGGGTCGCCGTACGCCGCTTCCACGGCGGGGCCCGCGACCTCGCCGGCGCCCACGGCTTCGTGCTCACGACGTACGGGACGATGCGCAACGCGGCAGCGGACCTCGCGCAGGTCGACTGGGACCTGGTCGTGGCCGACGAGGCGCAGCACATCAAGAACCCCGCCACCACGACCGCGCGGGCGCTGCGCACGATCCCGTCGGCCGCCCGGGTCGCGCTGACCGGCACGCCGATCGAGAACGAGCTGACCGAGCTGTGGGCGATCCTCGACTGGGCGACGCCCGGCCTGCTCGGGTCGCGCAACGCCTTCCGCAAGGCGTGGGCGCAGCCGATCGAGTCGGGTGTCGACCCCGGGGTGACGGCGCGGTTCGCCGACCTGGTCGGTCCGTTCGTGCTGCGGCGCCGCAAGTCCGATCCCGGCGTCGCCCCCGAGCTGCCGCCCAAGACCGAGACCGACCACCTGGTCGGCCTGACCCGTGAGCAGACGGTGCTCTACGAGGCGCTCGTCCGCGACTCGATGGAGCGCATCGAACGGGCCGACCCGGACACACGTCGCGGGCTCGTGCTCGCGATGCTCACGGGCCTCAAGCAGATCTGCAACCACCCTGCGCACTACCTGCGGCAGGCCAACCCGCGGTTGACCGGCCGGTCGGAGAAGTTCGACCTGCTCGACGAGCTGCTCGGCACGATCCTCGCCGAGGACGGCGCCGTCCTGCTCTTCACGCAGTACGTCGCCATGGGCCGGCTGCTCGAGGCGCACCTGACGAAGGCCGGGGTGCCGCACCAGTTCCTCCACGGGTCGACCTCGGTGGCCGAGCGGGCGGCGATGGTCGCGCGCTTCCAGGACGGCGAGGTGCCGGTCTTCGTCCTCTCGCTCAAGGCGGGCGGCACCGGCCTCAACCTGACCCGCGCCGACCACGTCGTCCACGTCGACCGCTGGTGGAACCCCGCCGTGGAGGAGCAGGCCACCGACCGCGCCTACCGGATCGGCCAGACGAAGCCCGTGCAGGTGCACCGGATCGTCGCCGAGGGCACGATCGAGGAGCGGATCGCCGCCCTGCTGGCGGCGAAGCGGTCGCTGGCCGAGTCGGTGCTCAGCGGCGGAGAGAGCGCCCTGACGGAGCTGTCCGACGCAGAGCTGCGCGACCTCGTCGAGTTGAGGCCCCGTCCATGAGGCACCCCGCGTTCCCGGCGCGGCGCGGAGGCGTGCGCGCGGCCACCTGGTGGGGCCGGGTCTGGCTCCGGACGGTCGAGGACACGGCGTACGACGACGCGGACGTGGCCGCCGGCTGGCGTCTCGCGCGCTCCGGTGCCGTGGGTGCGATCGACGTCGACGGGGGGCGGGTGCTGGCAGCCGTGCGCACCGGTGCCTCGGGGCGCGCGCGGTCGGTCGGCGCGCCGGTCGTCGACGTGGACGAGCTGGTCGCGTGCTCGGTGATCGTCCCCGTCCTCGACGCCGCGGACCGGACCGCGCTGGTGGAGGTCGTGGCCGCCTCCTCCGGACGGCTGGCCGCGCTGCTCGCCGGCGACCTGCCGGCAGACCTCGCCGAGCACGCGGAGGAGGCGGGGGTCGCCCTCCTTCCCGAGGAGGTCGACTGCTCCTGCACCTGCGGCGCGTGGGTGCAGCCCTGCCCCCCACGCCCTGGCCGTCCTGGCCCAGCTGGCCTGGCTCTTCGACGCCGACCCCTTCGTCCTGCTGGCGCTGCGCGGCCTGCCGCGCGACCACCTGCTGGCCGAGGTGGCCGCTGTCGCGGGGGCCGGCTTCGGTGGTGAGCCGGTCAGCGACGAGGAGGTCGATCTCGACGTCGCGGGCGAGGCGGCGGAGCGCGCCGCGCGGCTGCTCGAGGAGCTCGGCTGACGCCTGCGCTCGACGGGACGCTGGACGGGTGGGGACGCGCGTCGCTGCTGGCCTCCCGGCCTGGCTCACCCCCGGTAGAGGCTGACCGCCCAGGTCGCGTCGGTGCTGAACGGGTCGAGCTCCCAGGTCGCCCACCGGGCTTCCCTGGTCCAGCCGACGCTCGCCGCGTCGAGGTCGAGCTGGTCGTGGGTGTAGGCGCGGTCGGTCGCGAACCCGAAGACCGCACGCCCGCCGGGCCGCAGCACCGAGGCCAGTGCCTCCAGGACGGATCGCTCCGAGCCCGGCTCGAGGTAGACCATGACGTTGCCGGCGCTCGCCACGATGTCGAAGGAGCCCAGCGCCGGCGAGACATCGCGCAGGTCCAGCTCCTGCAGCGGGAGCCCGGGATAGAGCTCGCGGCCCGCCGCGACCAGGAGCGGGTCGATGTCGACACCGAGCACCTCGTGCCCGTGCGCCGCCAGGTACGCCGAGAGCCGCCCGGCGCCGCACCCGGCGTCGAGGATCCGCGACCCGCGCCCGGCGATCGCGTCGACCATCCGGGCCTCGCCGTCGATGTCGGTGCCGCTCGCCGCGAGCTTGCGGAAGCGGTCGGCGTACTCGGTCCGCTGTGCCTCGGTCCACTCGTCGAACCAGCGCGCGGAAGGGGTCTCGCTCATGCCGCGATCCTCGCAGTCAGCCCACGACGCCGAGCGCGCGCAACGCCATCTCGCGCAGGGTCGACCGCATCGCGTCGTCGGGGAGCAGGGCACTGTGCGGGGTGGAGTTCAGCAGCCCGAACGCCGCGTGGACCCGTGCGCGTGCCTCGACCGGCTTGAGAGTCGGCTGCGTGCCCCGGAGCTGCCTCGCCCAGAGCTCGACGTACTTCCGCTGGACGGAACGGACCTGCTCGCGTGCGTCGTCGGGCAGCGAGGACCAGTCGCGGTCCTGGACCACGATGAGTGCGCGGTGCCGCAGCGCGAAGTCGATGTGCCAGTCGACGAGGCGGCTGATCGCCTCGTGCGGGGTCGCGGCGTCGCGGGAGCGCGAGCGGCCCACGCGCAGCAACTCGTCGCTGGTGCCGACGAGCATCTCGGCGAGCATCGCCTCCTTGGAGGCGAAGTGCTTGTAGAGGGCGGGCCCGCTGGTGCCGCAGGCCTTGCCGAGCTCGGCGACCGAGACGCCGTGGTAGCCGCGGCGCGCGAAGAGGGTCGCCGCGATCTGCAGGATCTCGTCGCGTCGGGTGCCGGCCATGGCGACAGGGTAGTGGTCGAGAAGGTTAATGATCGCTAACCTGACGGAGTGACGACCTCTCCCACCCTCCGTGAGCTGACGGCTGAGCTGCGCGAGCGCCTGGCCGCCGTCCGCGCCGGCGGTGCCGGTGGCTCCGCGTCCGCGCGGGCCAGGCACACCGAGCGCGGCAAGCTGCTGGTCCGTGAGCGCGTCGAGCGGCTGCTCGACCCCGGCAGCCCGTTCCTCGAGCTCAGCCCGCTGGCCGCCGACGGCGTCTACGACTTCGAGGCGGGCAGCGCCGGCATCGTCACCGGCATCGGACGCGTCTCCGGCCGGCTGTGCGTGGTCATCGCCAACGACGCCACGGTCAAGGGCGGCACCTACTACCCGATGACGGTGAAGAAGCACCTGCGCGCGCAGGCCGTCTCCGCGCAGAACCACCTGCCGGCGATCGCCCTGGTCGACTCGGGTGGCGGCTTCCTCCCGATGCAGGACGAGATCTTCCCGGACCGTGAGCACTTCGGCCGGATCTTCTTCAACCAGGCCAACGCGAGCGCGCGTGGCATCCCGCAGATCGCTGCGGTCATGGGTTCCTGCACCGCGGGTGGCGCCTACATCCCGGCGATGTCCGACGAGACCGTCATCGTCCGCAACCAGGGCACGATCTTCCTCGGTGGCCCGCCGCTGGTGAAGGCCGCGACCGGCGAGGTGGTGACCGCGGAGGAGCTCGGTGGCGGTGACGTCCACGCCCGCACCTCGGGTGTCGCAGACCACCTGGCCGAGGACGACGAGCACGCACTCGACATCCTGCGCGAGATCGTCGCGACCTTCCCCCAGCGCGCCGGCGGCGTGCCGACGCCGTGGGACGTCGAACCCGTCGAGGAACCTCTCCTCGACCCCGAGACCCTCTACGACGTCGTGCCGACCGACACCCGCCAGCCGTACGACGTGCGCGAGGTGATCCGGCGGATCGTCGACGGCAGCCGCTTCCAGGAGTTCAAGAAGCTCTACGGCGAGACGCTCGTCTGCGGCTTCGCCCACATCCACGGCCACCCGGTCGGCATCGTCGCCAACAACGGCATCCTCTTCTCCGAGTCGAGCCTCAAGGGGGCGCACTTCATCGAGCTCTGCAACCAGCGCCGGATCCCGCTGCTCTTCCTCCAGAACATCACCGGCTTCATGGTGGGCAAGGAGTACGAGAACCGTGGCATCGCGCGGGACGGCGCGAAGCTGGTCACGGCCGTCGCCTGCTCGACGGTGCCGAAGTTCACCGTCGTCATCGGCGGCTCCTTCGGCGCGGGCAACTACGGCATGTGTGGGCGCGCCTACGACCCGCGCTTCCTGTGGATGTGGCCGAACGCGCGCATCTCCGTGATGGGTGGGGAGCAGGCCGCATCGGTCCTCGCCACCGTGAAGCGCGACGGCATCGAGGCCGCCGGCAACGCCTGGAGCAGTGAGGACGAGGAGGCCTTCAAGGCCCCCATCCGCGCGATGTACGACGAGCAGGGCTCGGCGTACTACTCGACCGCACGCCTGTGGGACGACGGCGTCATCGACCCGGCCGACACGCGCCGCGTGCTCGGCATCGCGCTGGAGGCGGCCTCGCACGCCCCGGTCGAGGCACCCTCCTACGGCGTCTTCCGAATGTGAGCCCGAACCCCATGCACTCTCTCCTCATCGCCAACCGCGGCGAGATCGCCCGCCGCGTGATCCGCACCGCTCGCGCCCAGGGCATCCGGACGATCGCGGTCTTCACCGAGGCGGACCGCGACGCCCTGCACGTGCACGAGGCGGACCTCGCCGTGCAGGTGCCGGGCTACCTCGACATCGCGTCGATCGTCGCCGCGGCCACCGACAACGCGGACCCGTCCTCCACAGGCGTCCACCCGGGGTACGGCTTCCTCTCCGAGAACGCCGCGTTCGCCCGCGCCGTCGAGGAGGCCGGCCTCGTCTGGGTCGGCCCCCAGCCGCAGGTCATCGACGCGATGGGCCGCAAGGACCGTGCCCGCGCGATCGCCGAGGCTGCCGGCGTACCGGTGGTGCCGCGGGGCGAGGACGCAGCCACGGCGGAGCCCGACCAGGAGTGGGGCCCGGTCCTGGTGAAGGCGGCCGCGGGTGGCGGCGGCAAGGGCATGCGGGTCGTGCGCCGTGCGGACGAGCTCCCGGCGGCGATGGAGGCCGCGGCTCGGGAGGCCGCCAAGGCGTTCGGCGACGACACCCTCCTCATCGAGAAGTACGTCGAGCGCGGCCGCCACATCGAGGTCCAGGTCTTCGGTGACACCCGCGGCAACGTCGTCCACCTCTTCGAGCGCGACTGCTCTCCGCAGCGCCGGCACCAGAAGGTCCTCGAGGAGGCACCCGCGCCGACGCTCACCGAGGCCCAGCGGACCCTCGTCACGACCAGCGCCGTCGCCCTCGCGCGGCAGGTGGGCTACCAGGGGGCCGGCACGGTCGAGTTCCTGCTCGACGCGGCCAGCGGAGCGGCGTACTTCCTGGAGATGAACACGCGCCTCCAGGTCGAGCACCCGGTGACCGAGGAGGTGGTCCGGGTCCGCGGTGAGCGCCTCGACCTGGTCGCCCTGCAGCTCCGGATCGCCGACGGCGAGCCGCTCGGGTTCACGCAGGACGACGTGACCGTCGAGGGCCACGCCATCGAGGCCCGGGTGTACGCCGAGGACGCCTGGGGCGGCTTCCTCCCGCAGGCCGGCACCGCGACTTACGTCAGCTGGCCCGGCACGAGGCCCGTCTCGGCACGAGGCTCGTCTCGGCGCGGCACGAGCCCCGTCTCGGCGCGGCACGAGCCCCGTCTCGGCGCCTCGGGCGAGGGGGCACGGGTGCGTGTCGACCACGCCCTCGCGTCGGGGCAGGTCGTCGGCACGGGCTTCGACCCGATGCTCGGCAAGGTCATCGCCGTGGGCACGGACCGCGAGGAGGCCCGCCGGACCCTCGTGGCGGCCCTCGACGACACGGTGGTCCTCGGGCTGACCACCAACACCGGCTTCCTGCGGCACCTCGCCGCGTCCGACGCCTTCCGCGACGCCGAGGTCGACACGGCCTGGCTCGACCGCACCGAGCTCG